>JAAZAA010000015.1 GCA_012514535.1 Myxococcales bacterium | reverse complement strand
TTCGGCGCGGTGAGCGTGGCGGCGCTCACTGGCTGCTCACGGGACGAACGACCCGAGTCGACGACGTTCTTCCAACGTCAGATCGAGCCGATCCTCGGCAACTCCTGCGCCGCGAGCCCGAGCCAGTCCCGCTGCCACGTCCAGGCGGACGACCGGGGCAACGCCCTCGGAAACCTCAGCGTGGCCAGCTTCGAGGACCTCCGTAAACGCGAGGACCTCCTCGCTGACTACGGCCCCTACGGGGTGCCCGGGCTGCTGCTCAAGGCGCTGCCCCCCTATCCCGTGCGGCTCACCTCCTGGGACGACTCCGAGCCCCTGCTCATCACCACCGACATCCCCCACGTGGGCGGACCGTTGCTGGATTTCACGAGCAGCGGCTTCAACACCCTCGAGACCTGGATCCGCAACGGCGCCTCCGAAAACAACGCGCCGCCGTCCTCCGCGCCGAAGGAGCGCTCCGCGTGCAACGAGCTCCTCGGCACCGATCCCGCCTTCGACGCGGAGGCGGATCCCCCCGGCGATGACTACCGCGCGTTCGACGCAGCCAACCGGGTGCTGGCGGGCAGCTGCGCCGCGGGCAACTGCCACGGATCTCCCGGCAACGTCCTGTACTTGACCTGCGGCTCCACGGACGAGCAGAAGCGCTGGAACTACTTCGCCGCCTCGGACTACCTGGCGGTGGAGACGGACTCGAGCGAGCTGTTGCGACGCACCCTGGCCCCCGCCTTCGGCGGCACCTTCCACGAGGGAGGTGTGCTCTTCTCGAACACCGACGATCCGAGCTACCGCGCGCTCCGCACCTGGGCGGAAGAGAAGGGCGGCCCCGGCAACGTCCCCGACGACGAGGGCTTTCCGTTCTTCGCCGAGCGGGTGCAGCCCATGCTCGTCAAGCGCGGCTGCATGATGCTCGGCTGCCACTCCCCCAGCGCGTTCCACGACTACCGGCTGCGCGGAGGCAGCGCGGGGCACTTCGGCCTGGCGGCGACACGACGCAACTACGAGCTCACGCTGGAGCAGGTGGCCCTCGAGTCACCGGATCCGAACGCGAGCCGCCTGCTCCGCAAGAACCTCGCCGTGGGCGAAGGGGGGATCTTGCATCGGGGCGGGCCGCTGTTCGCCTCGGGCGGGGATCCCGAGCGCTGTGACCTCGACGCCGCCGAGAACGGCCCCATCGACGAGCAGGATCCCTACTGCGTGATCGTGGCGTGGATCGCCCGGGAGCGCGCGGCGCGGATGAGCGACGCGCGCCCGCTGGAGGCCTTCGTGTTCGTGCGCCGGGGCCCCGTCACGGACGCCGAGCTGCCCCAGGATTTCGAGACCTTCCGTCCCGGCGCGGAGGTGGTCCGGATCGAGGCGAGCGCCGAGGTGGACGGCACCTTCACCCTGGGCGCCGAGACCAGCTTGAGCGCCGTCTGTGGCCTCGACCCCGCCACGAGCGACGCGCGGCGGCCGGCCGTGTCGTGGGATGGGTCACGGGTCGCTTTCTCTGCCCGCAGCGCCGCGGACGCGCCCTGGCGGATCTACGTCGTGGAGGCGGACGGATCCTGCGCCCTGGAGCCGACCATCGCCGCGCCTCCGGTGGACGAGCACGGTGAGGCGGTGCCCGACAACGGGGAGCTCGTCCACGATTTCGATCCGGCGTTCGCCGCCGATGGGCGGATCGTCTTCACGTCGACGCGGGGCAACGTGATGAACCGCGCCGCGTTCACCTACGACGGCCCCCAACGCTCCCCGGCGGATCCCAGCCGGCTCAACGCGAACCTGTACATCGTCGACGGCCCGGGGTCTGGCGCCGAGGAGCCGCGGGTGCGTCAGCTCACCTTCCTCCTGGATCAGGAGCTCACGCCCGCGTTCATGAGCGACGGGCGGCTCATCTTCACCACGGAGAAGCGCGCGAAGGGCTTCTATCAGCTCGCCGGGCGCCGCATGAACCTCGACGGGGGCGACTACCACCCGCTGTTCGGGCAGCGCAGCACCGTCGGTCACGAGCAGATGACGGAGATCGTCGAGCTCTCCGACAAGAACCTGGTGGGCATCGTGAGCGATCGCGGCGCGCGCCACGGCGCCGGTGGGCTCTTGCTCGTCAATCGCAGCGTGGGCGTCGATCACCTGAGCACCGAGCCCGAGGATTACCTCCAGGATCCCGGCGCGATCACCTGGCCCAACCCTCTATTTTACCAGAGATCGGCGCGGGTGCTCGATCCGGCCGCCACGGGCAAGCTCGACGGCACCGAGGGCGCCTACCGCAGCCCCGCGCCGCTGCCGGACGGGCGCTTCGTCGTGAGCTACGCGCCCGACGTGACCGATCTGACGGATTTCGACGGCGGGTTCGAGCTCGTGGTGATGGACCCGGAGACGGGCCGTCGTTCGCCGCTCCTGAGCGGTGGGGCGGGGGAAGACCTGCTCTGGCCGGTGGCCGTGTACGCGCGGCAGCCGCGGAAGGTGTTCCAGTCACGGATCGACGAGGTCAACGGCGCCACGCGGGTGGTCCCCGGGCGCAGCGACGCGGACGTGCTCTTCCTCGACGTGCCCCTCCTGATGAGCCTCGTGTTCCAGAACACCCGCACGGGGAGGCTGCTCGGCGCTCCTGACCCCCTGGAGGTCTTCGAGGTGCTCCCGCCGGAGCCCGGCGTCACGAGCTTCGACGACGCGGACCACGTGGAGGAGGACGCCTTCGGGCGCCTCTACGAGCGGCATCGCTTGCTCGGCACGGCGCCCCTCGAGATCGACGGCTCGCTGCGGGTGAAGGTGCCGGGCGGGGTGCCCCTCACCTACGGGACCAGCATCCAGCTCGTGGGCGACGACGGGCCGCGACGACACGTGGTGCGAGAGCAGTTCCAGTTCTATCCGGGAGAGGTGGCGCGCCAGTCGTTCCCCCGCTCCCTGTTCAACGGGATGTGTGGGAGCTGTCATGGCTCCGTGAGCGGCTACGAGCTGGACGTCGCCATCCACCCGGACGTCCTCACCCAGGCATCCGACGTCGCCGCGGCGAGCTCGTCCCCCATCGATCTGCGCTGACGCGCTTCAGGAGGGGCCGAGTGCCGCGACGCGGCGCGGCGTACGAGCGTCAGGGAGCGGGCTGCTCGGGGAACGCGAGCTCGACCTCGAACGTCGCTCCTCGTGCCTGCCGCACCGTGCGGCTCGCGGGCTTCGTCTCCTGCCGGAGCTGGATGACCAACTTCAGGTCCTTGCCCTGGGGAACGAGCTGGGCGCTGTGCACGACGGACTCGAAGTGACGTGCCAGGAGCGGACGCCGGTTGTTGCGCAGGGTGACCCGCGTCCCCGGGAAGGTGTACTCGAGGGTCTTGCCTTGCACGGAGAGGGTCGGTTCGACCTCCTTCGACAGCTCCACGTAGACGAGCGTGCGTCCGGCGCCGAGCTGGCGGAAACCGATGAACGTGGCGACCACGCCCTCCGCGTCGGCAGCGGCGGAGGGCACCGGCTCGCCGGCGGCGTCGCCCCAGGCCGCCGGTGCGGCGAGGGAGGCGAGGGCCACGGACATGATTGTCGCGGAGGCGATGGCCAACCTCGGCAGCCGTGGCGCGAGCCACCATCGACGACGAAACGACCTGCTGTGGGACATGGGCACCTGCGAGGTGGAGCGAACCTCCGTCATCTTGATGGAACGCCAGAGGCGAGCCAGGAGCAAACGCCCCGCGACACTTCGCTAAGCCGAAGGGATGGAGCCCGACGGCGCCGCCCACAGGCGCGCACGTCGATGAGCGGCCCATCACGCCGCGGCACACGTCCCGTTGCCGGGTGGCCTGGGGAAAAAGTCGTTGGCGCCGTCGCCGGGCTCGGCGGGGGCGTTGGTGGCCCCGCCGTGGGGGGGGGTAGCGTTGGGGTGGGTGTAGGCGCGCCCCCCGATCCTCGAGGGGGCGGCCCCTCAGAGGGTCGGCGGGGCACTCGGTGGACGGAGGCTCTCGGGGCTCCGCGGCACGATGGCCGAGAGGTGGCGCCCCCCCACGCGGCCGTCGCGGCGGTAGGAAAAGAAGAGCTCCGGGGCGCTCACGGTGCAGCCCGGCACTTCGTCGATCTGGACGACCCCCAGATCGAGCAGCTGCGAGCGGACGAGCTCTCGCAGGTTCGCGTGGGGACGCGGCCCCAAGGTCCGATCGAGGAGGGGAACCCCGGGAGCCGCGGCCTGGATCTGCGCGGCGACGTCTTCGGAGACCTCGAAGGCCTGGAGCGAGATGTGGGGACCGATGGCGGCGATCAGGGGGCCCTGGGCACCGCGCGCCCTGAGGGCACGGACCGTCGCAGGGACGATGCCCGCGACCGCGCCCCGCCAGCCAGCGTGGGCCGCGCCGACCTGGCCCGAGCTCGTGCAGGCCAGCAGCACGGGGACGCAGTCCGCCGTCCGGACCCCGCAGGCCACCTGGGGATCGGCGGCGATCAGGGCGTCGCCCTGGGTCGCGAGGACGGCGGCCCGATCGTCGTCGCTGGTGAGGGCGTGCACCTCTGCCCCATGCACCTGATCGAGGAAATACACTCGCGTCGGATCCACCCCCAGGGCGCCGGCCGCGCGGGTCAGGTTCTCGGCGACGTTCTCGGGGGCGTCTCCCAGGGCGCTCGAGAAGTTCAGGGACGCGAAGGGGCCCTCCGAGACGCCGCCCTGGCGGGTGAAGAAGGCGTGGCGGAAGCCGGCGGCGGTGAGGAGAGGGCTCTCGAGGTACATCGGGTGTGCGAGGAAGGGACTGACGGGCTGGGGGAACTCTGACAATTCTGATAACACCGGAGCCGAATGGCGTCGCGTCAAACGGATCCGTTCATCGGGCGGGAGATCCTGAATGGGCAGTTCAGGATTCTGCAGAAGATTGGCACGGGGGGCATGGGGTCGGTGTACCGGGCCGCGCAACCCGCCATGAAGCGGGAGGTCGCGATCAAGATCCTCCATCCGAAGCTCGCTGGCCGGAAGGATCTCACGAGCCGCTTCCGCCGTGAGGCGCGCGCGATGAGCCAGCTGACCCATCCGAACACGGCCCGCGTGTTCATGTACGGCGAGCTCGAGGAGGACGGCTCGCTCTACATCGTCATGGAGATGTTGGAGGGCAAGAACCTCAACCAGACCGTGCGGCGCGGTGGACCGCTGCCGGTCGAACGCGCCATCCCGATCCTGGTGCAGGTGTGCGGTGCCCTCCAGGAAGCTCACGAGCTCGGCATCGTGCACCGGGACCTCAAGCCCGAGAACATCTTCCTCTGCAACCAGGGCGGGCTCGTCGACTTTCCGAAGGTCCTCGACTTCGGGCTGGCGAAGGTCACGGAACAGCAGATGCAGCCGGGCAGCATGATCCTCACGCAGGAGGGCATGGTGTTCGGGACCCCGGAGTTCATGTCTCCGGAGCAGGCGCAGGGGCGCACCCTCGACGCACGCAGCGACATCTACTCCCTGGCGGTGATCCTCTACGAGGTGCTCACCGGCAAGCTGCCCTTCGACGCGAAGACGCCCATGGAGTACATCCAGAAGCACGTCACCGCGCCGATCATCCCCCTCAACGAGCGCGTGGAGGGCATGTCCTTCCCCGAAGGCCTCGGCAAGGTCTTGGAGAAGGCCCTGCAGAAGAAGCCCGAAGATCGCTATCAGACCGCCGCGGAGCTCGGGAACGCGCTCAAGCCCTTCGCGAACGAAGGGCAGGGCACGGACAACACCTGGGCCGACGCACCCACGTCTCCCCAGAGCCCGAGGCAGGGGGAGAGCGCGCCCGACACGGGGCCGAGCACGCGGTTGCTCGTGGTCGTGGCGGCTTCGTGCCTCCTCGTGGGCGTGGTGCTAGCAGTCGTCGTCATGAGCCTGCTGGGCCGATGAGCGACCACGATTCCACCAAGCCGTCCCGGCCATCCACTGCGAGCCATCCGTCCCTCGAGCTCGACGAGAGCCAGAGGCAGCGCGCCGATCTTCCGCCGCGCGAGTCGGCTCACCCCGCCGACGGTGATCCCGGCGTGCGCTCGAGTTCGTCGCCTTCGGACGCGTCGCCTTCGGACGCGTCGCCTTCGGGGACGGAGCTGTCCGGGGAGGGCTCGGCTGCGGAGGGCTCGGCTGCAGACGATTCGGGCGCGCACGGCTCGGCTGCAGACGGCTCGGCTGCAGACGACTGGGGTGCGGAGCTCTCGGGGAGGGAGAGGTCGAGTTTCGAGCCGCCGGGCGGGATGCCGCCGGGCGGCGTGCCTTCCGAGCGTGCCGCGCCGTCCGGGGATGAGGGCGGATCGTTCGTGGGCGCCGCCCCGTCATCGACCAGGGCGGCGTCGTGGAACACGGCGCCCTCGGAGGCCATGGGGTGGGGGTCCGAGCCTCCGGGCGCTGCGCCTCCTTCGGACGCCGCGTGGTCGGGGGCAGCGCAGCACGAGTCCGGGCTCGGCGCTGCTCCTTCTTCGATCGCGCCGGTGGGACGCCCCCCGCGTGATCCCTTGGCGTCGGGGCTCCCCCCCGAGAAGCCGCCGACCCGGCGCTGGGCGAAGGTGCTGCGCTGGTGCCTGTTCAGCGGCCTGGTCCTCGGCGTCGTCGGGGTCCTCGCGGTGGTCATCACCGTGTGGCGTTTCTCCCGAGACTTGCCGAGCGTGGCGGAGCTGGAGAGCGGCTACGCGCCGCCCCAGGTGACTCGCATCCTGGCGCGGGACGGCACGTTGCTCGCGAACCTCTTCACGGAGCGGCGCACCGTCGTCCCCTTCGAGCGCGTCCCGAGCCACGTCAAACATGCGTTCCTCGCCGCGGAGGACGCCCACTTCTACCAGCACGAGGGGCTCAACTACCTTGGCATGGTGCGGGCGCTCTGGGTGAACCTGCGGGCGGGCAAGGTGTCCCAAGGAGGCAGCACGATCACCCAGCAGGTGGTGAAGAACGTGCTCCTCGACAGCGAGCGCAGCTACCGCCGCAAGATTCGCGAGACCTTGCTCGCGCACCGCCTCGAACAGCACCTGTCGAAGGACCAGATCCTCGGCCTGTACCTGAACCACATCTACCTCGGGCACGGGCGCTGGGGCGTCGAGGAGGCGGCGGTCTACTACTTCGGCAAACACGTCGACGAGCTCGACATCGCCGAGGGGGCTCTGCTCGCGGGCATCGTGGCGTCGCCGGAGCGCTTCACGCCTCGCCGCAGCGAAGAGCGAGCCCTCGAGCGGCGCCGCTACGTGCTCGGGCAGATGCGCGACAAGGGGTTCATGACCGAGGCCGTCTACGAGGCGGTGATCGACGAGCCGGTGCGCCTCGCCCCCGCCGTCGAGGCGGAGTCGGATCTGGCTCCGGAGATCGTCCCCCACGTGCGCAAGCTGCTCCGGCAGCTGGCCGGTGAAGATGCCCGTCGCGGGGGCTTCACGGTCCACACGACCATCGATCCCCATCTGCAGGCCGCCGCCCGCAAGGCGCTCCGGGACAACCTCGACGACTACATGCGGCGGCAGAAGCTGAAGCCGCCCTTCACCTTGGAGAAGCGCAGGCTCTGGGGCGACGTGTTCACGGGCAAGCCGCGGCAGCACGCCATCTACACCGGGCGCGTGGTCGCGGTGGACGACGAGCGCCACACCATCGACGTCCAGGTGGGGGAGGTCCTCGGCCGCGTCGATCTGCGTCGTGAGGAGCGCTACAACCCGCAGCACCTCAAGCCGTCGGAGTTCGTGGGCCTTGGCGCCGCCCTGCGGGTGCGGCTCCTCGAGGCGCCTCCCACGGAGCCCAGCGACTCCAGCGCCGGGGCCGCTGCGCCTCCCAACACGGAATCCGCGGAGCAGGGCGCCACGCCGACTCCGCAGGCGGACCCCGTGCGCCTCCGGCTCGAGCTCGCTCCCCAGGGCGCGCTCATCGCCATCGACGTGCGCACCCGGGACGTCGTGGCCGCCGTCGGGAGCTACGAGGCCCTGATGGGCGGCCTCGACCGGACCGTGCAGGCGCGCAGGCAGCCCGGTTCGTCCTTCAAGCCCTTCGTCTACAGCTACGCGCTCCACGCCCGGCGCGTCACGCCCGCCACGCAGTTCCGCTTCGAGCGCGCGGGGCCGTCCCAGCGCGGTGACGACGTCGCCGAGGGCGACGAAGCCGCCGCGGAGGACGTGATCAACCTCCGCCAAGGCGTGGCCCGCAGCGACAACCGCGTCGCGGAGCGGGTGCTGCAGGAGGTGGGCGCCGCGAACGTCGTCGAGTGGGCCCGCGCGCTCGGCATCGAGTCCAAGCTCGGCGCCACGCCGAGCCTCGCCCTGGGCGCCTACGAGGTGACCCCCCTCGAGATCGCGAACGCCTACGCGACCCTGAGCACGGGGGGACAGGTGGCGGCGCCGCGCTTCGTGAGCAAGGTGATCGGCCCCGACGGAGAGATCCCGCTCCCGGAGCCGCCTCCAGCGCGCCGCGTGATCTCCCCGGAGGTCGCGTACCTCATGACCAGCCTGCTCGAGAGCGTCGTCAAGGAGGGGACGGCGACCCGCGCCAAGAGCCTGGGGTTCCCCGTAGCCGGCAAGACGGGCACGACGAACAAGGCGAAGGACGCCTGGTTCGTCGGGTACTCGACGGAGTACGCGGTCGCGTCCTGGGTGGGCTTCGACGACGCGCTGCCCCTCGGCTGGGGCGAGGCGGGCGCGGTGACCGCGCTGCCAGCGTGGATCAGCTGGATGAAGGTGGCCCACCAGGGCAAGCCGGCGACGGAGTTCCCCCGCCCACCAGGGATCGTGGAGGAGCGCATCGATCCGGCGACGGGTCTGTTGGCGCGCTTCGACCAGGAGGACGCGCTGGTCGAGCTGTTCCTGGACGGCACCGCTCCCGAGCAGGTGGCCTCCCTCGACGACCCTGCGGACCCCGAAGACGAGCCCGAGGAGCACGGCGACGGGCCCGGAGACCCCGCCGACCCCGCCGCCTCCGAGCACTCCGACGTCCCCGCCGGGCACCTCGACGGACCCGCGGAGCACCGCGAGAGGCCCGCGCATCGACTCGACGACGTCGAGCCTCCCAGCGATCACCGGGGCGCCGAGCCACCCCCGCCGCCACCCCCACCGCCGCCGCCGCAGGATCCAGCCTGGTCCCTGCCAGAGGTCACCCCCGGGGACACCCCTCTGGAGGACGAACCCCCGCCCTTCTGACGTCGGGGGCCTCAAAGGAGCGCGGCCTCACGTCGGAGCCGATGCCTGCCGTGAGATCCACGTCCGCCGTGGTAGGGGTCGGTGGAGAAGGGGCCGCCACGGCAGGTCCGTGGCGGGCTTCGTCGCGGCAGCGTTCGTCGTCGACGGCGTGCCCGGGACCGTCGTCCGCGGGAGCCCCTGTCCGTCGTGGGGAACGGATGATCGATCTCGCCATCGTGCTCGCTTTCGTGACGTACAGCGTGGCCTCCGGCTTCGCCTCACGCCGCCGCGCGTCCCGGGATCTCTCCGAGTACTTCCTCGCCGGTCGGAGCCTCGAGGGGTGGCGGGCGGGCGTGAGCATGGCCGCGACCCAGTACGCGGCGGACACACCGATGCTCGTGGCGGGCCTGGTCGCGGTGGGGGGAGTCTTCTCGCTCTGGCGCCTCTGGAGCTACGGCCTCGCGTTCCTGATGATGGGCTTTCTGTTGGGGCGCGCCTGGCGTCGCGCCGGCGTGCTCACGGACGCCGAGCTCACGGAGATCCGCTACAGCGGCTCCGGTGTGCCCTGGCTGCGGGCGCTCAAGGCCGTCTACTACGGGACCGTCGTCAACTGCACCGTGATGGCCCTCGTGCTTGTCGCGGCGACGCGCGTCTTCGAGATCTTTCTGCCGTGGCATCAGTGGCTGCCCGGGTCCCTGTATGAGCCTCTCCTCGGTGTGGTCGAGGCCACCGGGGCCAACCTCTGGTCGGGCTCGGAGCGCCTGCCCGCCGCCATCGCCACGACCAACAACGTCATCAGCATCGTGCTCCTGCTGACGTTCGTCGCTCTGTACTCCACGACGGGCGGGCTGCGCAGCGTCGTGAACACGGACGTGGGGCAGTTCATCTTCATGATGTTGGGAACGGCCCTGTACGCGCTGCTGGCGGTGCGGGCCGCCGGAGGACACGACTCGCTCCTCGAGGCACTCCGGGCGCACTACGGACCCGAGCGCGCGGAGGAGATCCTCAGCTTCACGCCGCCTTTGAGCGACGCCCTGTTCCCGGTCCTCGTCGTCGTCAGTTTGCAGTGGCTCTTTCAGATGAACAGCGACGGCACGGGCTATCTCGCCCAGCGCACGATGGCCTGTGCGTCGGACCGCCAGGCCCGGAGCGCCGCGCTGGTGTTCACCTTCGCCCAGGTCGCCCTGCGCAGCTTGCTGTGGCTCCCCATCGTCCTCGCGCTGCTCGTGCTCTACCCTTTCGACGCGTCGGAGATCACCGAAGCGACCATCGCGGCGCGGGAGCTCACCTTCGCGGAGGGCATCGACGACCTGCTGCCCGTCGGCGCGCGCGGCGTGATGATTACGGGCATGTTGGCGGCCCTCGCGTCGACCATCGACACCCACCTGAACTGGGGCGCGAGCTACTGGAGCAACGATCTGTACGGGGCGCTCTGGCTCGGGCGCGTGCGCAAGCGGGCGCCGCGCCCCAGGGAGATGGTGTTCGTGGCCCGGCTCTCGAACGTCGTCATCGTGTCGATCTCCGTCACGATCATGACTCACCTGCGGTCCATCCAGACGGCCTGGCAGGTGTCGCTGCTCTTCGGAGCGGGCCTCGGCGCCGTCCTCGTGCTGCGCTGGCTGTGGGAGCGCATCAACCTCGCCTGCGAGATCGTGGCGATCCTGGTGTCCGTGATCCTGGCGCCCCTGTTGCTCCTCGCGGTGGACGAGGATTGGGTGCGGTTGGTGAGCATGGCCACGATCTCGAGCGTCGCCGTCGTGGCCACGGCGCTCCTGACGTCCCCGACGGAGCCCTCTCGCCTCGTCGAGTTCTATCGCCGCGTCGAGCCGCCCGGCTGGTGGCGGCGCACCGCAGAGCGCGCGGGGGACGATCCGAACGCCCCCCGCGCGGCCCTGGTCCGGGGCGCCGTGGCGGTCGTGGCAGCGGCCGTGAGCGTGTACGCCCTCCTCGTCGGAGGAGGACTCCTCGTCCTGCGCCCGGAGCGCTGGGGCAGCGCCCTCGCCACCCTGGGGCTCAGCCTCGTGGCCGTTCCAGTGTGGTGGAAACATCTCGGGAGCCCCGGGGGCGCGGCGTCTCCCGAGGCACCCCCGGGCCCTCGGCCCCCGGATCGCCCGGCGAGCTGAGCTCCTGCTTCGGGGCGCTCTGCTCGGGGCGCCTGCTCGGGGCGCTCTGCTCGGGGCGCCAGGTACCCTCGGGCTCCTCGGACACACCCCGTGCGCCCGCGGCCGTGCCTTGGGTTGACCAGGGAACTCGGATACCCTCGAAGACCGCCCCCCGCGAGGCTCCCCTCGATGAGTCCTGCCTTCTTCTCGCGCCGCCCAGGTCTGGAGCCCGGGTCCCCGAACCCACGCTCGCGCCGGTCCACCTGGTGGCTCCAGGGGGTCGCCCTGGTCGCCCTGCTGGGCCTCGCTGGCTGCTCGAGCAAGGACGACGATCGTCCGCCCATCCTCGACCGAGGCAAGGGGGCGGACCTGCCGCCCCCCGACGAGCGCCTCCCGGAGCCGACCGCCGACTTCGTGGAGCACTCCTGCCGCGGGCGGATCCCGGGCTACGCCACCCAGTGCGGGCGGGTGACGGTCCCCGTCGCCCCGGGCTCGACCAAGACCCTCACCATCGAGGTGCTCCGCGTCTTCAGCAACGCCGACGACCCCGCCCCCGATCCCATCGTGTATTTGGAGGGAGGACCGGGGTTCCCGGGGAGCTCCGCGGTGCTGGGGGCCTTCGAGGCCTTCGAGCCGTTCGTCGCCGAGCGGGACCTGGTCGTGGTGGATCAGCGGGGGACGGGGGCGAGCGGAGACTCCCTCGACTGCACCGTCGACATCGACTCCCTCGGCCAGGGCTCGGCGGAGGAGGGCCCGGAGTTCGACGATCCGCTCCTCGAGCTGCTCGCCCGCTGCTCGGTGCGGCTCACCGCGGAAGGCGTCGATCTCTCCGCCTACCGCACTGCGCCGAGCGCGGCGGACGTCGACGCGGTGCGACGGGCTCTCGGCTACGATCAGTGGAACCTGCTCGGCATCTCCTACGGCACGCGGCTCGCGCTGACCGTGCTCCGGGATCACCCCGCGGGCGTCCGCTCCGTGGTGCTGGACTCCGTGGTGCCGCTTCAGGTGGATCTGATCGGACACCTCGCCGTGAACGGGCTCCTCGGCTTCGACGCGGTGTTCGCCTCCTGCGCCGAGCAGGAGGCCTGCAGCGCCAAGTACCCGGACCCCATGACGCAGCTTCGTCGCGTCACGGCCCAGCTCAACGAGACGCCGGGGGAGTTCGGCGAGTTCGGGATGACCGGCGACGACCTCCTGAACCTTTTGTTCAACCTCATGTACCACCCCCAGGGGGTCGCCCTGATCCCGCTGCTCATCGACGAGGCGGAGCGGGGAGAGATGGGCCGCCTCGCGAACATCCTCGAGATCCTCTCCGGGGACGGAGACGGCGGCGGGAGCGATGGGGACATGAGCTTCGGGTTGCACCTGTCGGCTCACTGCGCCGAAGAGATCCCGTTTACCAGCCGGGAGACGGTGGCCGCCATCGAGGCGGACCTCCCCGAAGAGCTCGTCGGGGGACTGTCGGGCGCCTACTACTTCGACTACTGCGACGCCTGGCGGGTGCCCCCCGCGGACGCCCGCGAGAACGAGCCCGTGAGCAGCGGCGTCCCCACGTTGGTGATGGCGGGGGGCTTCGATCCCATCACGCCACCGATCTACGCCGAGCTGGTGCACGGAGATCTCGAAAACTCCACCCTCGTGATCGTGGACAATCTGTCCCACGGGGCCTCCCTCGACGGCTGCGGGCAGGACCTCGTCCAGCAGTTCTACGACGCCCCCGGCGCGCCCCTCGTCGATCGCTGCGTCGCCTCCGTGCCCGCGCCGGACTTCCAGTCCATCGGCGCTCGCCGCGGGCGGCACCTGGCCCTCCGCGGTCCAGACGTCGAGTTCGCCCTCGAGGCGCCGTCCAGCGACGAGCTCGCCGACATCCTCGAGATCGTGCAGCGGCACCGCCCCCGGCTCCGTCCCACGCGCTGAGGTCCAGCGCCGTGCTCTCGCGCCGGGGGCCATCGCGCCGATGCGCTGGACCCCCCATTGCGCTGGACCCCGCGCCGAAGCGGCCGCGCGGCGCCGTCAGGCCTCGCCCAGGGCCTCGCCCACCGGGGGCGCCTGGTCTTCTTCGTAGAGGTGGCAGCGCACGAAGCGCTCGGGCGCTCCCGGATCGCGGCGCCGGAGCTGCACGGGCCGCGGGCTCTCGCGCCGGCACACGTCCATCACCTCCGGGCAGCGGGGCGCGAAGGGGCACCCGGGGGGCGGGTCCACGAGCTGGGGCGCGCCGCTCTTCGCGGGGAGCTCCCGGAAGATGTTGCCGCGAGGATCGGGCACGGCCTCGAGCAGCAGCTTCGTGTAGGGATGGGCGGGAGAGTCGAGCAGCTCTTCGCTGGAGCCGCCCTCCACCATGTGCCCGGCGTACATGACGATCGTGCGATCGCCGATGTACCGCGCGCTCGCGATGTCGTGGGTCACGTACAGGTACCCGATGCCGCGGCTCCGCTTCAGCTCGTCCATCAGGTTGAGCACGCCCATGCGGATCGACACGTCGAGCATGCTGATCGGCTCGTCGGCGAGGATCACGTCGGGATCGACGGCCAGGGCCCGCGCGATGGCGACGCGCTGCCGCTGCCCGCCGGACATCTGGTGGGGGTGCTTCGCGGCGAACTCCTCCGGGGGGTTCAGGCCCACGGTGTGCAGCAGCTCGAGCACCTTCCGGCGCAGCTCCTCGGGCGTGGTGGCCTTGCGATGGCGGACCAGGGGGCGCTCGAGGTGGTAGGCGACGGTGTGGACCGGATTCAGGGATCCGAAGGGATCCTGGAAGATCATCTGCACCTGGCCGCGATAGGACAGAGACGCGCTGCGCGGCTCCTCCGCCAGCAGGTCGCGCCCCTTGAACAGGATGCGCCCGCTGGTGGGCTGTTCCAGGCGCGAGAGCATCTTCAGGACCGTGCTCTTCCCGCTCCCGGACTCACCGACCAGGCTGATCACCTCGCCGCGGCGCAGGGTGAACGAGACGTCGTTCAGCGCGCGGAGCTGCTTGGGGCGCAGGCCACCGCCCACCTGAAAGTACTTCGTGAGGCCCTCGACGCGGAGGATCGGCGGTTCACCGTCCACGGCGCGCGCCGTCTCGCCCCGCGCCGCGGGTGAGGAGGACACGGCGGTGTCCTGGACGGTGCTCGTGGGTTCGTCGCTGCTCATGGATTCGTCGGTGTTCACGGTCTCGTCTGCGGCGAGAGGGGAGCGTTCATACGTCGCTGGAGCCTGCGGTTTGGGCGGCGACGTGGCACGCCACCCGGTGCCCGCGCTGCTGGCCCACGGGGGCGTCCGGTGTGTCGGTCTCGGCTCCGACCGCGCGAGCCAGCGCCGGCGCGGCGAGGGTGATCAGCTGGGGCTGCTCCTGGTCACAGACGGGGATGGCGACCGAGCAGCGGGGATGGAAGCGACAGCCCGAGGGGGGCGAGCGCATGTCTGGAGGCGAGCCGGGGATGCCCTCGATGCGCTGCTTGGGACCGTGCAGCTCGGGGAACGAGCGCATGAGCCCGCGGGTGTAGGGGTGCTGCGGGTTGGCGAAGAGCTCCTTGGCGGGCGCGACCTCACAGAGCCGCCCCGCGTACAGGATCCCCACCGTGTCGCAGAACTCGAGCATCAGGCTGAGATCGTGGGTGATGAACAGGATGGAGAAGCCGAGGCGCTCCTTCAGCTCCGCGATCTGCTGCAGGATCTCCTTCTGCACGACCACGTCGAGGGCGGTCGTCGGCTCGTCCATGAACAGCAACGGCGGATTGAGCGCCAACGCGATGGCGATGACGACCCGCTGCCGCATCCCCCCCGAGAGCTGATGGGGATAGGAGCGCAAGCGTGAGCTCTCGATGCCCACGAGCGCGAGCAACTCCGCGGCGCGCTCCAGGGCCTGCGCGGAGCTCACGTTCTCGTGGCGCTCGATCACGTCCGCGATCTGCGCGCCGACCGTGAGCACTGGGTTGAGGGCGTTCATGGCGCTCTGGAAGACGAGGGCGATCTCCTTCCAGCGAAACGCCCTGAGCTCGTCCTCACCCATGGCCAGCACGTCGCGGCCTTCGTAGTGCACCTCGCCGCCGGTGATCACCGCCGGCGGCTGCAGGAGACGCATGGCGGCCATGGCCGCCGTCGACTTGCCGCTGCCCGACTCCCCCGCGAGCCCGAAGACCTGCCCGCGGCCGATCTCGAAGGAGACCCGGTCGACCGCGCGCACGGGGCCGGTGGGGGTCACGTACTCGACGCAGAGGTCACGCACCGAGAGCAGGGGCTCGCCGGGTCGTGCCCGAGAGGCTGCGGGAGGAGGAGTGGAGCTCACGAGGCCTCCTTGGAGAGCGCGGGGGCGCTCGAGTCGGCGAGCGCGTTGGAGTCGGCGAGCGATCCCCGGCGCAGCACCGGAGTGGAGAAGCCCGGGGTGACGCCGGCGGCGCGGACGACGGCCTTCCAGCCGCCCTCCGAGCGCAGTCGGGGGTTGGTGATCTCGTCGATGGCGAAGTTGATCATGACCAGAGCGAAGCCGACGAGGGCGACACACACGCCGGTGGGCACGATGGTCCACCAGGACTCCGTGAGCAGCGCCTGGTTGTTCGCTGCCCAGTACAGGTTCGTGCCCCAGGTCACCTTGCTCACGTCGCCGAGGGCCAAGAACTCGAGGCCCACCTGGGCGCCGATCGCGTAGACGGTGGCTCCGATGAAGCCGGAGACGATGAGCGAGGTCATGTTCGGCAGGATCTCGAAGAACATGATCCGCAGCCGGCTCTCTCCCGCGACGATGGCCGCCGCGACGAAGTCCTTGCGGCGGAGGGACAAGGTCTGGGCGCGGATCACGCGCGCGTTCCAGGCCCAGCCCGTCAGGATCAGCACGAAGGCGATGCTCACCGGGCCCGCCTCGAGGTAGGCGGCGAGGACGACGGCGAGCGGGAGCCCGGGGATGATCAGGAACACGTTCGTCAGGAGCGACAGCACGTCGTCCACCCAGCCGCCGAAGAAACCCGCGGCGATCCCGACCGTGGCCCCGATGGCCACGACCACGATGCCGACCAAGAACCCGATGAGCAACGAGGTGCGCGCGCCGACGATGGTCTGGGCGAACACGTCCTGCCCCTGGGACGTCGAGCCGAGCCAGAACTCGCTGTCCGGCGGTGAGAGCGGGGTGGTCAAGAACTCGGACGCGTCGCGCACGAGGTAGGGGCCGATGGTGGCGATGAGCACGAACACCCCGAGCAAGGTGAGCCCGATGTTCGCTTTGCGATTGCTCAGTAGCTGTCTGAAAAAGCTCATGTAAGCGGCTCTCCGTCGCCCAAGGGCATCAGCTGCGCGTCCGCGGATCGAGCCAGACGTACGCGATGTCCACGAGCCAGTTGGCGGCCAGCACGGCCACGGTAATCGAGAGGAAGAGCCCTTGCATCAGGGGATAGTCCTGGCTCTTCACTGCCTCGAAGAGCAGGTAGCCCTGGCCCGGATACGAGAACACGATCTCGGTGAGCAGCGAGCCGCTGAGCACGAACCCGAGGGCCATGCCGAACCCCGTGACGTTGGGGAGCAGCGCGTTGCGGGCCGCGTAGTGCAGCATGACGCGCCGCTCCGACAGCCCCTTGGCCTGGGCCATCGTGATGTAGTCTTCGGAGAGCACGCCGATCATCGTGTTGCGCATGCTGAGCAGCCAGCCGCCGAGGGACGCGATGACGATCGAGCCCGCCGGCAGCACCGCGTGGTACAGGGCGTCGCCGATGAACTCGAGGCTCAGGCTCGGGCTGAGGTGGCTGGAGTGTGCGTGCAGCAGCGGGAACCAGCCCCCGACGAACCCGAGCGCGTACAGGAGCAGCATCGCCATCCAGAAGTAGGGGAAGGCTCCGAGGAAAATGAAGGTCGGCGGCGCGACGGAGTCGAGCCAGCTGCCGCGCTTCCAGGCGGTCAGGATACCGAGCAGCGTCCCCAGGGCGAAGCTCACCAGCACGGCGAGCCCGGCGAGGAACAGCGTCCACAGCAGCGCCTTGCCGATCACCTCCGAGACCGGAGCCGGGAAGTAGGCGATGGAAGTGCCGAGATCCCCGCGGAGCAGGTTCTTCACATAGGTGAAGTACTGCACGTGGAGGGGCTCGTCCGTGAGCCCGAAGGCGACCTTCATGGCGGCCATCGCGCTCGGCTCGAGCTTCCCCTGGAAGCGCGCTTGCAGGGCGCTCGCCGGGTCACCAGGCGCGAAGCGAGGGATGAAGAAGTTGAGCGTGAGGGAGACCCACGCGGCGATGAGGTAAAAGCCCAGGCGTCGGAGAATGTACGTCACGCGTCCTCGCCTCAGTTCTGCGCTTGCCCGGAGGACGCCTTCGTGACGGGCTCCAGCTCGACGAGCGTGAGCAGGTGCCCGGGCGACTTGTAGGGCGCGAGCGGCGCGTAGGGGTTGTCCTTCGTGGGGAACCCCTTGATGCGTTTGGTGTTGTACTGCCCCCACGTCGGTCCGGGGAACAGGGGGAGGGTGGGAGCGTGGCGCACGTACTCGCGCTGCAGCTCGCTGGCGAGGCGCTGCTGCTCTTCCGGATCACTGGCGGCGGCGAAGGCCTCGAGGAGCTCGTCGGCGCGCGCGCTGGAGAAGCGGTGCCAGTTGCTCTCCGCGGCCTGCCCCACGGGGCGCACCGTGTCCTTGGACATCAGCCGCTGATAGAACACGAACGGGGTGGCGCCGCCGTCGGACCAGGAGATGCTGAGGTCGAAATCCCCCGTCTGGAGCCGGTTGAAGTAGGCGCCGAACTCGTAGGTGCGCAGGGTCGAGTCGATGCCCACGGCCTGGAGGTTCTTCACCATGATCTGGGCTGCGATGATCCAGTCGGACCAGCCCACGACGCAGTTCAGATCGAGCTTGAGGGGACGCCCGTCCGGGAGACGACGGATGCCGTCCTCGCCGCGGCGGAGGCCCGCCTCGTCGAGGAGCGCCTCTGCCCGGGCCACGTCGTACTTGGTCCAGTCGCCCTCCTCTTCGAGCACCCGCGGGTCGTGGTAGCGGGCGTAGAGATCGCTGAAGGCGGTGGCGTCCGCGACGCGGGTGTAGCCCTGCATGGCGATGCGCACGATGCGCTCCCGCTCGAGGGCGTGGCTGATGGCCTTCCGGACACGCACATCGTCGAGGGGCGGGCGCTGCGTGTTCGGGTAGAGCATCACCGTGCCCTCCAGGGAGGGGAAGTGATAGCCATGATGCTCCGGGTCCTTCGCCACGAAGATGCGATCGATGGCGGGGAGGAACGCCGCGGACCAGTCGACCTCGCCGCGGATGATGGACAGAGCCTGCTGCTCGTTCCCCGCGAAGGCGGGCACGCGGATCACGTCGAGCTTCGGCTTGCCTGGCTGCCAGTAGTTGGGGTTCTTGCCGAGCTCGTAGACCTGCGTCTTGAAAGACAGGACGCGGGTGAAGGGGCCGGTCCCGACGGGCTCCGGGTCGCTGAACTTCACCGGATCGTCCACGTTCCGCCAGACGTGCTCGGCGACGATGGGGCGCTCGCCGAGCAGGTAGAGCGCCGGCAGCACGAAGGGGCGCTTGAAGGCGAAGCGCACCTCGTTGCCCTCTGCGCTGACGCCCTCGAGGCGGTTCCAGGCGCCCGACTGATCGAGCGCCGGGAACTTCTTCATGAGCTCGAAGGTGAACACGACGTCGCGCGGCGTGAAGGGCTCCCCGTCGGACCACTTCACGCCTTCGCGGATCGTGAGGACCATCGTGCGGTTGTCGTCTTCCCAGCGCCAGGCGGTGGCGAGCCAGGGGACGAACTCTCCCGTCGCGCGGTTGAAGATGACCAGGGGCTCATAGATGCCGGCGGCGGCGGGCCAGCGCGCCTGGCTCTCGAAGAACGGATTGAAGTTCCGGATCCAGGTGGCCCGAGTGGAGGGCACCACGACCGCGACGCCCGGCTCGTGCTCGGGAGCCTTGCGCTTGGAGCAGCCGGTCAGGGGCAGGAGGGTGGCCAGGCACGCTCCCAGGGTGAGCGCGGCGCGGAGCACGCGCGCGGGACGTCGCCCGGGGGCGTGTGGGTTCCGGACGGGTGGAGAAGAATGGCCTGAGCGGGTGCCCCGGAGTCGCATGGGGAAGTCGAAGGGGAGGGTCGAAGGGAAGGAGCGGAGTCAGCGTGTACCACAGCTTCCCTCGTTACCGCAGAGGTGGAAGCTCTTGGGTGGCCCGGTGGGTCCCCACCGCAGGGGGGCCTGGCGCGACGCGTCGAGGGGCCACCCTGCAGCCCGTCGACCGGCCCCCCGAATGTCCGGTCGCCCCCGGAGCTTGGAAGGTGCCGGCGACCTTGCGCGCGGTGCGTCGGCGGGCTTTCTTGGAGGCATGCCGCCGGAGGTCCGCTTCCTGTACGTCACGGTGCCCGAGCGCCAGGTGGGGCTCGATTTGGCTCGCCAGCTGGTGGGGGAGGCGCTGGTCGCCTGCGGGAACCTGCTCGGGCCCGTCACCAGCGTCTACGAGTGGAAGGGGGAGCAGACGGAGAGCGAGGAGCTCGTGCTGCTCCTGAAGACGCGCAAGGAGCTGGTCGAGCGCGTCTCTGACCGGGTGGCGGAGCTCCACCCCTACGAATGCCCCTGCATCGTCGAGCTCCCCCTGGGCGCGGTGCATGCACCCTTCGCGGCCTGGGTCGCCGAGCGCACGGAGCGCTCCGTCGGCTGACCGATCTGACCTTTTGAACGGTGGTCCGGCCCGGCGCACCTTGGAGAGAGGATGCGGGGGGCCAAGAAGAGGTGGGCGGTGGTGTGTGCCCTGGCGCTCTGGCCGCTGGCGAGCTGCGGGGCGGCCCGGGGCAACCACGACGCGCGAGCGCCTCAGGACGCCCCAGGCGGACCGAGCGTCGAGACGCTCGCGGCCGGGCCGAGCGAACCCGTCCCGACGAGGCCGACGAGCGAAGCACCCGTCGCCGAGCGCAGCGGCACGGCGGTCGCCGTGGAGGCGGCGGTGGGAGCCCTCGAGGGGCGGCTGGAGCCGGAGGAGCCAGCTCCTCCGTTGCTGGAGTGCTTGCTCGATCGGCCCGTGTTCCGCTCCTTCGCGGCGATGCTGCTCGTCACCGAGCTGGAGAAGGAGCTCGCGGGGGACCCCTACACCATCTTCGTGCCGAACGATCGGGCCTTTCAGCTCCTGTCCCTGGAGAACCGCCTGGAGCTCTTCGAGATCGGTGACCCGGATCTGATGGCGGACGTGGTGCGGCGCCACGTCGTGCGTGGCCTCTACTCCGCCGAGGACGTCGCGAAGGCGGGCGAGCTGACGACCCTCGCGGGGACGCGGCTGCGCATCGAGGCGATCGGGGGCCTCCCCGTGGTGGACGGCGCCCAGCTCCTGGGCTCCCGGGACACCGACGAGGGGATGATGCACGAGATCGATCGGGTGCTGCTGCCTTGAGCTCGGCAGCGCGCGGCGGCCTCCCTCGGCAGCCCCCCTCGGCTTTTTGCGCGTGCGACGCCCCTCACCGGGGACGGTCGAGCACCTCGACCCGCACCGGCACCACCCCGGCGCGGAGCATCTCCAGCTCCTCCGCGGCCGCTCGCGACAGGTCGATGACTCTGTCGCGGCTCCCGAAGGGCCCCCGATCGTTCACTCGGACGTAGGTGACGGCGCCCGTGTCCTGTCGAGTCACTCGCACCACGGTACCGAAGGGCAGCTTGCGGTGGGCGGCGGAGTGCAGCTTCGGATCGTAGGGCTCGCCGCTGGCCGTCGAGTTCCCGGCGAGGGAGTCCGCGTAGTACGTGGCCTTCCCCGAGAAGGTCTCCAGGGGGGAGGCGGCTGCGTAGCGCTCGGCGAGGGAGGTCGGCTGAGCCTGGTCCGTCGGGGCGCTCGCGGGGGAGGCGCTCGAAGTGCTGCTCGTGGGGAGGGGAGAGCTCTCCCGGGGGGCGGGGGTTCCCTCGCGGAAGCCGGCGGGGATCTGGGGAGGCCACTCGGGCTCCGAGCGCTGGGAGCTGCTGCAGGCCAAGGCCAAGAGCCCCACGCTCCAGAGGCTCCCGCGCCGCCCCGGACGCTCGGAGCCGAGGCGCCTGGAGCCGGGAAGCCCAAACCGGAGAGGACCAGCGCCCCCGAGCCTGGTGAGCAGCCCGGAAGCGAGGAGCCCGGCACGGGAGCGCCGGGAGGCGGGCTGGCGGGAGAGAGCGGGGCCGGCCATGGCTCGGGCGTAACGCCCCGGGCGGGCCTACGCAAGCGAGCGGCCCGAAAACGGCTGTCCCGTCAAAAAAATGCCGCTCCGAGTGCTCTCGCGAGTGGAGCTCGGAGGGGTTTCGTAGTACGAGCCCTCCCCCTTTCTTCGCCTGGCCGACGCTCCATCGGTGAAGTGGTCCTGGCTGGGGGAACAGGGGTCAGGGAACACCCCCATGCTGCTCGAAGTCAACCCGAAGAACCCCGAGCCCCGCAAGATCCGGCGGGCAGTGGAAGCTCTCGAAGCCGGCGAAGTCATCGCCTATCCCACGGACACGGTGTACGGACTTGGCTGCGACCTGTTCAACAAGAAGGCCGTCGAGTCCCTCTACCGCATCAAGGGCGCGGACAAGTCGCAGAAGCTGGCGTTCGTCTGTCGAGACCTGACGGACGTCTCCAAGTACGCGATCATGCACGATCACGTGTACCGCACCCTGAAGGAATTCCTGCCGGGTCCTTACGTGTTCATCCTCGAGAGCACCCGCGAGGTCCCCAAGATCGTGCACTGGCCCCGGAAGACCGTGGGGGTCCGCGTGCCGGATCACCCCGTGGCACTCGCCCTGTGCGCCGAGCTGGGGCGGCCGATCATCTCCAGCACGGCGGCGCGTCATGGCCACGCTCCGAACCCCGATCCCAAGGAGATCGACGAGGAGTTCAAGGGGCTGGCGCTCGTCGTCGATGCAGGGCCGGGCGGCACCGTCCCCACCAGCATCGTCGACCTCACCACGGAAGAGCCCAAGATCATCCGCGAGGGTGCGGGTGACGTGACGGCGTTCCGCGCCTGAGAGTCCGCGCGCCGTCCGTCGGAGCGTCCCTCCAACCTACGAGTGTCCCCGTGCGGATGCGCGGGACCGCGCGATTTTTGCGCCGTCACCGCGTGGTCTGCGTGCGGCGCCCTGCAGCTTGCGCGCGCTTCGCCGACGCCGCGTGCCCTGCAGCTCGCGCGCTTCGCCGTCGGGGCTGCGCACCCTCGGCGCTCGCCAGGCGCCTCCGTCGGGCGAGCTCGAGTCGAGAGCTGCTCGACGAGACGGAGCCGAGACCGGAGCCAAGGAGCCGAGACCGGAGCTCGCCGAGTCCTGCTGGTCCGTCGAGGCGCTGGCGAAGCGCGCGCCTTGCGCGAGCTGTTCCCCAGTCATCAGGGGCGTGGGACGCTGCCGCCGGGGGCTCCGCGACGCGAGCCGACGCGCAGCGCCAGAATGCCGACGAGGCGCATTGCGAAGGCCGCAGATGGGGGGTAATGAGGCTCCATGACCTTCGTCGTCACTGACAACTGCAAGGGGTGCCGTTTCACCGATTGCGTCGCCGTATGCCCGGTCGAGTGCTTCCACGGCGATGACGAGATGCTCTACATCGATCCCGAGGAGTGCATCGATTGTGGTGCGTGTGTGCCTGAGTGTCCGGTCGAGGCAATCTACGACGAGGCTCAGCTCCCCGAAGATCAGCAGCACTGGCTCAAGCTGAACGCCGAGCGGGCTCCCAAGCTCCCTGTCGTCAGCGAGCAGACGGATCCGCTCCCCGGCGCCGAGGAGCGTAAACAGCAGCTCGGGTTCTGAGGGACGCTCCGGGATCCCGGCCCTGCGGCTCGACGAAGCCCCGCGCACCTCGGGTCGCGGGGCTTTTCGCCGAAGGATCCCTCAGGAGGACTTGCTGCCCGGCTCGCTCGAGGGCGCCGCGTTCGCTCCGAGCAAGTGGTCCGTGACCTGCTGCAGGCTCTTGCGGGTCGTCCGTTCGCTGATGTCCAGCTCGACGGACACCGCCTGACCACCGCGGACGATCTGCAGCCGCATCCGCTGTGTGTTCAGGGTGCGGGCCACCAGGAAATCCTCCACGACCCGAGTGCGCATCCCGTTCACTGCCAGGAGTACGTCCCCGTAGCGGAGACCGAGCTCCGCGGCGGGCGACCCCGGGAGCGCCCCGAGGACCAAGATCCCCTCGTACGCGTCGGCGATCTTCTGCTGTTCGCCCATTCCCCTTCCAGTTGCAATCAGCGAGCCAGTGGCTCGAGGGGAGGGCTCGCCCCCGGAGTGGCTCCAAGTGCCCGGGATCCGCGGGCCCGGCGGCTCCGAGGCCCTGCGCCGTACCTGCGTGGGGGTCCCGGCCGGAGACGGCCCGTCGGGCTACCCGTCTCTGGGCTCCCTCCGGGAGACGGACCGGCTAGAGCAACGAACCGAGCGGTCTTCGGGGCGGCGTTGCCCTGCGGAGCGGACTGGACAAGGGCTCGGAGCAGGGATTATTCCGCTGCCATGATCCGCCCGGCCCTTTGGAGCGCAGGACTGGTGCTGTTGGCCCTGTCCTGCAACGAGAAAGAGGAACGGTCCGCCGCCCCTGCGGAGCAGAGCGGCGAGCAGGAGAACCAGCCGGCGCTCGAGCCCGAGCTCGCGGAAGCCGTGGCTGCGGCGTCCGCCTCGGCCGCCGCGGGCCCCGCGCCAGGGACCCCGGGGCAAGAGGGACCGCCCCCCCGAGGCATTTTCCCTCCCGGCGGCGCGGACGCGCAGATCGGGGTGGAGGCGCCCCCGGTGATCACCGTGGGTTCGACGGGCTCGGAGCCGCGGATGCAGCTCACCGGGGGGTTCGGGACGAAGGCGAACCCGGTGACCGCTCGCGTCGAGGTGATGCTGCAGAGCGGCCCCGGGGGGCTGCCCGTGGACTTCGACTTGCAGTTCGAGGAGTCGCCGTTGGCGGCACCCGCCGCGGCGCGGGAGGGAGAGGCGGGCGACGCGGAGGTGACCCCGCGCCCGCGCGCGGCCGTCCGGGGACGTGTCGTCGGTGCGCAGGTTCC
The DNA here is from genome assembly GCA_012514535.1 of Myxococcales bacterium. GTDB lineage: Bacteria > Myxococcota_A > Polyangia > Polyangiales > Polyangiaceae > NIC37A-2. The sequence goes on along the minus strand of JAAZAA010000015.1, from coordinate 21,215 downwards.
CCAGGGGCTCGGCCAGGTGCCGGCGCCGGTGAAGGACGCCGTCGCCAAGCTGCGGGGCGTCGAGGTGGCGTTCGACCTGTGGCCGAACGGCGCCGCGACGGGGCTCCGCACGGAGATGAAGGCAGGCATGCCGGCGGAGCTGGGGGACGTGGTGCGGGCCCTCGGGGACGCCATCGCCGCCGTGACCCTGCCCTACCCGGACGAACCCCTCGGCGTGGGCGGGTTCTGGATGGTGACGAGCCGCGACGGCCTCATGGGGCTCGATCTGGTGAGCTATCGGTTGGCTCGGGTGGAGTCGATCGTCGATGGAGCGGTGACCCTGCGGGTGAGCACGAAGCGCTACGCGGCCAGCGACGACTTCTCGTTGCCCAGCCTCGACGGGAGCTACCTGCTCGAGGAGCTGCAGTCCGGCGGCGAGGGGGCGCTCCGCTATCGGAGCGGGCGGTCCTTGCCGTTCCGGGGGCGCTTCCAGCTGTCCCTCTCGGCCCTCGTCTCTCCGCGGGGGGCCCCGGCGGGCGCTGCCCCGGGAGCCCAGCGCGGGACGTTGCAGTTCGTGAGCGAGGCTCGCTTCAGCGAGCCCTGAGCGAGGCCGCGCCCGCGGAGCGATCCTGCCCGAGCAGGCGGAGCACCGCGGGCAGGACGAGCGTGGAGGTCACGAGGCACGCGACCATGCCCGCGACGACCATCACGCCGAAGGAGAACAGCATGCGGTTCTGGGCGACCAGCAGCGAGCCGAAGCCGGCGATGGTCGTCACCGAGCACATGGTCACGGCGCCGCCCGTCGACGCCAGCGCGTTGGTCATGTCGCGGCTGTCTTCGCTCTGCCAACGGCGCAGCATGTTGATCGCGTAGTCGGCGCCGATCCCGAACGTCATCGGGAGCGCGACGAAGTTGGTGAAGTTGATGCGCTCTCCGGACCAGGCCACCAACCCCATCATCAAGAGCACACCCAGGAAGATCGAGGTGACGGCGGAGATTGAGAGCCACACGGGCCGGCGCAGACGCGCGATCCGCTCCTCGGCGGCGGTGTGGAGCCGAGAGTCGTCCTCCGCTGGAGCGGGAGCGTCGCGGGCGGGGACGCGGAAGGCGAACGCGCAGACGGCGAGGACGGCGAGGAGGGCGACCACCGTGGCCCGCGGACCGTCGCGGCGCATGGCCTCGGTGATGTCGCTCGCGATGAGCAGCGAGCCAGCGACGGCCTGTGGACGACCGGCCACGGTCGCCGCCTCCCGGAGGTCGTTGGTGAACTCGGCCATGAGCTTGGACTCCCAGGTGCCCGCGTCGAGTTTGGGGAAGATGAGCACGTTGCGATCGATGCGCCCGTCGAGCTCTCGGAGCCCGGTCGCCAAGGTCTCCGGCACCTGCTCTGGGGTGAGGGGTGTTCGAGCCACGACGCTCACCGCCTTCTGCACCACCTCTCGGTCCTCGGGCTTCAGCTCCGCGAGCATGCGGGGCGTCAGGAGCTCCGCGATCTTGGCGGCCTCCCGCGCGGTCTCCACGCGGTCCGGTCGGAGCAGGTCCCGCGCGGTCCGGACGGAGTCGATGAGCCCGCCGGCTTTCCCCTGCTCCTTCAGAGCTTCGACGCGCTGCCGCACGATGTCCGCGATCTCGGCGTCCTCGGTCAGCACGACCGTGGGGGTCAAATAGCGCCCGAGGGTCTGGTTCATGCGTGGACCCCAGTAGCGCTCCCCGGAGATCCAGGAGTCGCTGCGCCGCAGCTTGGAAAAATCGTACTCCATCCACGTGCCGGAGCGCCCCGCGATGGCCAGGGCGCTCCCGGCGCAGGCCAGCGCCGTGACGGCCAGCACCGTCCAGGGGCGTGCCGCCAGGCCCTTCAGGAACGCGCGCCCATGGCCGCGGCCGAGGCGCTGCGTGGGGATGGGAATCCGGTGCCCCCAGGCCAGGAACAGCACGGGGGTCAGGGTCATGCTGATGATCCAGCAGGTCAGCAGACCGAAGCCGCCGATCCAGCCGAACTGGTTGAAGCCGCGGAAAGCCGTGAAGATGAGGGAGCCGTAAGCGGCGGCGGCGGCGCAGGCGGCCGCCAGGGTCGGGCGCCAGGTCGCCGCGAGCCCGCGCCGGACGCCCTCGTCGACGGAGGCGCCGAGACGACGCTCCTCCTGCACCCGGGCGAGCAGCATGATGCCCGTGTTGATGCCGTTCCCGACGACGATCGCGCCGAGGAACGCGGTGTTCGAGTTGAGCGCTCGGATGGACAGAGGCGGGAGCGCGACGACGGCGAAGGCGTAGCTGATCCCGAGCAGCAGCGGGACGCCGAGCACCGGGAAGGACCAGAGCGAGCCGAAGAACCACCAGAGCAGGGCCGTGACCAGGATCATCACGATCAGGGACGAGTGCGTCAGGTCCACCTGGAGGCCGGACATCTCCTCCATGCGGGCGGCGACGTCGCCGGCCAGCCCGAGGCGCATGCCGGGCGCGTAGGCGTCGGGGAAACCGAGGTCCGCGATGTCGTCGCGCACCCGCCCGATGAGCTGCCGATCCGGGCCCGCACCCGTCGACGTGGAGCTGCTGTGGATGAGCAACACCGCCGTCCGCCCCTCCGCGTCGACGAAGCGCCCGTCCGGGAACAGCGAGCTCGAGCCGCCGGACGCGTAGCGTGCTTCGTACTTCTCCTGGAGCTTGCGGAAAGGGATCTCGGGGGGCGGGTCTTCTTCCTCGTCGAGGAGGTTCAGATCGAGGGCGTGGGTGACCTCCCAGTCACGGCGCCGCTCGACGGAGCGCCGGAGCTCGCGGACGTCCTCGAGGTCCATCAGCTGCAGGGCGAACGTCTCGACGAAGGCGCGCTCCTCCTCGATGCCGGTGCGCACGCCGTCCGCGAGGTCTTTGGGGTAGCGCTCCACGCGGGCCGCGAGATCGTCGATGAAGCGCAGGGCGTGGGGGACGTTCTGCGGGCCCCCCGTGTCGACGACGACCCCGAGGTAGCGCATGCCAGGGAGCCGCGCGCGGAGCTCGTCGAGGGCGCGCACACTGGGGGCGTCCTCGGGGAGCAGCTCTTCGAGATCGCTCCGCAACGAGGCGTACGTGAGCACCGTACGCGGGATCGCCACCACGCCGAGCAGGAGGGAGACGAGGACGATCCAGAGGCGCTGCTGCAGCAACCAGCGGATCGCCCGCTCTTCGCGGGCCTCGCGGGTGGAGGCGCGGTGCTCAGGCATTGCCGAGCTCCGGCTCCTGCGCGGCGGAGAGGAGGGCCACGGGGGCACTAACGGCCCATGGCGCGCGCCGAACAAGGTCGAACGTTCGTTTCCGTCGCGGCCGCGGGAGCAGCGGCGCTTCGTCGGGCCGGTCGGTGGGGTGCTGCCGTCGGGGAGGGGCCGGGTAGCGTGGGTGGCTCAGCCGGCTTCGGGCAGCTCTTCGGTGACCGGGGGCGCGGTGGCGGGGAGCTCTTCACGCGAGCTCTGCGTGGGCCCCTCGGGCCCCTTGTCTGGCTCCGGCTTGGCGCGCTGGGGGATGAGGGACAGCACCGCCGGCAACCACAGCAGGTTGGTCACGAGGGTGATCGAGAGGACGAGCATCGCGAGCTTGCCCAGGGAGGCGAGGCCGCCGTTGTGGGACGTCGTCAGGCTCGCGAAGGCCACGAAGGTGGTCAGCGTGGCGCCGAGCACGGCGCGGGAGCTCACGAGGAGCCCGGACCAGTCGGTGACGCCGCGCCGCCGGTAGACGGACCACACCACGTAGATGGCGCCGTCCACCCCCATGCCGAAGCCGACGGGGAAGACGAGCATGTTGTAGAAGTTCACCTTCCAGCCGAGCAGCGGCATGAGGGCGATGCTGCTGGCGATGGCGGTGCAGATGGCCGTCACCACGAGCAGGGTGCGCCGCAGGGACCGCCCGACGAGCAAGGTCCCGACGAGGAGACCCACCAGGGTGAGGCCGGTCACGAGCAAGCCGTCCGCCGCGAGCAGGGGGACGACCTCGCCGAGCACCGCCGAGGAGGAGGCGAAGCGCACCTTCGGGTAGGTCGCGCGCAGGTCGTCGAGCTTCTTCGTCAGCTCGATCATGTGGTGGGCGTCCTCGCTCGAGTAGGAGTGATAGATGACGCCCACCTTGCCGAAGCTGCGATCCCGCTCCGCGAAGGAGTCGAGCACCCACTGGGGCATGTCCTCGGCGCGGATCGGCTCGTCGACGTCGAGGAGGGGCTGCCAGGCCTTCAAGCGCTGCGCGAGCTTGCCCTTGGCGTGGCGCTCCGCGTCCGCGGCGAGGGCCTTCAAGCGGGCGATCGCGGCGAGGCGCTCGTCCTGCTCCGGGGGAACGAACGTGCCCGGCGTGATCACCGCGGCTCCCTCGTTGCCCCGGAGCCCCTCCGGGTAGCGCTCGCGCACACCTTGCCCCGCGGCCTCGAGCGCCTCGGGATCGTCCGCGAGCATCAGGACCACGCCGCGGGAGGTCCCGTGGAGCGCGGGGCCGAAGTCCGTCCCGTGATCGCCTGCGGCCTGGGTCACGAGGCGCTTGAAGTCGTGCTCGAGCTCGAGGTTGCGGGCTTGCCAGATGCCGCCGCCGAGGCACGCGAGCCCGAGCAAGGTGACCGCGAGGGCCGGCCCGCGGCGCCAACGCCCCAAGAGGGCGCTGGGCGGCGTCCAGGGGCGTATCACGGACCCCTGGAAGGGGCGCCTCCGGTCGAGCCACAGGATGAGCGGGGGCATCACCACCATCGTCGCCACGAGGATGCAGATGATGCCGACGGAGGCGAGCAACCCCATCTGGGCGAACCCGCGGAAGCGCCCCACCGTGAGCGCCAGGAAGCTGCAGCTGGTCGTCAGGGCCGCGACCCACAGGGACGACATCAGCTGGTCGAGGCTGTTGTACAGGGCGTCCTTGGTCGCGAGCCCGCGCTCCTTCTCGTTGCTGAAGTGGGTGATCAGGTGGATCCCGAAGTCGATGCCGAGCCCCGCCAGCACGATCATGACCGCGGAGCTGATCAGGTTCAGGGTCGGGCTGATCAGGGCGAACACCCCGAGCGACCATACCGAGCCGACGCCCAGGGGCACCAACAGCAGGAGGAACGTGCGCGGCCGACGGAACTGCAGCGCCAGCACACCGACGATCAGGGCCAGGGTCAGCCCGAAGGTGGACTGGAGGTCCGTCATCACCGCTTCGCGGGTCAGGGGCAGGCTGCGGTAGATGCCGGTGACCGCCGTGATGAGATCGCTGGGCTTGTCTTCGGGGTGGAGGGACTCCAGCAGCGCCTCGCCCCGATGGAGCATCTCCGTGGCGAACTGGAGATCCGATGCGTCACCGTCGATGGTCGCCTGCACGACGCAGGCGCCGCCGTCGGGGCGACACAGCTCGCCGAATTGCTTGGAGGAGGCCTGGGTGGCGCTCACCTTCTGGAGCGCTCCCCCCTCGACCGCGGAGGGGTCCTCCGCGGGGGCCTCCGCTTCGGCGGACGCCTCCGGATCGGGGATGTTCTCCTTGCCGAACAAGCCGATGAGGGCGGCGAGCTCGGGGGCGCTCTCGTACTGGCTGCGGATGCGCTCGAAGTCGGGCTCCGGCGGCTCCTCTTCGAAGTTCACGCAGCCGGGCATCGCCGCGCAGCGGTGCCAGTCGAGGAAAATCTCGACGTCCTCGCCGAGCTCCTCGAGGGTCCCTCGATCGATGTACAGCAAGCGCCGATCCAGGAAGTAGCTCGGATCGCGGCGCTGGATGGCCCACAGGGTCTCCGGCCACTTCTGCACCTCCGCCAGCGCCTGCTGGGCCATGCGGCGGTTCAGGTCCGGATCCGAGGACTGGATGACCAGGTAGTAGGGAGAGACGCTCGCGAAGCGGCGCTTCGCCTCGTCGTTCGCCTGGGACGTCGTCGTGTTGGGCGGCAGCAGCGCCTCGAGGCGAGGATCCACCTCGAGCCGCGGCACGAGGGCTCCGAGCACCGTGGTCAGCAGCGCCAGAACCAGGAGCACGGTGCCGGGGCGTCGACCCGCCAGCGCCAGGTACCCGCGGATGAGACGCTGCTTGAAGGAGGCGAGCGAGGAGAGGGAGGGTGGCGACGCTGACATGGGAGGGGGCCGCCGAGCAGGAGGGGCCGCTCCGGCGGTGCACGGGGTGCTAGGCCCAGGGGGCCTCGAAATCAACGAGAGGGCGCCTTCTTATAGCTGCGCGTCGGCGATGCGCCCGTGAGAACGAACCATCCGAGCCATCGATCTGCGTCAGGCTCGCTGGCGTTCCCGAGCGGCGCTCCGGTCGTCTCCCGTTTCACTCTCAGAGGAGCGGGCTCCCCAAGTGGGCCACCGACTCGGCCAGCTTCTGCGTCAGAGGTTTGCGCGCGATGGCCTCGAGGGTCACCTCCGTCGCGGCGTCGCAGAGGGACTCGATCCAGGCCGCCAACCGTTCGTTCGGCTCCCGCGACGCGAAGAAGCACCCCACCTCGAAGCTCAGGCGAAAGCTCCTGCTATCGATGTTCGCGGTGCCCACGCTGCCGATCAGGTGATCGGTGACGAGGGCCTTGCCGTGGAGCATCGTCCCCCCGTACTCGAAGATGCGCACCCCCGCGTGCAGCAACATCCGATAGAACGAGCGCGACGCCCAGGTGACGAGGACGACGTCCGACTCGGCGGGGACCACGATGCGCACGTCGACGCCGCGCCCCGCCGCGGTGCGGAGCGCCGCCAAGATCGCGGGCCCTGGGATGAAGTAGGGCGTGGCGATCCAGATCCGCTCCTTGGCCTGGGTGAGGGACAGGAAGTAGGCGTCGTGGATCCAGGCCTCGCTGTCGGGGCCGCTGGCGATGATGGCCAGGTCGATGCCCCCCGCGTGGGCGAGGAGCTCGGGCTCGGGGTCGTCTTCGACCAGCTCGTCGGTGGCGAAGTACCAGTCGTCGAGGAAGACGTGCTGCAGGTCGAGTACGGCCGGGCCCTCGAGGCGGACCATGGCATCGCGCCAGCGTTGCGCGTACTCGTCTCCGACGTTCATGCCGCCGGTGAACGCGACCGCGCCGTCCACCACGAGGATCTTGCGGTGGTTGACGAAGTTCGTGCGCGGTGAGTCGAAGGGGGTGAAGCGGGACGGCAGAAACACGGCCACCCGGGCCCCCGCCTCGAGCAGCGGCTTGCCCAGCCGCCGCATGAAGCCCCGGCTCCCGAAGCCGTCCACCAGCACGCGTACCTGCACGCCAGCTCGCGCCCGCTCCACGAGCAGGTCGCGGATACGCCGACCCGTGGTGTCGTTCTGCCAGATGTACATGGCGATGTGGATGGTGCTGCGCGCGCCCGCGATCGCCTCTTCCATCGCCGCGTAGGCGTCGGGGCCGTCGAGCAGGAGGCGCATGCGGTTGCCGCGGCTCGGGAAGACGCACTCCCCCTGGGCGCGCCGCGGCATCTGGCGATCGAAGATGGTCCCGCGCTGCAGGCCGGGCACGGCGCGGGCCTGGGCGAAGGCGCGGTGTTTGCGGGCGCGGCGTCGCTTCTTGCGCTCGAGGTGAGTCCTACCGAACGCCCACCAGGCGAGCACACCGAACCCCGGCAAGGCGAACAGAGCCAGGAGCCAGGACAGCGCCGCCGCAGGACGACCTCGGCGCCGCAGCAAGACCGAGGGCACGGTGAGCAGCGCCACGAGGACGAGCACGGAAAAGAGCGCGAGGACGACGCGCCCCGAGGCGAGGAGCTCCAGGCTGGCTCGGCTGAAGATCAAGAGCACCTTTCCGTCGACCCGCTGGATATGGATCGATGGAGCACTCTACGGCAGCGGCCGCGACCTGGGTCGCCGGGCGAAGAAACGACGAACGGCAGAGGGGACGGTCGAAGGGGGGACGCCCCTCATCGCTGCGGCTGATCCGTTGGGGTTCGCGGCGAGGGGCGAGGCCTCCGAGGAGTCCGGGAGCGCGAGCCGGACGCGAGGGGAGGGGAGGGGGGATGGCGGGATGCGTCCGACCAGAGAACACAGCGCTCCCGAAACTCCTCGGAGGCCCGGCCACCAGCCGGGCAGGCTTCAAGCTGAGCAGATGGGAAGTCGAGAAGGAGCCAGAGAACCAAGGAGTCCGGAGGCGTACGGGGCCGGACTGGGGGGAGGGGGGGATGGAAGGGGAGGAAGACCGTCCGACCGAGAGAGTCTGCGACGCGTCCGAACTCCTTGGTTCCCTGGGAAGTCGGCTCGGGAAAGTCAGCTCGCTGGGATGCTCTGCAAAGACCGTTCTATTTCAGTGTGACTCAGTTGGGGACGATGCGCCCGAAAGTTTCTGCCGAAGAGCCGTTCGATCCTGACGTTCGTCGTCAAAGAAAGGGGCGAAGCCAAGGAGCGGAAGGAAGGATGAAAGGAGCGGGAGCCGAGGAGTCCGGGGAGGCTGGAGCCGGACGCGGGGGAATGAGGGGGATGGCGGGGGGACACGTCAGACCTGAAACGCAACCACTCCCGAGACTCCTCGGCTCTCGTTCGATTTCTCTCCTACGTCTTGGGGGTCGGGGCTCCCGAGGAGCCGACCGAACCAACAAACAACCTCCCTGATTGGACTCGAGCAGAACGCCCGCCGTCGTTACGCTCGGACCTAATGCACCCCCCGTGCCAGCGGGGATTCACCGCGAAATCCCGGAATTTTCCGGTGTCGGCAGGGGGTGGCCGCCAGAGAACGGACAGCGGCGGCCGGACACTCGTCGCGTTCCGCGGACGAGTGTCCGGTCACTGCGGTCGCGGGGACGCCCTGCGCTGCGCTTCGTCGGAGGAGCTTTTTCGGAGCGCGCCTCTGCGGAGGGGCCTCGTTCCGTGGCCGTCGCGACCGTCGGCCCTGCGCCGCGCGGAGACGGCGGAGCGCGGCGTGGCGACCGTGCGCCTGACGAGCCGCGACCGATCAGTAGTGGGGAGGCCGCTCGTTCGCGGGCGGAGCGGTGTCCTCTTCCGGATCGCGGACGTAGCGTTCGAGGTGCTCGAGGCGCTTGGTCAAGAGGGTCAGCTCGCGGGTCTGCTCCACGATGACCTCGTTCAGCTCGGCGATGAGCTTGTCCTGGTAGGCGACCTTGGTCTCCAGGGCGATGAATCGTTCGTCGAGGGCAGCGCCGTCGAGGGCAGCGTCGTCGAGGGCAGCGTCGTCGGGGGCAGCGTCGTCGGGGCGCAAGGGGGCTCCAGATCTGGCGGGCATCGGTCGTGCGGGCGGGAGGCCAATCCGCCTCGGCGAGGGTAGCATGGCGCCCCCATGGCGCTCTGCTTCGCCCAGTTTGGAGACCCGCCCGCCCGAGCCGCCCACTCGCGGGCCGTGGAGGCGGCCCGGCTCCTCTGGGGGGAGCTCGACGCGGGGGCGCCCCTCGAGGGGGCCTCACGCCTGCTCCGCCAGATCGACCCGCGGCTCGGCCTGGAGCCAGGCCCGGGGCCTGGCCGCTGGGGGGTGACCTATGCGGGGCTGGAGGCGCGCGGCGCGGCGGAGCTCGCGGCGGCCCAGGCAGCGGGGACGTCTCTGCGCGTGAGCGTCGGGCGACCGGCGCGGCCGTACCCGCTGGTTCTGGAGGAGCTCCAGCGCCTCCATCGGGTCGATCTTTCGGCGGCCCGGGTCCGCGGGGGCTTCACGCGGGGGCACCTGCTCGAGCTGGTGCTGGCGCTGCCTGCGGTCCCTGGAGATCCCCAGGAGGTCGCCGAAGAGCTGGTGGACGCGCTGCTCGGGGAGGCCCTCGTGGATGACTGGGTGGTCGCCATCGGGACGACACCGTTGCCGCGCTCGGGACCGCTGCGTGTCCTCCAGGGAGGCAACGACCCGGAGACGTACCCCCTCACCCAGCTCGGTGAGCTACTGGCGAGCGCCACCGCGGCGGTGGAGGCTCAGCTGCCCGCGACGCCCCTCTGGCAACGGCCCGTCGGCGCCGAGTGGGTCTGGCTCGAGCTGGAGCCGACGTCGGAGGGGATGCAACCGGAGCGCCTCGCTGCGGTGACCTGGCTCCCGGAGCTCCTGAAATGTGCCCTGGAGGGGTTGCCGTTTCACTCGCGTCGCTTCTCCCGCTGGGGGGAGCGGTTCGTGTGGCTGCGCTCTCCTGCCGTCCGCGGTGCGGCGCGCGTGGAGCGCCGAGAGCGCGTCGAAAAGACCCTGGACGAAGCCCTGCGGGGAGCGGGCTGCGGCGCGGTCGTGGGCACCGGATTCGGCGAGAGGGACGACTTCTTCGATCTGTGCCTGGGAGAGCAGGACGCGGCCTTGGGCGCGCTCCTCGATGTTGTGCGAGGGCTGCAGCTCGGCGCGGAGCTCGGCTTCTACGACACGCGCTGGGCCGAGGAGCGCCTGGAGGTGGGCTGAGCCCACGCGGGGGGCTTGCCATAGGGGCCGGCAGCGGAGCGGGGAGCGCCGGGGCGTACGTCGTGAGCGCCTCGTGAGCGCGTCGCGGGCGCCCTCCCACGGATGAGGAGACGGCGCGCGCTCAGAGCACGCGGTCGAGGAGGGCGTCGAGCTCCGCCAGGATCGGATCGTCATGCAGCCGGGCCAGAGCGGCGCGCGCCTTGCCGATCGTGGGTTCGACGAACTGGAGGAAGTCCGGGTTGCCGTTGTGTCGGTCGATGAACACGAAGCGACCGGCGTCCTTCAGCTTGCGCTGCACCGTCACGAGGTCGAACTCGCGCCCGATGCGCTGGCGCTCCGCGGACGAGAGCCCGAGCGCGGCGGCGTACTCGTCGAGGCGGGCCTCGATGAACTCCCGCGTGAACACCTGGTAGCTGTCCGTGAGGAGCGCCACGAGATCGTAGACGCGCGGACCGAGCATGGCGTCCTGGAAATCGATCCAGGCGAGGTGGGGCGATCCGTCGGCGCCCTCCTGCACCATCAGGTTGCGGCTCTGGTAGTCCCTGTGCACGAAGCCGCGCGGCCAGCCGGCGATGGTCGTCGCCAGGTGCTCCGCGGCCCGATCGAAGACCTCTCGATCTGCCGGGCCGAGCTCGATGCCATGAGCGCTCAGGCGCCACTCCCGGAAATGGTCCACCTCCCAGCGCAGCAGATCCCGATCGAAGGCTCGCTCCCGGACGATGCTCCCCGCGGGCAGCTCCGCGAGCGCGCGCTGGGCCGCCGCCAGATCGCGCACCGCGGCGCGATAGAGCGCCTCGCGGGTCTCGGGGCGTCGCGTCAGGTAGTTCGCGAGGGTGTCGTCGCCCAAGTCCTCGACCAGCAGCAGCCCGTCGTCGCAGGCCTCGGCGAGGATCCGGGGGACGAGCACGCCTCGCTCGGCCAGCAGGTCCCGGACCTCCAGGAACGGCCAGCGGCGCCCCTCCTCGCTCGTCTTGGCGATCTCTTGGCTCTTGCCGGGGACGAACATGGCGACCAGCGTGCTCCCGTCCTCGAGGTGGACGCGGAAGAAGCGGCGGGTCGACGCGCCGCCCTTCATCTCCTCGGCGCGATAGGCTGCCTCGCGGCCCGTGAGGCGGCGGAGCGCGCGCTCGAGGGGTTCGAAGGGAGGAGGTGGTGGCGGCACGGCCGGCGAGGCAGGGGAAACCACGGCTCTCGTCTACCCCGAGCGGGGCGAGCTACGCTACACCGGGGGCGTCATGGCGCTCGATCTCCCTGCGGCTGGCTGGACATCGCGCATCGCGCGGCTCCTCGAGGACCTCGATTTCGCGATCTCACCTGCGATCGAGACGGCCTTCTCGGTCTACCTGGACCAGGTGGTCACCTGGAATGCGCGCATGGATCTGACCGCGGCGCGGACCTTGGACGAGCTCGTGGATCTCTCCTTCGCGGACGCCGTCGTGATCGCTCGGGAGGAGCGTCGGCGTTCCGGCGCGCTCGAGGCGCGCTGGGCGGACGTGGGATCTGGAGCGGGCGCGCCCGGGATCCCTCTGTTTCTCTTGCTGTCCGAGGGAGCGCCGAGCTTCAGCGGGACCCTCGTCGAGCCTCGGGTGAAGCGCGTGGCCTTCTTGCGCAGCGTGCTCGGGACCTTGGGACTCGACGGGGTCGATGTCGTCCGAAGTCGGAGTGACGCGCTCGCTGCGCACACGTTCTCCCACACCGTCGCGCGGGCCACGCTGCCGCCGCCTCGGTGGCTGGAGGAGGGCGCGCGCCTCTCCACGGAGGCGGTCTGGGTGCTGCTCGCTCGCGAACCGGCGCCCAGCCACCCGGGCTGGTCTATTGACCACGAGCTCAGCTATTGCTGGCCTGCGACCCGCGTGGCACGACGCGCGCTCCGGTACGTCCCCACCCCTCGGGGATGCGACGAACACGTCGGCGGGAAGCATCCACGGTGAGCGCCCGTAGACCGGTCACGATGGTGGCTCCGAGGGGTGATTGGTTCCCAGCGCGAGCGTAATCATTCGGTCGGAGCGAAACGATCAAACTTTTTCGACCCGATTCAGGCCCTAAAGCCTACAGTTGAACGAACGACTCTCGTTGGCTCGGCGACTTACGGTTGCCGCCAGCGGCTCTCTTCACGAGGATACTTGCCCAATGAAATCCCAACCCCGACGCATTCTCGTTGCAGCAGCTGGCCTCCTCGCTGGGCTGACTTTCGCTCTGGGCTCCTACGCGGAGTTTTCTTTGTCGAAGACGCTCGCGGTAGAATTTCAAGCCGTTGGTCCTGCCGGGCTCAAGATCGACGGCTCCGGTTCTTCGCTGACCGTGACGGAGAAGGACGGCAAAGTGGTGTTCGTCGCTGGTCTCGGGGACCTGAAGACGGGGATCAAGAAGCGCGACGAGCACCTCAAGGAGACCCTCGCCGTCGACAAGCACAAGCAAGCCAAGCTCGTCGTCGACCGGAGCAAGCTGAAGCTGCCCGGAGAGGGTGAGGCCCTGAAGGATCAGAAGGTGAGCGCCCAGTTCACCTTGCACGGGACGGAGAAGACCGTCCCCGTCTCGTACGACGTGAAGCGAAACGGGAGTAATTACGCGGTGGTTGGACGCACCACCGTGAACATCGAGGAGTTCGGGATCAAGAAGCCCTGCTACCTGGGTGTGTGCGTCAAGCCGGACGTGAAGATCGAGGTGAAGGCGGTCTTGCAGGACAAGTAAGCCTTCGACCATCGTCGAGCCCTCCTCGAGGGCTCGACGAGACGAGCGGTGCTGTCCACGGCCTTGCCGGTTCGCGGGGAGCGCCGCTCGCATTTTGTCGATGGCCCAGCGGCGACCACGGGTGCGCTGCGACTCGCATCGTGACGCGCGGAGCCATGAGCTGGTCCTGCGGGTCATCGTGTCGTGCGTAGCGGATTCGTGTCGGGGCGCCGTGCCGCGTCACGGTGGATCCTCACCGCGTCACTGGAGGCGCTGCTCTCACATCCTACTCCCATCTGGGGAGCGTCCCGGAGGCCGCCATTTCGACGTGAGGCGCGTTGACCTACGTTGCGACTGCAAGCATGCTCCGCCCCATGTCTGGCGGAAACGGGCGTCGAGCTTGGTTCGCTCCCAAGCTCCTTTTGGCCCTGGCCGTATCCTGCGTAGTCTGGTCGTGGTCCGAGTCGGCGCACGCTTATGCGTGGATGATTCGGCATTCGTATACGGCCTGCGGTACCTGTCACGCCGATCCCAGCGGTGGCGAGTTGCTCACCGCCTACGGGCGCGCTCAAGGCGACTTGCTCTTGAGAATGCATTACGGAGGTGACTCGGGAGCCACCCAGGGTGGAGACGAGGACGGCGAGGATGAGGCAGCGGGGCCCGGCGATTCGTTGGGCGAGCCGACCACCGGCGTCCTGTGGGGTCTTTGGGAGCCGCCGGAGTGGCTCCTGCTCAGCGGCACGTACCGGAACCTGAACGTGTATCGGCCGACGGCGGAGGGGCGCAAGAACTCTCTGGTGCCGGTGATGCAAGCGGACCTGTACGGCCAGGTGCAGTTCGGTGCGTTCCGCGCCTCGGCGAGCGGAGGGATCTCCCGGGTGAAGGTCGGCTCCCCTCACGCGCGCGCGGCGCAGGTCACGACCGGCCAAGGGGAGGAGCTGAACCTCATCTCCCGCACCCACTGGGTGGGCGTCGACTTCGCGGAGTCCTTCACCCTGCGCGCGGGGAGGATGAACCTCCCCTTCGGCCTACGCATCCCCGAACACACGATGTGGGTGCGTGAGAGCACCATGACCGACCGAGAGTCGGACCAGCAGCACGGTGTGGCGCTGGCTTACGTCGGTCAGAAGCTGCGTGCCGAGATCATGGGCATCGCGGGCAACTACCAAATTCATCCCTCTGAGGTGCGCGAACGAGGCTACGCCGCCTACGTCGAGGGCGTGGCGTCGAACAACGTCGCCGTGGGCGTCAGCAGCAAGGTGACGAGCGCGAGCATCGATCGCTTCACCGGCGAGGAGAACGTCCTGCGCCAGGCGCACGGCATCATGGGGCGCTGGGCACCGCTGCATCAGCTCGCGGTGATGTTCGAGGCGAACATGTTGTTCCGCACGAACGCGGAGGCCGGGTTCGTCGGTTTCGTGCAGGCCGACTACGAGATCGTGCAGGGGTTGCACTTCCTGCTCACCGGCGAGGTGCTCGACGAAGGGCGCTCCGTGCTCACGGGTGCGCCCCTCGCGGGGCCGGGCCAGGGCGAGCCGAAGCTCGGCGGATGGGTGAGCCTGGATTGGTTCTTCGCCCAGCAGTTCGAGATGCGTCTCGACCTCGTGTCACGGCAGAACGAGCCTCTAACCCTCCTGGGCCAACTGCACTTCTACCTCTGAGGTCGTCGTCATGAGCCGCACAATCGCTTCTTCGCAAGGAACCTCGGTGCACCGCGCAGCCGAGGCGCGCGCCGGCGTCGATCGCACCCGTCGCGCCCGCCCCGTCCGCGTGGCCGTCTCCGCTGCCGTGCTCTTCCTGGCGCCGGGGGCGCTGGCGTCGCCGGACTACCCCACGGCAATCCAGGACGAGCTCGGCACGCCCTGCGTGCCGCAGTGCACCCTGTGCCACACCACCAACCCGGGGCGAGCGGGCACGGCGTCGCAGCCCTTCGTGAACACGCTGAAGGTCCCGGGGATGAACACGTCCGGCTTGCGCACCGCGATCCGCGCCCTCGCCGCCGATCAGTCCGCCGATGCACCGGACACGGATGGGGATGGCGTGAGCGACGTGGACGAGCTGCTCCAGGGGCACGATCCCAACGTGGAGGGGGCAGGGGACATCTGCGCCCTCGACGTGCGCTACGGATGTGGGGCCCGGGTGGAGCCACGCGGGGCGGTGAGCCCCCTGGGGCCCATCGCCGCCGTGCTCACGGTGCTGGGGCTCGGTTTGTTGGTGCGGCGCCGCACGGTTTCCTGAGGCGCCGCGCGGTTTCCTGAGGCGCCGCCGTGGGCCCGCGCGGCGTGGCGCGTTGGCGTCGCTCGTGTGGCGCCGCGCTGCGTGCGGCGCCTCGAGGGCGTCGTTGCGTCATGCTCGGCGGCGCTGCGCGCTTCGTGGGGCACCTCGAGGGCGTCGTTGCGTCGCGCTCGTGCGGCGCTGCGCGCTCCGTGGGGCGCCTGAGGCTCCGCCTCCTGGCGCGCTGCGCGCCTCGGCTCAGCTCCCGCTGGTCCCGCCCATGCCGCCTTCTCCGGCGGCGCCGCCCTGACTGTCGGTCCCTCCGGTGGCGACCTCGCCCCCTTCGCCGCCGCTGGCCGGGGAGCGACCGCCCGTGCTCGCGCCAGCGCTGCCGCCCGTCGCGTCGTCGGGGATCCGGCTGCGATCCACGTCCGTGATGAGGGTGCAGCTAGCGACGGCGACGGCGACGCCCAGGGCGCCGAGGGCGAACGGAAGACGGTGAGAGCGCATCGTGGGGGTCCTGGGAGAACGGAGGGCCCCATTGTTCCTCTGCGCTCGCCGCGGACGCAACCCCTGGGCCGCCGTTTGCTGGCTCCAGGAGGGGGCGCAGGGACGCCGGTGTCAGCGCGCGGGCGCCGGGGAGGGGGGAGGACGAGCTCTCGACTGACGCGCATCGGGGGGCGCGACGCGGTGTCGTCGCCCAGGACCCCGTGGACGTCAGAGGAGCTGACTCACGGAGAGTCCGAAGCCGCGCGCGGGGTTCTCGTTCCGGGGGCCCTCGTCCCAGGGGCTCTCGTACCAGGCACGGAGCGAGAGCCCCGCGTCCGCGAGCATCTGCGTCACGGCGGCCCGATCGAACTTGCGGCTGATCTCGGTGCGCAGCCGCTCGCCCGCCTCGAAGTGGACGTCCAGGTCGAGCGCCTCGATGCGCACGCTCAGCGCTCGCAGCGCCTCCAAGTGCATCTCGATCTGCCTGCGCTCGGCGTCGAAGAAGGCGACGTGACGGAACGCGTCCGGATCGAAGCTCGCGCCGAGCTCACGGTTGATGACCGTGAGCACGTTCTTGTTGAACGCCTCGGTGTAGCCCGCGGCGTCGTTGTAGGCGCGGTGGAGCACCTCTGCGTCCTTGACGAGATCGGTCCCCAACAGGAGGTGGTCGCCCGGTGACATGGCGCGCCGGACGGTGCTCAGGAACGAGCGCGCGGCGTCGGCTTCGAAGTTGCCGATCGTGCCTCCGAGGAACGCGAAGAGCCGGCGTCGTCCCCGGGGCAGGGCGTGCAGGTGGTGATCGTAGTCGCCGAGGGTGCCGTGGACCTCGAGCCAAGGAAACTCCCGGAGCAGCACCTCGGCGCTCTTGCGGAGCGCCCCCTCGCTCACGTCGAAGGGGATGTAGCGGGGGTGAGCTCCCAGCTGCTCCGCGGCGCGCAGCAGGACGCGGGCCTTGCGCGGTCCGCCGCTGCCGAGCTCGATGAGATCGGCGGGTGCGGCCTCCGCGAGCAGCATCGGCGCGGCTCGTTCGAGCAACGCGAGCTCGGCGCGCGTCTGATAGTACTCGTCCGTCTCGCAGATCCGCTCGAAGAGCTCGGAGCCCCGGTCGTCGTAGAAATACTTCGGGGGCAGATGTTTGGGGGTGGCGCGCAGGCCGTGGAGCACGTCGACCGCGAGGGCAGAGGTCGGCCGGCCCAAGACCGCAATCCGAAACCGCTGATTCGCCCAGTGGGCGCTGCTCGATCCCGTCATGGCGTGGCTCGTCCCGCTCCGAGACGCAGGGTGCCTCCGTCGGTCGAGCGGCGCGCCGGTCCATGAGGCGCCCGCGCGTCGCACGTTTCGAGGGCGGCAGCTCGGCGGCGTCGCGGCGCTATGCTGGACCTCATGTGTCGGATGGCGGGGTACGTGGGGACCGGTTCGAAGCTGCGCGCGCTCGTCGACGGCTCGCCCCACGGCCTGGAGCGCCAGAGTTGGGCGCCGCGGGAGATGCAGGGCGCCGTGGTCAACGCCGATGGCTGGGGCTGCGCCTGGTATCTACGAGGCGAGCTGGAACCCTGCGTGTATCGCAGCTCGCTCCCCATCTGGGCGGACGCGAACCGCTTCGGGTTGGGGCGGACGATCTCTTCTTCCTGCCTGATGGCTGCCGTTCGTAGTGCCACCGATCCCCTCAGCCATGCTCTCGCGAACACCCAGCCCTTCGTCCACGGTCCGCTTTGCTTTCTGCACAACGGCTACGTGAAGCCTTTTCGTGAGTCCATCCAGCGTCGCTTGCGACGGTCGCTCGGAGACGAGGCCTACGCCTGTGTCCGGGGCGAGACGGACTCGGAGCACTACTTCGCGCTGGTCGTGGATGAGTGGCTGCGCGCGGAGCCGGGCGAGCGCCGCGCGGCCGTGGCCCTGGAGGGGGCCACGCGGCGCCTCCTCGCCTTGACGGAGGAGGCCGGCGGGGTGGCGTTGATCGCGGCGGCGCTCGTGGAGCGAGCCGTCTCGGATCCGCTGGCCGTTCGAGAGAGCGAAGGTGCGACGCCAGGGGAGGGGCCCGCTGGGGGGTCGGTGGACGCCGGGGCGAACGACGGCGTGCGGACGAGCCTCGTCGTGCAGCGGATCGCCGTCGGGGGGAGCCCTCCGTCCCTCTACGTTCGCAGCGCGGCGGACGGGTGGACCTTCGCCTCGGAGCCGCTGGATCTCGAGACGGGCTGGGCGCCCCTCGAGGTCGGCGCTCCGCGCGTCGTCCATGTGAGGGCGTGATGAGCGATCGGATCGCCCCGGTGGTCGCGGATCTCGACGACGTGACGCTGCGCCAGCAGTTCCACGTCGACTTCTCTCCGATCGGTTGGCACCTGGGGCACGCCGCCTGGCAGCGGGAGCGCTGGGTGCTGCGGGAGGTCGGAGGCCTCCCTCCTCTGGCGCCGGAGTTCGACGCGTTGTTCGACACCTTCCGGAGCAGGAAAGGCGCGCGGGGGACCCGTCTCCCCGACGCGCGGCGCCTGCGCTCCTACGTCGAGCAGGTGGACGAGGCGATGGAGCTCGCTCGCTCGCGCCACCGTGGAGAGCCGCAGTTCGAGCGGGCAGCGCGGCTCGCGGACAACCACGAACGACAACACGTCGAGATCGTGCTGTGCGTTCGCCTGCTCGGGCGACTCTACGTCGAGCCGGTCGGTCCGACGGAGTCACCCATCGAATCCGAGCTCCCGGAGATCGCCGACGGCCCGTGGATCCCGGTCGAGGGTGGGACCTTTCGCCTCGGCGCGCCGCGCGGGGACGCGTCCGACACCGAGAGCGCCCTCCAGAAGGACGTCGACGAGGACGCGTGGGACAACGAGCACGAGGCTCACGAAGTGCACATCGATCCCTTCCTGATGCGGCGGCACCCCGTCAGCGAGGCGGAGTGGCTCGGTTGGATGCACGCCGGAGGGTACGAGCGACGGGAGTGGTGGTCTCCGGAAGGGTGGAGCTGGCGGACGCACCACGGCGTCGTCGCCCCCGGGCATTGGGAGCGCTCCGCCGACGGCCGCTGGTATCGACGTGCCCTGTGTGGGCCCACCCTGGCGGGCGGCGCGCGGCCCGTCGCCCACGTGAGCTGGTACGAGGCAGACGCTTACGCGCGGAGCCAGGGCGCGCGGCTGCCGACGGAGGCGGAGTGGGAGCGCGCGGCGAGCGACGCTCGCGACAAACGGCGTTACCCGTGGGGGCCCTCCTTCGAGGTGGGGCGGGCGGATCTGGGGCGATGCTCCGGGGACTGCGCGGCCCTGGGTGCGCACCCGCGGGGCGCGTCGCCGAGCGGGATCGAGGACCTGTGTGGCGGCGTCTGGGAGTGGGTCGCCGACCACTTCGCGCCCTACCCGGGCTTCGTCCCGGGGCGTTATGCGGAGTACAGCGCCCCCTGGTTCGGGGCGCGACATCGGGTGGCTCGCGGGGGCTCCTGGCTCACGGCGCCCAGCAACGCGCGCGTCACCTTTCGCAACTGGTACGAGCCCCACGTGCGACAACCCTGCCTCGGGGTGCGGCTCGTCCGCGACGCTTGACCGGGCGGCTACGGGGCCGCAGGGTGGTCGCCGATGCAGAGCGGTCCCCAAGTGCACCTGGTGGATGGCACCTACGAGCTCTTCCGGGCGTTTTACGGCGCGCCCGCGCGCCAGGCGCCCGACGGACGGGAGGTGGGCGCCGCGCTCGGGGTCGCCTCGAGCTTGCTGCGGTTGGTGGAGGTGGACGGGGCGACGCACGTGGGGATCGCCTTCGACACGGTGATCGAGTCGTTCCGCAACGACCTGTTCCCTGGCTACAAGACGGGCGAGGGGATCGATCCGCTGCTGTGGGCGCAGTTCCCGATCGTGGAGCAGCTGAGCGAGGCGCTGGGCTTCGTCACCTGGCGCATGCTCGAGTTCGAAGCGGACGACGCTCTGGCGACGGCGGCGTCCCGCTTCGGGGAGTCCGCTTCGCGGATCGTGATCTGCTCACCGGACAAGGATCTGCTCCAGTGCGTGCGCGGGGAACGGGTCGTCACCTGGGACCGCATGCGCGATCGCGTCTACGACGAGGAGGGCGTTCGCGAGAAGCTCGGTGTGCCCCCGGAGTCCGTACCCGACTACCTGGCGCTCGTGGGTGACACGGCGGACGGGATCCCCGGTGTGCCGCGCTGGGGCGCGCGCTCCGCCGCGCTGGTGCTCGCCCGCTATGGGCACCTCGAGGCCATCCCCCGGGACCCCGCCGCGTGGGACATCTCCGTTCGGGGTGCGGCGAGCCTGGTCCGGGAGCTGGTGCAGCGTGAGGAAGAGGTGCTCCTGTATCGCCGCTTGGCGACGCTCCGCCGGGACGCGCCGCAGGCAGAGGAGCTAGCCGCGCTGAGCTGGGCGGGGCCCCGTCGGGAGGCCCTGGAGGCGCTCTGCGGGGAGCTCGGCGCCGATCGACTATTGGCGCGCGCCACCGAGGTAGCCGCGAAGCGCCCATTGCCGGAATCCTAACGGACTAGGACGCCCGCCGATCTCGCTCCGCTCCGGTGCTCGCGAAAGCCTCGCCCGAGACGACGGGCGCGCCTGCGCATAGGTATCGAGGACGGCGAAGCGCCTCGCAGCGGCCCCCGCGTAACTGTGGCTTCCAGCGGGCCGGACAAGGTATCGTGCCGCCCATGCGCAGCCCAGCCGCGAAAGGTCTGCTGTTCGGAGTCGTCGGGCTCTCCGTCTGCCCGGCGTTGGCCTGGGCTCAGGCACCTCAAGGCACCGCCGGAGCCTCGCAAGCGCCTCCGCTCCACGCGGGTCCCTACTACGGATACCCGTCGCCCCCGGGAGCTCAGCAGTCGCCGCAGCACTCCTCGCCGCCCCCCACGAACCTCGAAGCCGGCGGCCTGCGTCCACCGGGCGCGCTGCAGGAAGAAGACGCGGCCCCCAACGCGGTGGAGCAGGATCTCGCGCGTGCGGAGGAAGAGGACTCGGGCCGCGGCTTGCAGTTCGTGTGGCTCAACGCCGAGGTCGGGTATCAGTACGTCGACCTCGGCGCGTTGAGCGACAGCGGCCTCCTGCCCACGCCAGAGGCCGCCGGTGCGCCCGTGTTGGATCCGACGCAGAGCGGGTTGAGCTTCGGGGGAGGCGCCGGGGTGCGGCTGCTCTACTTCACCGTCGGCGCGCGCTTCCGCTACGGAGTCTTCAGTGAGTTCGATCTCTGGTCGCTCCTCGGGGAGGCGGGGTTCCGCATCCCCTATGGCAACTTCGAGCCCTACGTGAACGTCGGCGCAGGTTACGTGACCCTCACTTCCATCGACGCGGCGCGCCAGGAGGCCACCGCGGGCGCGGACGCGTTGCAGATCCGTGGCGTGGACGTGCGGATGGCGCTCGGGTTCGACTACCACCTCAGCGACACCTTCTCCGTGGGGCCGCAGCTGGGCGCAGATCTACTCATCCTCTCACGTCCTGGGGTCGCCGGCGCGCCGGGCGGCGCCGCCTATGCCGCGGATGGCTCGAGCGTCGGTTTGAGCCTCCAGGGCTCACTGGTGCTCGGCTTGCACTTCTGAGATACCGGGATGCCCACGCAAGGGAAAACGTCATGCGGTCGGCGCTTCGGGAAGCCTCGGTTCGAAGGGCTTGCCGGAGCGCGCGACGCTGAGCATGGCGCTGAGGAGCTTGCGCATGGC
>JAAZAA010000086.1 GCA_012514535.1 Myxococcales bacterium | reverse complement strand
CAACCCCGCTCCGCCGCCTGCACCCGAGCCCCCCGATCCTCCGGATCCGCCCGAGCCGCCGGAGCCGTTACCTCCGGGCCCGCCTCCATCGAAGGCCATGGCATCGAGCAAAACAGGACCGTTCGGGCCCGCCACGGTGATTCGCAGCTCCAGATTGGTTGCCGCCGCCACCTGTCCTGCGACGCTCCCGAGCGGGAACTCCAGGCGATGCCACTGGTCCGCCGGCAACCCCGCGAGGGACACGGGCTGAAGCTCGGCCCACCACAGCTCCACGGAGGGCGCCCGCAGCACGACCTTCACCTCGCCGCTGCTCAGCGCCTGAGGCAACCGCACGCTGAGCGCGAACTTCTGGGGCGTTCCTCCCACGGGACCGGCGAGGTGTGCGAACACCTCGCCGTTCCAGGGGACGTTCACCTGCAGCGACGCGGCTCCTTCTTCCCGAACGTCGCTGGACGTCAGGGTGACGTTCGGGTTGTCGCTCGCCCAGTCACTGGCCTGCTCGCAGCCGAGCACCCGTTGGTCCTCAGACGTGAGCGCGGCGCGCTGCGACCCGACTCCTTCCTTCCTTCCGTTCGGCGTCCGAGCCACAGGAAAGGACGAGAGCCAGAATGGAGAGCCAGACGAGGTGATGAAGAGGCATGTTCATGGCGATTCCGCGCGACCCCTGCTGTGGATGCACCTGTCCCAGCAGGACGCGCCGACGGCTCGAACCTGCGAAACTTCAATCCACTCCCAGGTGACAGAAGGCGCGGCACGCTATCCGATCGGGGACGCGCTTGTCACCCTAAATGTTGGCCGTGGGATGGTCTTTCCTGTCAGGGCGTGCCGGTTGTGAGATTCCACTCGCATCCAGTGTGGTCGGGACGTTGTGCTCTTTCGTTGGGGAAACAGTGGAGCCTGCATTGGACAAGGGGAATGGCGCCGTCGATGCTGGGGAAACACTGTGCGGTAGGCGCCCTCCCAGCGCTCCGACGCAGCCGCCAAAGCGCTGTCTCACCGCTTGGCACGGGGCGCTGTCTCACCGCTCGGCACGGGGCGCTGTCTCACCGCTCGGCACGGGGCGCTGGCACAACGGGAAGACGTGCGTTCGCTCGCTCTGCGGGGAGCGCGCGGTGCGGGAGCTGATGACCGTCATTGTCCTGTGCGAAACGAACGAGCGGACGGGCGCGCGTCGTCGAACCGGGGCTCGCCGGCTCCCTCCGGTTTTTCGGCGATCCACGTCGTTCCCGTCCGAGGGTCCGTTTGTGCTTGCGCTCCCCGAGCGCTCTGCGGCACCGTGCGAGGGCTGGTGTCCGTGGCTCCGGGGCGGCGTGCTGCGGGGCGGACGTCGAGGGCTGGAAGGATGGGAACCTGTGGAGAAGGCGGGATGGACGGATCGGAGGCGTTGTCGGCGTTGCGGGAGGAGCTGCGCGGATTGATCCACGTGCGGCGAGAGGTGGGACCAGTCCCGTTGGATACGTTCTTCAAGGAGGCGGCGGCTCTGGCTCGTACGGTGGGCGTGCCCGAAGTGCGCGAGAGACTGTTGGCCGTGGGGATCGAGGCGCGGGAGCTCGACAAGCTGCCCGTCGCCCTCCGGGCGGCCCAGGAAGCGCAGGCGGCGTGGATGGTCGTGAAAGGACGCTCGTACTCGAATACCTTGGTGGAGCTCATCGCCCAGGCGTATCGGGAGCGCGGCGACCTGCTGGCCGTGGCCCGCTTTCACCTCCGGAGCGATCGGACGAAGGTCGAGACCCTGGGCGCCATCGCCGAGGGGAACGGGCTCGACGATCTGATCCAGGACCTGTTCGCGCTGTGGCATCTGATCGAGCAGAACGCGGACGCCTTCGCCCGCGATCGCACCTTCGACGCGCCAGCCCGCGCCCAGGGCGCGCGGCAGCTGGCCGAGCGCCTCCAGCAGACCCAGACGGAGGAGCTCTTCGACACACTGCAACGAGGGCTACGAGATCAGCGCGACCGGGCGTACACGCTGTTGTCACGGCTCGTGAGGGAGATCCGCATCACGGGGCGCTACGCGTTCCGTGGGGACCCCACCATGATGAGCCGTTTCAGCAGCGCCTATGCCATCGCTCGCGGACGCAAGCGCCGCCGTACCGCCCGGATGGACCAGGAAGAGGGCACTCCCGCCAACCGGGTCGCGCCGGCGGATCCATCGCCGACCGAGGGCTGACCTCCGACCCGCCGCCCCACCGCCGCCTGTGCTCGCTCGAGAGCCGCTCCTACGCAGCGGAGAGCTCGCCCTGCGCGGAAGGTACGTTCCTCTGCGCGCCCGGAGCCTATCTCTGGGCGCCGCAACTTCACTCCTGCGCGCGCGCGTCCCCATCCTGCGCTCTCGGAAGTTGATGCTGCGCGCGGGCCGCCCGGTCCTGCGCGTACGCGCACCAACCCGGAGCATCCGAAACTCGGTTCTGCGCGTATGGAACCCGGTTCTGGGCGCCTGGAGTCGAATCATGCGCGCCCGACAAGCGGTTCTGCGCGCTCTGTCTCCGGTTCTGCGCGCTCTGTCTCCGGTTCTGCGCGCTCCGAGTCCGGTTCTGCGCGCTCT
>JAAZAA010000085.1 GCA_012514535.1 Myxococcales bacterium | reverse complement strand
GGAGCGCGACACGGAGGAGCGCGACACGGAGGAGCGCGACACCACCCGCTCGGACTCGCCGCCGTCAAAAGTATTGCGAGAGCCCGACCTGGAGGAACCAGCGCTGCTCGGGGACGAGCAGCCGCGCCAGATCGACGCGCAGCAGACGACCGGAGAGGAGCGTGGGCACGAGGCGCGCTCCCCCGCCCACGCCCAGCGCGTGTTGCCACGGGCCCTGCGCCGTTCCGGTGACATCCATCGCCGAGAACGAGGCGGCGTCCGCGAAGGCGACCCCCTGCAGCGCCCAGCGCGCCGCGAAGCGCCAGGCTTGCCGGAGCTCGACGGTGCCCAGCGCGTGGGCCTCGTTTCGAAAGAAGGCGTCGTCCAGCCCGCGGACCCCGTAGAAGCTCCCGAGCAGCAGGCTGTGGTTGACGTTCCCCGGGCTCACCCCCTCCACGGCGGCGCGCCCCACGAGCGCGGTCGTCTCCGTCGGGGACCAGGCCGCGATCAGGGTCGCGCCGAGCTCGTGGCGGGGCTCGACGGCGGGCAGGAACGCGGACGTCGTCAGATGGACCGTCGCCAGGTAGCCCTCCGGAACCAGGTCGTGCCAGCGGTATCGATCCCAGGAGGCGACCAGCGTGCTGCCGAACCCCACCCCGTCCGGCGGCGTCACGTCGCCTTCGACCTCCGCGAAGCGCTCCCGATAGACGAAGGCGCTCGCCTCGACGCGCCAGGAGCTGCCGTAGGAGAAGGGCAAGGCCCACCCCGCGCCGCCCCCCACGCGATCGCGATACCAGCCGACCTCCTCGTCGAAGCGGAGGTGAGCGCTCGTGTAGTCCGCCCAGGCCATGAAGCCCCCGGCGCGCGGATTGTAGGGGTGCTCCCACCACCAGATCGCGCCGTTCATGCCGCGCTGCTCCCAGCTCACGGAGGCACCCAGGTTGACGGCGCGGCCGAGCAGGTTGAACTCGTCGAGACCGAGGAGCACGTAGGTGTCGCGGAGGGTCCTGCCCGTCGAGAGATCCAGGGACGGGATCAAGGTCCACTTTTCCCGCACCGTGACCCGGAGGACGTCTCCGCGGACCTCGACCTGCACGCGATCGAAGATCTCGAGGTTCCCGAGCCGCCGCTCGAACTCCGCGAGCTCCTCCGGCGAATAGAGCGCCGGAGGCTCCCGGGGCAAAAGAGACCGAACGGTCTCTTCTTTCGTGCGGTCGTTGCCCCGCACCTCCAGGGAGCGCACCGCGACGCGCTCCGGAAGCGCCGTCGCGTCGGGGGGGTGCTCGACCGCGCCCGCCGAGACGGTCCCCGCGCCCACGGCGAGGATCGCGTAGAGGCCACGGAGCCGCGCCCGCGCCCGCACGCCGAGAGCCCGTGACCTCGCGTCGGTCTCCTCGGAGGGCCTCCCGCCAGGCTCCCGGACCCTGCGCCATGCCGCCGGAGCCGCGCGATCCCCTGTCGAAGCGCTCATGCTCCGGAGGATCTCCGTTTTGGCGCCGAGGCGGTCACCGAGCCCTCCTACTGAAAGCGCTTTTCAATATCAAGCGACACCGGTCAGTGCGAGGCGACCCCGACCAATGCTCAAAGACACCGCCGCCCGGCCCTAAGGCCCGTCACCACTGCTGATTCATCGACGAAGATCATCAACGACACACATTTTCCTTGACTCGTCCGAATGGATCTCTCTAGTTTCGGACTCGTCGTTATTGAATACGACTTTCATTTTCATCTCTTCGGTTGGCATGAAGGCCCCCTCCCCGCGGCTCGCCGCACTCGACTCGACCACGTCCCTTCCCTCCGGGCGTGCCACACCGCGGGAGGGGGCTCTGGACGAACCGGAGCGGCGCGTCGTTCGGCAGCTCGTCGAGGCGCTGCTGTTCGAGGGGTTGGTGAGCTTCCGGAGCGCCCCTCGCGCGCCGGGGTCCGGCTTCGCCGCCATCTACGACCGCGATTTCGCGTTCCGCCTCGGGCAAGTCCCCGTTCGCTGCGTCGGGGCGGTGAGCTCCTTCGGGCGGATCCGCGTCGCGGAAGGCTCCATCGAGCACAGGGCCCACGGCGTGTGGCGGGAGGCGCCCCTGCGGCAGCTCGTGGAGTCCCTGGACGTGGACGCCGAGGCGCGGCAGCGCCTCCTGACGGAGCTCACCCAGACCGTCGCCCTGTGCCGCTGGAACCGCGCGCACCTGGCTCACCACCTGCGGCCGCGCCGGGGTCTGTCCTTCCAGGAGCTCGAGTCCGCCCTCCACGAGGGGCACCCCTACCACCCGAGCTTCAAGGCACGCGCGGGCTTCTCCCTCGAAGATCACCGGGACTACGGGCCCGAGGCCGCGACTTGCTTTCAGCTGCAGTGGCTCGCGGTGGACGCGCGCCGGGTGCGCACGGCGCTCCCGGAGGCTCCGGAGCGCTTCTGGGCGCGGGAGCTGGGGGAGCGCGTGTACGCGGAGTTGACGACGCGCCTCACCGACCAGGGGGCGAGCTGGGACGATCGTGCCTTGCTGCCCGTCCACCCCTGGCAGCTCCGCGCCCTCGACGGCCCGGCGCTCCGCCAGGCGTTCACGGAGCGGGTGCTGCTCCCGCTCGGCCCCGCCGGGGATCGCTATCGAGCCTCTCAGTCCCTGCGCACCCTGCTCAACGCGGATCGCCCGGAGGCCTCCCACGTCAAGCTGCCCCTCGCCACCGTCTGCACCTCTTCACCCCGCCATTTCCGCGCGCACTTCGTCTGCACGGCCCCCGCCGTCTCCGAGTGGCTCGGCGCCGTGGTGGGTGAGGACCCGTTCCTGCGCGACCGCGCCGTGCTGCTGCGCGAATACGCCGCCGCCCTGTTCACGCCGTCGCCGCGCGCGCAGGGCGCCGCCGCGCCGCACGGGGCGGAAGCGCTGGAGGGCATGCTGGGCGTCATCCTCCGCGAGAGCGTGGTCACCAAGCTCGCGCCGGGGGAGGAGGCGGTGCCGTTCAACGCCTTGACGGTCGTCGAGGCCGACGGGCGCCCGTTCATCGCCGAGTGGTTGGACGCCCACGGCGTCGAGGCCTGGGTGGCCCGCCTGCTCGAGGTCATGTTGCTGCCCCTGTGGCACCTGCTGGTGCACCACGGCATCGCCTTCGAGGCGCACCCGCAGAACCTGATCCTCCTGCACCGCGGCGGGTGGCCGGAGAGGCTCGCGCTGCGGGACTTCCACGACGACACGGAGTACGTCGCCGATTTCCTCCGGCGCCCGGAGCTGCTGCCGGATCTGGGCCGCATCGACCCCTACTTCGACACGGTCCCCGACGACGACGGCTACCGGATGGCGTCCACGGACGATCTCCGCGAGCTGTTCACGGACACGGCGTACGTCTTCAACCTCGCGGACCTGTCGTTCCTGCTGGAGCGCCACGCGGGGTTCG
>JAAZAA010000084.1 GCA_012514535.1 Myxococcales bacterium | reverse complement strand
TCCTGGACGTCGTCTACAACCACACCGCGGAGGGCAACCACCTGGGCCCGATCCTGTCGTTCAAGGGCATCGACAACCAGGCCTACTACCGCCTCGTGGGGGACGACCCCTTCTACTATTATGACACGACGGGCACCGGGAACTCGCTGAACATGGCGAATCCCCACACGCTGCAGCTGATCATGGACTCGCTGCGCTACTGGGTCACCGAGATGCACGTCGACGGCTTCCGCTTCGACCTCGCCGCGACCCTCGCCCGTCAGTTCCACGAGGTGGACAAGCTCTCGGCGTTCTTCGATCTCGTGCAGCAGGATCCCATCGTGGGCCGGGTGAAGCTGATCGCGGAGCCCTGGGACTTGGGGGAGGGCGGCTACCAGGTGGGCAATTTCCCCCCCAACTGGTCGGAGTGGAACGGCAAGTACCGCGACACCGTGCGCGACTACTGGCGCGGCCAGCACGCCACCCTGGCGGAGCTCGCCTCGCGCCTCACCGGCTCCTCGGACCTGTACTTCAAGGACACGCGCGCGCCCTCCGCCAGCATCAATTTCGTGACCGCCCACGACGGGTTCACGCTGAAGGACCTCGTCTCCTACAACAACAAGCACAACGAGGCGAACGGCGAGGAGAACCGCGACGGCGAGACCCACAACCGCTCGTGGAACTGCGGCGTCGAGGGGCCGACGAACGCCGCCGCGGTCCGCGCCTTGCGGGCCCGCCAGCAGCGCAACTTCCTGGCGACGCTCTTGTTGTCCCAGGGCGTACCCATGATCCTCGGCGGCGACGAGATCGGGCGAACCCAACGCGGGAACAACAACGCCTACTGCCAGGACAACGAGCTGTCCTGGTTCGATTGGGAGCAGGTCGACGAGGAGCTGCTCGACTTCACCAGCAAGCTCATCGCGCTGCGGCGCGAGCACCCCGTCTTCCGGAGGCAGCGCTGGTTCTTCGGGCAGCCGATCCGCGGCACGGTGGACATCGGCTGGTGTCGGCCCGATGGCAGCGAAATGAGCGACGAGGATTGGTCGACGGGGTACGCCCGAGCCGTGGGAGTGTTCCTGAACGGGACGGCCCTCCTCGGGCGCGACCCGCGCGGCCAACGCATCCACGACGACTCGTTCTTGGTGCTGCTGAACGCCCACCATGGCCCCCTGCAGTGGACCCTCCCCAAACAGTGGGGCACCCGCTGGGAGGTCGCGGTGGACACGAACGCGAGCACGGAGCACGAGCCGAGGCTCGTGCGGAAGTCGCTGATCGTAGCGGGTCGCAGCCTCGTGTTGCTCCGCAAGCTGGAGGAATGAGCGTGTCCTTCTCGGCGCAGCGCGCTCGACGGCCGGCCCCGCCCTCCGCTCTGCTCCCCTCCGTTCTGCGCGGTGTTCCATGAATCCCCCTGGCTCGACGTATCGCCTCCAGCTCCACCCCGGCTTTCGCTTCGAGGACGCCATCGGCGTCCTGCCCTACCTGAGAGCGCTCGGGGTGACGCACGTCTACTCGTCGCCCCAGCTGCAGGCCGCCCGCGGCTCCACCCACGGCTACGACGTCGTGGACCACAGCCGACCGAACGCGGAGCTCGGCGGTGAGGAGGGGCACGCCCGCTACTGCCGCGCCCTCGGTGAGGCCGGCCTCGGACAGGTGCTCGACATCGTCCCCAATCACATGGCCATCCCTGGTCGGGAGAACCGCTGGTGGTGGGACGTGCTCCAGAACGGGCCCGCGTCCCGCTACGCGCCGTATTTCGACGTCACCTGGGACTCCCCCGAGGCCAAGCTGCGCAACCTGGTGCTCATGCCGATCCTCGGCGACCACTACGGGCGGGTCCTGGAGGCGGGGCAGCTCGTGCTGGAGCGGGAGGGGCCCGTCTTCCACGTCCGCTACTTCGACCACGTCCTGCCGATCGCGCCGAGGACGCTGCGCGGCCTGCTCGCACCGCCGGCGCGCCGCATCCAGTCCGACGAGCTCGCCTTCATCGCCACCGCCTACGGGCGCCTCCCCTACGCCACCCTCACCGATCCCGCCAGCGTCGAGGAGCGTCACCGGGATCAGCGGGTGCTGACGGCGCAGCTGGCGCGCCTGCTGGAGCAGAACCCCGAGGTCGGCGCGGCCATCGACGAGGAGGTGGCCAACATCAACCGGGACGTGGACGCGCTCGATCGGCTCCTGGAGGCGCAGAACTATCGCGTGGCGTACTGGCGCACGGCGGGGCGCGAGCTGGACTACCGGCGCTTCTTCGACATCAACACTCTGGCGGGCCTGCGCGTCGAGGACCCGCGGGTCTTCGAGGAGTCCCACGCGCTCGTCCTGCAGTGGATCGCGGCGGGCGTCGTCGACGGCCTCCGCGTCGACCACCCCGACGGGCTCCTGGATCCCGAGCAGTATTTCTCCCGGCTCGCCGAGGCCACTGGCGGCGCGTGGACCGTGGCCGAGAAGATCCTGGAGGCGGACGAGGAGCTCCCCACGGAGTGGGCGGTGGCGGGCACCACCGGCTACGAGTTCTGCAATCTCGTGGGCGGGCTGTTCGTGGATCCCGAGGGGGAGACGCCCATCACGAACCTCTACCGGGATCTGACCGGCAACGATCTCGACTACGAAGAGGCGGTCTACCGGAACAAGCGCCTCGTGCTCCGCGAGATCCTGGCGGCGGACGTCACCCGTTTGGCGGAGGTATTCGTCGCCGTGTGCGAGCGGCACCGACGTCATCGCGACTACACCCGCTGGGATCTGACGGAGGCGCTGCGCGAGGTCGTCGCCTGTTTCCCCGTGTACCGGAGCTACGTGCGGGCCGCGGAGGGGCTCGTGCGCCCGGCGGACGCCCGCTACGTCACCGCGGCGATCGCCGCGGCCCGAGAGCGTCGCCCGGACCTGGACGGCGAGCTCTTCGAGTTCATCGAGAGCCTGCTCCTGCTGCGCGTCGCGAACGCCAGCCCCCTCGAACACGACCTCGTGATGCGCTTTCAGCAGCTCACGGGGCCCGCCATGGCCAAGGGCGTGGAGGACACGACCTTCTATCGCTTCAACCGCTTCGTTGCCCTCAACGAGGTGGGCGGGAACCCGGCTCGCTTCGGGGTCACGCCGGACCAGTTCCATCGCGCCATGGAGGAGAGCCACGCGCGCTGGCCCCACACCATGCGCACCCTGTCCACCCACGACACGAAGCGGAGCGCCGACGTGCGCGCGCGCCTGTTCGTCCTCTCGGAGCTCGCGCGCGAGTGGTGCACCTTCGCGGAGCGCTGGGTCCGTCGGTTCGAGCGCCACTGGTCCGGGGAGTACGATCCGGACGCCGCCTACGTGCTCCTGCAGGCGCTCGTCGGGGCCCACCCCCTCGAAGCGCCCCGGGCCGCCGCCTACATGGAGAAGGCGTCGAAGGAGGCCAAGCGCCGCACGAGCTGGGTGAACCCGGACGCCGAGTACGACCAGGCGCTACGCGGCTTCGTGGAGCGCGTCGCTCTCGACGGAGAGTTCCAGAGCGCCCTCGGCGAGTTCGTCGACTCGCTGCTCTGGCCCGGGCGGGTCAACTCCCTGGCTCAGACCCTCCTCGCGCTCACGGCGCCCGGAGTGCCCGACGTGTATCAGGGCACCGACCTCTGGGACCTCAGCCTCGTCGACCCCGACAACCGCCGCCCCGTCGACTACGAGGTGCGACGCCGTCTGCTCGCGGAGCTCGACCAGCGCACCCCCGAGGACCTCGTGGCGCGGGCCGACGACGGAGCCATCAAGCTCCACGTGATCCGCGCCGCGCTGCATCTGCGCAGGCGTCACCCCGCCGCGTTCGGGAGCGGCGCGGCGGGCGCCTACCGCCCCCTCTCCTTCGAGGGGCCCGAGGCGCGGTACTGCGTCGGCTTCACCCGCGGCGATCGAGTCGCCGTGCTCGTGCCGCGGCTCGCCGCGCGCGCGCTGCAGCGCGATCCCCGCTGGAGCCCGGAGCTGCAGTGTGAGCTCCCGCGGGGCTCCTGGCGAAACCGGCTCACCGGAGAGGCGCTCGAGGGCGGTACGATCGCGGGGCGCGCCCTCCTCGGGCGGTTCCCGGTCGCGCTCCTGGAGAGGGTGAACGACGTATGAGGACACGATCCACCGCCCGCGCGGCGCACCCCCTGGAGGTGCGGTCATGAGGTTCTCCGTCTGGGCGCCACGCGCCCGTCACGGCGTGGAGGTCGAGATCGCCGGCGAGCGCCGCGCGCTCCACCGCGGTCCGGACGATGAGTGGTTCCTCGAGGTGCCCGAGGCCGGACCGGGGACGAACTACGCGTTCGTCCTTGATGGCGGGCGTCCCCTGCCGGATCCTCGCTCCCAGCACCAACCGGCGGGCGTCCATGGCCCGAGCCAGGTCGTCGATCTCGCTGGGTTTCCGTGGAGCGATGGCGCTTGGAAGGGATTTCACCTGCCCGGATCCGTGCTCTACGAGCTCCACGTCGGGACGTTCTCTCCCGAGGGCACCTTCGACGGCGCGATCGCCCGCCTGGATCACCTCGTCGATCTCGGCGTCGACGCCGTGGAGCTGATGCCCGTCGTCGAGTTCCCCGGCACGCGGGGCTGGGGCTACGACGGCGTCGATCTCTTCGCGCCGCACCACGCCTACGGCGGGCCGGGCGGGCTCCAGCGCCTCGTCGATGCCTGCCACGCGCGCGGCCTCGGCGTGATCGTCGACGTCGTCTACAACCACCTCGGCCCGTCCGGGAACTACTTGGGGGAGTACGGACCCTACTTCTCGAGTCGTCACTCGACCAACTGGGGAGACGGCGTGAACCTGGACGGACCGGACAGCGATCACGTCCGGCGCTTCTTCCTGGACAACGCGCGCATGTGGCTGCGCGACTACCACGCGGACGGGTTGCGGCTCGACGCCGTGCACGCCCTCGTCGACGACTCGGCGCTCCACTTCCTCGAAGAGCTGTCCAGCGAGGTCCGGGAGCTGTCCGCCCAGCTCGGCCGCCGCCTCTGGCTGATGCCGGAGAGTGACCTGTCCGACCCGCGCTTCGTGCGGCCTGCTGCCAGCGGCGGCTACGGCCTCGACGCCGCGTGGGCGGACGAGTGGCACCACGCGCTGCACGCGGCGCTCACCGGCGAGCGCGACGGCTACTATCGCGACTTCGGGAGCCTGGCTCACCTCGCGAAGGCGCTGCGCCAAGCCTGGGTGTACGACGGCGTGTACTCCCCTCATCGCAGGCGTCGACACGGGCGCCCCCCGGTGGGGCTCTCGGGACACCAGTTCGTGGTGTGCACCCAGAACCACGATCAGGTCGGCAATCGGGCCCGCGGGGAGCGCACGAGTCAGCTCCTGTCCGTGGAGCGGCTCGAGATCGCCGCGGCGCTGTTGCTCACGAGCCCCTTCGTGCCGCTCCTGTTCCAGGGCGAAGAGTGGGGCGCCCGCACGCCGTTCCTCTACTTCACCGACCACGAGGATCCCGCGCTCGCCCGCGCCGTGAGCGAGGGGCGCCGCAACGAGTTTCGGGCGTTCGGATGGGATCCAGAGGCGGTGCCCGATCCCCAAGATCCGGAGACGTTTCGGTCGTCCCGGCTCGACTGGACCGAGCTGGAGCGGGAGCCCCACCAGCGGCTGCTGCGCTGGTATCGGGCGCTCCTGGGGCTGCGGCGCGCGCGCCCGGAGCTCCGTGGGGGGCGCATCGAGGACGTGCACGTCACCCACGACGAAGCCGAGCGCTGGCTCGTCGTGCTGCGTGGCGCCGTCGGGGTGGCCGTGAACCTCGCCGCGCGCCGGCGCGCGATCCCTCTCGCTCGTCAGCCAGAGGAGCTCTTGCTCGGAAATGGCGCGCCCGTCTTCGGACCGGGCACCGTGGAGCTCGACGCGGACGGCGTCGCCGTGTTCTCCGTCGCCTGAGCCGTCGCTTGAGCCGGGCGAGGCTCGGTCCGGCTCAGTCCTCGTCGATCAGCGGGAAGAGCTGGAACGTCGCCACCGCGACGCACTCCGTCGACTCGGAGCGGGCGATGATCGAACGCAGCTCGGCGAAATAGCTGCGCTGCAGCTCCCGCAGTCGTGCGTAGTCCGCGCGGGAGACCCCGAACACGTTGAAGGCGAAATTCCCGGGCCCCGCCTCCCGCACCCGCTCGGCTCCCTGCTGCATCCAGAAAGCCGCCAGGTGGCGCGTCGCCGCCGGGTCGCGCCCCGTGTCGACCGTGAGGGACTTCGTCGCCCGATACCTCTTGCCGTCCCAGGTCAGGTCCCCCGTCGCGCACAGCAGATCGAGACAGCGCTGCTCCTCGTTCACCGTCAGCCCGAGGCGCGACGCGATCCAGCCCGGGCGGTGCTCGGTCAGGGCGGCGTAGGACTCGAGATCGACGGCACGCAACACCGCGTGGGACCACGGCAACTCGTACGCGGAGCGTCGCGCTGCTTGCAGAGCGCGCCACAGCTCGGCGACCTCCGGCAGCTCCGCGGGATCGACGAGAGTCGCGAGGAAGTCCACGAGCGCCAGGGTGGCCGCCTCGAAGAGCGCCAGAAACTCCGGCAGAGGTGGCTCGGTCTTCCCGTGCAGCCAGCGGGAGACGGCGAAGCGATCGCGCCCCAGAGCGTCGGCCAACGTCGCCAGGGGGCGCCTCCCCCACAGGTCCCGGAGCACCGCCGCGACCCCCGCCTTGGTGGTGAGGTCGACCTGCTCCGCGAGGTCCGGGTGGGGAAGGAAACGCTGCAGCGCCTCGTTCGGCGTACGCCCGACCAGGAGCGCCAGCCGGAAGAACTTGGCGGCCGAGGGGAACCCCTGCCCGCTCTCCCAGCTGTAGAGCACGTTGCTCCGGTACCCGAGGCGATGGCTCAGAGCCACCTGGGAGCGGCGGCCCCGCAGGGCGCGGATCAGCTGGCAGGCGAGTCTCGACGTGTCCACGGGTCGGATTCGGAGAGGGAACGAAGAAAGAGGTCAGGAAAGGCCGGAAGGGAGTCTCCGGGAGTTCTGCACCTGAGCGGGTACTTCGAGGGACGGAAAGTGCAAATCGACTCTGGCCCTCGGAGAGCTGGAGGGCAAGGATGGGAGAGGCCGGGTCCTGGAGATCCGCCCCACTCGGGAGCACCTCGATGCACCGCTCTCTCCGCGCTTTACTCCTTTCCCCCACCGCTCACGGCTCCGCCGGACAGGGCACGTCGGGTCGCTGCCTGGGGCGTCACGACGCCGCGAGTCGGCGTTCCCCGGGTCGTTGGCTCTGCGGGAGCTGCCTTCTGGTGGTGCTGGCATGCACCAGCGGCCAGACGGGAGGGCAGGTGCGCACCCCGGCGGAGGACGCCGCGGAGAGCGGCTGCGTCGACGTGACGCGCACGCCCGTCGAGCGGGAGGCGGCGACCCCCTTGGGGTTCCCGGCCGACTCGATCCTCGCCTTCACCGAGGGCTCACACACGGAGACGATCCAGTGGGGCCCCGGAGCACGCCACGCAGACGCGCTCCGAGTGACCCCCGCAGATGGGACGGGCCAGCTGATGCTCACGATCGAGGCCACTGGCCCGATCGAGGTCCGCGAACAGACCCCCTCCTCGAGCGACGGCGGAGAAGAGTTGGCTCCCGCCGCGTGCCCCGATCTCCTCACGATCGGCGTGCGGGTGCAGATCACGACGGACGACGGTGGCCTCGACGAGGTGTTCGACGCCGAGCTCCGCACCACCAGCGGCACCGAAGCGAGCTTGCACCTCCCCCTCATCCCGGCTCGGCTGCGAGGCAGCTTCGCCGTCGAGGTGCTCCAGCCTCACCAGACGATCGAGCAGGTCCGCCTCTCGACGACCTTCTCCCCGGAAGGCTTCCGGGGGTCGATCACCGGAACCCTCGCGACGAGTCAGGGGGAAAACGGGTCCGCGGAGAGCGTCACCTTCGGTCGCTGGCCCGCAGGAGAGCCCCTCGACGAGGAGTGACGGAACGCGCCTGCGACCCTGCCTCCTCGGGGGTCTGCTTGCTCGGAGGCCCCTGCTTGCTCGGGGGTCCCCGCTTCCTCAGGGGCGGCCCTGCCTCCTCGAGGCCCTGCCTCCCGAGCGTTCCTGCCTTCAGGAAGCCTGCCTCTCAGGGCCCGCCGCAGGCGCCCCCTCACGAAAAGACGACGGTCTTGTTGTCGTAGG
This sequence comes from Myxococcales bacterium, assembly GCA_012514535.1. Taxonomy (GTDB): domain Bacteria; phylum Myxococcota_A; class Polyangia; order Polyangiales; family Polyangiaceae; genus NIC37A-2. Next base: position 24,972 of record JAAZAA010000084.1, on the reverse strand, counting down.
CCAGGACGCGGCTCTCCAGGTGCCAGCGCACCGCGCGCGCCAGCACGGATTTTTCGAGGTCCTTGCCCTTGCGCACCAGGTCCTCCACCGAGTCGCGGTGGGAGCACCGAACCACATCCTGCTCGATGATCGGCCCTTCGTCGAGCTGTGACGTGGCGTAGTGAGCCGTGGCTCCGACCAGCTTCACCCCGCGCTCGTACGCCTGGTGATACGGTCGTCCCCCGACGAAGGCCGGCAAGAAGGAGTGGTGGATGTTGATGATCCGCTCCGGGTACTCCGCCACGAACTCGGCGCTGAGGATCTGCATGTACCGGGCCAGCACCACGAGATCGATCTCGGAGCTCCGGAGGAGCTCCAGGGCCTGCTGCTCCTGCTCACGCTGGGTCGCCTTCGAGACGGGGAGGTGGTGGAACGGGATCCCGAACTGCTCCGCGACGGGCCCGAGATCGGGGTGATTGCTCACCACGAGCGCCAGGTCTCCGTCGATTTCGCCCGCGCGATGACGCAACAGGAGATCGTAGAGGCAGTGATCGTACTTGGACACGAAGATGGCGATGCGCTTGCGCTTCTGCCGCCCCTCCTCGTCGGTGCTGAACTCGACGCGGCACTTCATGGAGAAGCGCCCGGCGACCTCGTCGATGGCGCGACGCAGCGTGAGGCGGTCGGTGGTGAGCTCGGAGGTCTCGAAGCAGATGCGCTGGAAGAACTGGCCAGCTTGGCGATCCGTGTGCTGGTCGGAGTCGAGGATGTTGGCGCCGTGACCCGCCAGGACCTGTGCGAGGGCCGCGACGATGCCGCGCCGATCCGGACAAGAGACGAGCAGGGTGGCCAGCTGCGGAGGCAAGCGAGAACTCATGGGCGCGAACTATAACAGGCGCTCGGTTGATTTCCCCGCGGCCTCGCCCCACGCTCGCTCCGACGGGCACCGCGCGAGGGAGCGTACGAGCGAGATGGCCACCAGGACCTACAACTTCGACGGGATCGTCGGCCCGACCCACGGTTATGGGGGGCTCTCCCCGGGCAACCTGGCGAGCATGCGGCACCGCGGCGCCCCGGCGAATCCCCGCGCGGCGGCGCTCCAGGGCCTCGACAAGATGCGGCGCGTGCACGACCTCGGGGGGTGCCAGGCCGTGCTCCCGCCGCAGCCGCGCCCCGACGTCCGCTGGCTCCGCCGGCTCGGGTTCACGGGGAGCGACGCGGCCGTGTTGCGTCGCTGCTCGGCCGAGGCCCCGGACCTGTTGCGGGCGGCGTCCAGCGCTTCGGCCATGTGGACCGCCAACGCGGCCACCGTCGCCCCGTCGAGTGACAGCGGCGACGGGCGCGTCCACCTGACCGTGGCGAACCTGGCCACGATGGCCCACCGCTCCCTCGAGCCGCCCACGACGTTCCGCGTGCTCCGCCGCGTGTTCGCGAGCGCCGAGCACTTCGTCGTCCACGAACCCCTCCCCGCCGTCCCGCCCCTGTTCGACGAAGGCGCCGCCAACCACACCCGCCTGACCACGACCCAGGGCCGCGTGCACCTGTTCGCCTGGGGTCGCGCGGCGACGGGACCGGACCCTCAGCTGCGCTTCCCGGCACGTCAGGGAGAGCTGGCGAGCCGCGCCGTGGCGCGTTTGCACCAGCTCCGCCCCGAGGAGGCGCTCTTCTGGCAGCAGAATCCCGCGGGCATCGACGCGGGGGCCTTTCACACGGACGTCCTGGCCGTCGGCGAGGGGGCGTTCTTCATGATGCACGAGGCGGCCTTCGTCGAGCCGGACGCCCTGCGCGAAGCGCTCGCCGCCCGCCTCGGCCACGAGCTCCAGATCGTCGTGGCGAACTCTGCCGAGCTGCCCGTCGCGGAGGCGGTCGCCGCTTACCCCTTCAACAGCGAGCTCATCGAGCGCAGTGATGGCAGCTTGGTGATCCTCGCCCCCCAGGAGGCGTGGCAGTCCGACGCCTCCCGAGCCTTCCTCCAGCGGGTCGTGGCGGAAGGGGGTCCGGTCGTCGACGTGGAGGCGATCGACGTGAACGCCTCCATGAACAACGGCGGCGGTCCTGCGTGCCTGCGCCTCCGGGTTCCCCTCACGGAGACCGAGGCGAGCTCCCTCGGCGCGCGCGTGACGTATGACGCTGCCCTCGACGGCGAGCTACGCGCCTGGGTGCAGCGGCACTACCGAGACCGGCTCACCCTCGAGGACCTCTCCGATCCCGAGCTCCTCACGGAGGTCCACACGGCCCTCGACGAGCTCAGCGAGATCCTCGAGCTCGGCTCGGTCTACGATTTCCAGACGGACCCGAGCGCACCCAACGCGAGCTAGCCGAAGCGCCCGTCGAGCCCCATCGATTTCACGCGCATGCCGCAGGGAGACGCTCCTGTGACTCCGGGGCCGTCCCCCAGGAGACCCGCTCCAGCTCCCCAGGCTCGGCCCGAAACACCCGTCCAGGCACGTCGACGGCGCGTCACACATCCGCTCGCGCGGCGCGCCGCGATGGATCATTCCTGACAGGAGGGGCGCACCTCGCGCCGCGACCACGACACCGCGCGCCAGGGGCTAGTCCCCGGGACCAACCCGAGGAGGGGAAATGAGCATCGCACGCCGCGTCCAGGAAGAGCTCTCCGAGCAGGGCCTCGACTACGAGGTCATCACCCACGAACCGACGGTTCACAGTCAACAAACGGCAGAGGCCGCCCGGATCCCCGGGGACAGGCTCGCCAAGGGCGTGGTCATGAAGGACGACCAGGGCCCGATGCTCGCGGTCATCCCCGCCAGCCACTCCGTCGACGTAGATCGCCTCAACGATCTGACGGGGCGTCACCTCGCCCTGATGCCGGAAGCCGAGCTCGCGCGGCTCTTCACCGATTGCGAGATCGGCGCCGTGCCAGCAGCTGGCTCCGCCTACGGACTTCCGACCGTGACGGACTCGAAGCTCCTCACCCAAGACGAGGTGTGGTTCGAGGGAGGCGACCACGAGAGCCTCCTGCGCGTCACCGGGTCGACGTTTCGCCGCATGATGCGCAAGGGTGGCGTCGGGCCCATCAGCCGCCACTCCTGACGAGGTCCGCCGCGTGGTCACCTCGCCGACCTGCGCCAGCTCACGGCGAGCTCACTGCCCTCGGCGCAGGTAGAAGAAATCCCGTTCGGAGGGGCGCGCCACGTAGCCGCTCTTCTGCTTGACCATGTCGTCGAGGAGCATCGTCGCCACCCGGGGCTCACCGGCGGCGGCGTCGACCTCGAAGAGGGCAAAGCGCGTCCAGTTGTCGTTGATGTCGAGCTCGGCCGCTTGCCGAGCGCCCGCGTAACGCAGACCTTCGGCGAGCAGCCGCGGCCCCACCTCGATGCCCACCGCGTAGAACAACGTCTTGCCCGTCGCGTCGAGCCCCACCGCCGAGCGCCGGCGGGTCACCAGGTTGGCGTTGAAGCCACCCCAGGGTTTCTCGTTGCCCCGGAGGAGCTGGGGATGCAGCTCGCCTTCGTCGAGCAGACAGGGCGGCGTCTGCCGATAGTACGCCGCGCGCGCGTCGTGCGGCTCCACCCGCGGCCACGGCGCGACGACCACCGTCGTCTTCGTGCCGGCGCTGGCGTCGGGCGGATCCAGCAAGGCGACCGTACACCCCGACTCTCGGGGCGGGACGATCACGACCCCGGCCGCCTTCATGCCCCAGCGCCCGTGCCGAGGCATGAACCCTCCGTTGAAGGCAGCCACGAGCCCCGGCAGGTGCTCCCGCGGGATGCGGCCGGGCACGAGGGGATCCGGCAGCGTGGCGTTCCCCATGTCGTCGGAGCCGGGCATGTAGTGGAGCGTCATCCGCTCGAGATCGACGGCCACCACGTGCACGCTGAGGAAACGGCTCACCTCGTGGGGATGCACCACCGTGCGCACCAGCAGCGGCTCGCCCTCGGGGCCCAGGGGGCTCCACACACCGTCCCCCTCCTGGGCGGAGCGCTCGAAGGGCGGCGCGAAGTCCGCAGGCGGAAAGCTCCGCGCGACGGCTGGCTCCCCAGCGGGCTCTCGGTCGCTCGGGGCCGCCTCTTGCGCGCTCTTCGGGCTCGCCGCGTCGTCGGCGGCGCTCGAGGGCACGTCCGGCGCGGCTGCAGCGGGCGGAGTTTCCGGGGTCTGCGCCGTCACGGACGGGGCCGTCGCGGGCGGAGCCGTCGCGGGCGGCGCGGCCTTCCCTCCTCCGTCGCGACACCCACCGAGCAGGACGGCGCCCGCGAGCACATGAACGGCCAGCGACCTCACGACTCCCCAGGATTCACGCCTCGCCCCAGGAGCGCAAGCCCTCGAGGGGACGCGCTCCTCGTCCTCCTCCGTCTCCACACACCAGGCCAGCTCCCCCGCTGACTCCCCTCGGTCAGCGCTCCGGAGCTCGCGGCTCTCCGACGTGGGGCGCGTTCCGCAGCTCGTCGAGGGTGTAGGTGTGGCGCGCCGCGGCCCGGGAGAGCATGTGGGACGCCACGGGCAACGTCACGAGCAACAACGCTTCGATCGCCACCACCCGCACCCACCAGCTCCCCTCCCCTGCGTGCAGCGCCACCCCGAGCAAGATCAAACCGAGCGCAAACGTGGCGGACTTGGTGGCCGCGTGCTGACGCGACAGCGTGTCCGGCAGGCGCAGCACGCCCCACGCGGCCACGACGAACAGCGTCGCCCCCAGCGCCGTCACGCAGAGCGCCAGCGCCGCCCTCATGGGGTGTCCCCGTGGCTCGGTGGCTCCCGAGGCGCTCGCTCTTCTCCGCGCGTCGCCTCATCCAACAGCCGCGCCCAGAGGACGGTGGACACGAAGCCGATGATGGAGAGCCCGATCCCCACGTCCAGATACAGGGGCGCGCCGCTGCCCACCGCCGCCCCGGCGGCGAGAGCGATGCTCGAGGAGAACACGACGTCCAGGGCGACCACGCGATCGGCCTGGCTCGGACCGCGCAGCAACCGCGACACCGCCATCCCCAAGGCCGTCAGCGCGCCGACGACGATGACCCCCACCAACACCTCGCTCATGACTCACCCCCGACTCACCCCTTCTCCGGGAACACGCGCTGCAGCGGGATCGCGAAGCGCCGTTGGATGTTGCTCGCCACCGCGCACGCGTTCGAGGCGTCGAGCAGGTGCAGGAGCAGCTCCCGGCGCTCCGGGTCGATGTCCACCGCGGTCGACCCCGGCGTGAGCGTCACGAGGCAGCCCAGGACGGCCGCGCCGGTCTCGCTGAGGTTCTCGTAGCCGATGCGGACGAGCCCGGACCGCGGCCGCGGACCGGGGCGCACGATGAGCCAGGCGGTCAGCAGTCCGGAGTGCACCACCTGGCCGAGGAAGTGGGCTCCCAAACGCATGACGACCGGGATACGTCGCGCCCAGCTCATCTCCGTCCTCCGAGGACGGCCCCGTCGGAGCTCGTGGTGAGGGCGCTCGTGGTGATGCCGCTGGTGCTCGTGGCGATCATGGCGCTCCTCCGAAGCCTGGGGATGGGTGGACACGAGCCACCCCGAGCTGGCCGGCGCTGCGATCCAGGAAGCTCACCACCGGCTCCGGGAAGAGCCCGAGCGCGACCGTGAGCCCGGCGAGGATCCCCACGGCTGCATAGGCGCAGCCGAGCCCTTCGGGGCGCTCCAGCGCGTGCCCCGCTTCGCTGCCGTGGGATTCGTCCCGTGGAGGCCTCTCCTTCCAGAACGCCTCGAGCCAGATCTTCGACATCGAGTACAGCGTCAAGAAGCCCGTCGTGAGGGCCGCCGCGGCCCAGACACCGCGCTCGAGCAGCAACGTCTCCCGGATCAACATGAGCTTCGCCCAGAATCCCGAGAGCGGAGGCGCGCCCACCATCGCGAAGGCGGAGATCAAGAACATCACCGCGAGCAGCGGGCGTGCCTTGTAGAGCCCCCCGCATCTCCTCAGATCGTAGCTGCCCCCCAAGCGGAACACGATGGCTGCGATCAAGACGAGGTTCGTCTTCGCGAGCACGTTGTGCCCGAGGTAGAACACCGTGGCCGACGCGCCCGCCATCGTGCCCAGCCCTACCCCGAGCAGGAGGTAACCGATCTGGCTGATGACGTGGAACGCGAGGATGCGTCTCAGATCCCAATGGTACGCCGCGCCGAGGGCGCCCACGATCATCGTAGGCACCGCCAGCCACCCCACGCACTCGTAGATCACGCGCGGAGACGCTGCGAACACATCGCTCAGCGTGCGCAGGATCGCGTAGACCCCCACCTTGGTGAGTAGCCCCGCGAACAGGGCCAGGAGCGGGCCCGGCAACGTGTGGTAGGAAGCCGGCAGCCACGCAAACAACGGGAACGCGCCCGCCTTCACCAGGAAGGCCAACAAGGGCACGACCAGGAACGGGAGCCACGACGCCGCCTCGCCCCGCCCTGCCGCCTCCCGCAGCGCACCGAAGTTCAAGTGGCCGGTCGCGGCGTAGAGGTAGCCGATCCCCACCAGGAGCAGCAGCGTGCCCAGGGTGTTCAACACGAAGTACTTGAGCGTGGCGTCCAGCTGCCGCACCTGCCCGCCGAGCGCGAGCAGTCCCAGCGCCGCCAAGAGCAGCACCTCGAACCAGACGTAGAGGTTGAAGAGATCCCCCGTGACGAAGGTGCCGCCCACCCCGGCGAGGAGCACGCTGAACAGCGGCAGCAAGCCCGGCCTCGCCGGGGCCGGATCGGCGCAGCTCTGCTGGAACAGCAGGGTCACCGCGCCGACGATCGCCATGAGCAACACCATGGCTGCCCCGAGGCCGTCCGCGACGAGCTCGATCCCGAAGGGGGCAGGCCAGGCGCCCAAGTGGGTCCGGACCGGCCCCATCCGTTGCACCTCGCGGAGCAGCGCCCCGGCGCACCCCAACAGCGCCCCCGTCCCGAGGAGCGCCGTGAGCCGCTGAGCCCGGGGTTGACCGACGAGGGCAGCGGTGAGCAGAGCCGTACCGAGGGGCACGAGCACGGGAGTGAGCACGAGGGACGACAACGCTCAGCACTCCCCCTCGAGCGGCGGTTTCCCGTCCGGGCAGGGAGGCGGCTCCGACCGGCGCAGGGCGTCCGCGTCGGAGATGCCCGTTCGTTGCTGCAACACCAGCGCGAGCACCAGCGAAAAGCAGGTGAGCGCGAAGCTGATGACGATGGCCGTGAGCACGAGCGCCTGGGGCAGCGGGTTCGCCGCGTCGACCGGGAGCTGGCGCGCCCCCTCCAGGACCACGGGGGGAGCCGACGCCGTCGTGGAGCGCCCCGCCGCGAACATGGCGAGGTTCGCGGAGACCCCGATGAGCGAGATCCCGATGACGCAGCGGAGCAGATCCCGGGACGAGGTGAGGTACACCCCCGCGGTCAGGCTGACCCCCACGGCGCAGGCGACCACGAGCATCACGCCGCCCCCTCCTCGTCGACGGCGATGATCGCCGCGGCGAGCCCCCCCAGCGCACCCCACACGGTCGCGTACACGCCGACGTCGAAGAGGTGCACCGTCGACAGGGGGACCAGCCACGGACCGACCGGTGCCTCCACCCACAGGTGCGTCAGGAAGGGCTCGCCGACCCAGAGCGCGGGCACCCCGCTCCCCAGGGAGAGCAACGCCCCCAGCGCCGCCAGGGGCACCGGCGCCAGGGGGAGGCGCGCCAGCGCTTGACGATGGCCTCGCGCCACCGTCAGCAACGCGGTGGCGGCGACCGCCACCAGCCCTCCGATGAACCCGCCTCCCGGCGCGTCGTGTCCACGCAGGAGGAGCATGACCGAGACGAAGATCATGAACGGGTGCAGCCCGCGAACGACCACGTCGAGGAGGAGCGCACGGGAGGTCACGACGGCTCACCTCCGCGGACGCGCAGCGCCTGGAACAATGGGAGCGTCGCCAGGAAGCTCACCAGCACGACGACGATCTCCCCGAGCGTGTCGAAGGCACGAAAATCGACGAGGAGGACGTTCACGACGTTTCGGCCGTGAGCGTCCTCGACGCTGTGCTCCGCGAAGAACGCGGCGACCTCCGGGTCGAAGGTGGGTGCCCCGAGGGCGACGAGGAGCAGGGCCGTGACCAGCACGCCGAGGGAGGTGGACAGGACGATCCGAGGCAACCGCCGTTGAGGCGCCGAGGGTCGGGCGTCCATCCGCCGCAGGCGGAGCAGCGTCGACGCGACGACGACCACGAAGGCGACCTCCACGCCGAACTGCGTGAACGCGAGATCGGGAGCTCCGAGGAAGAGAAATAGCAGGGCGCACGCCATCCCCACGAGCCCGCTCGACAACAACAACACGAACGAGTCGCGCACCAGGCAGGCGGCGACTGCCCCGACGCTGAGCACCACGGCCGCCCCCAGAACCCCGAGGTCCTTGCCCCAGGGCGCTCCTCCCGGAGAGACCTCCACCGCGACCCCGCGCTGCCCAAGAAGCGCCCAGGTCACCGCGCCGAGGACCACGACGACGAACCCGACCAGCGACGTGACGTAGCCCGTCAAGGCGCCACGCTGCAGCAGCCCCGTGACTCCGCGCGCTGCAGCCGGGATCCCCCGCAGGAGCCGCTCGTACCAGTCCGCCAGCCGCAGCACCGACGGGAGCTCCACCTTGCCCAGGGCATCGTGCAGGCGATCCCACGCGAGGAAGACCCCCACGCCGAGGGTCAGGGCCACGAGCAGCGCCGTCCAGCCAGGCTCGGCGCGCGCCGTCGCCGACGCGGCCGCGAAATCATAGAGCGGGTGCATGGCCTCCGCCGCAGCCCCGATCAGCGGGTCCGCGAGGCGCGGGCGGACGCCGAAGAGGATCCCGACGGAGGCGATCAGCAGCGGAGGCAGGCGCATGCTCCAGCCCACCTCGTGCACGTGCCCGGGCACCACGGCCCCTCCGCGGTGCCAAAAGATACGGATGGCGGCGATCGCCGCGACGGCCACGGTGATCGCGCTCGCCAGCACGCTCGAGTGGCCGATCCACGTATACAGGCCCCCCTCCTTCTTCGCGACGTTCGTGAGCTCCTTGGCCAGGTACCCGAACGACATCGGGAAGCCGCTCATGGACGCCGCGGCCAACAGCGCCGCCGCAGCGGTCCAGGGCATGCGGGGAGCCAGCCCCGCCAGGTGATCGATGTTCCGCGTGCCAGTGCTGTGATCGACGTTGCCCGCCACGAAGAACAGGGGCGCCTTGTACAAGGCGTGCGCCAGGACGAACGCCGCGACGGCGAGCGCCGAGTCGTCGCCGGGCAATCCGATCAACATCACCATCGTCCCCAAGGCAGATACGGTCGACCAGGCCAAGATGCGCTTCAGGTCTCGCTCACGCAGGGTCTGCAACACCGCCCAGGCAGAGGTGAGCCCGCCGCAGCTCATCAGGGTGAAGCCCCAGAAGGGCGTGCCGTCGAAGGCGGCGTCCATCCGAGCGAGGAGGTACACCCCGAGCTTCACCATGGTCGCGGAGTGGAGATAGGCGCTCACCGGCGTGGGCGCGGCCATGGCGTTGGGCAACCAGAAGTGGAACGGCAGCTGCGCGGACTTGGAAAAGGCCCCCACGATCACGCACAGGAGCGCGACGTCGCGGAGGGGCTGCTCCCGCCAGGCGGGAGCGGTGCGCAGGAGCTCCTGGATGGAGTAGGTCCCGGCCATGTTGCCCAGGAGCACCACCCCGGCCAGCAGCGCCAAGCCACCGCCCGTCGTCACGAGCAGCGCCTGGAGCGCGGACTTCCGGCTCGACTCCTCCTCGTGGTGAAACCCGACGAGCAAGAACGAGGTGATGCTGGTGATCTCCCAACAGGCGAACACCACGAGCAGGTTGTCGGCGGTGACGCAGCCGAGCATCGCCGTCATGAACAGAAGCAACACCAGCGCGAGTCGCCTGCGCCCGGACTCGCCCTGCATGTACCCCGCGGCATAGACGAACACGCAGGCCCCGACGCCCGTGATCAGGAGCACCATCAGCAACGCCAGACCGTCGAGGTGCACGCCGAGGTCGACTCCCAGCGACGGAACCCACGGCACGCTCACGGAGAGCGGAGGCCCTCCCCGCAGCAACAGGGCGAAGGCGGCAAAGAACGACGTCAGCGGCACGAGCGCCAGCCAACCCATTCGAGACGGAGCCCTCCGCCCTCCCCCAGGCGTGGTCGCGAAACTCACCGGTCCCTCAGCTCTGCCACAGCGCGGAGCTCCGGCAACCCTTCGCCGCCCGGCCAAAGGCCCGAGCGCGGCATCGGTCCGGTGACCTGGAGGCTCCGCGCCGTCTCAGGCGGTGTCCGTCACCGCCGACACCTCCTCCTCGGACTCCGTGACGAGATCCGGCGGCGTCGAGGTGCCCGCCGGGGGTTCACGCTTCGATCGGAAGAACGCGCGGACCTCCGCCGCGCGCGCGAAGACGTCCTGCCGCCCGAGCTCGATGAGCTCCGCCGCGAAGTCTCCATCGAACAAGAAGTACGAGGCGAGATCCGCTTCACCGGCGAGGGTCGATTTCGCTGCCTGGTCGAGGAACCAACGCTGCGTCCAGCCGAGGCGATCTCGATCGAGCCTGTCGGTGACGTAGTCTCGCGCGAGCGCACCGATGTCGACGGAAGGGGTGAACAGCAGGGTGTCGATGCGCCGGTAGCCCATGCCGCGCGCGTCCACCAGGACCTCGCGCACCCGCTCCATCTCCTCGGCGGGGAGGGTGTCTTCGAGGACTTCCATGACCCGGTTGAACCGCGCCAACACCTCGAGGTCGTAGGCGAACGGATCGAGCAGCAGGGCGTTGATCAGCTTCCCAAGGAGGAAGAACAAGCTGGGATACGCCGGGGTATGATCCGGATCTTGCGCGTAGGACTCCTCGGTGAGGAAGGCCCGGCGCAGCGACACGACGACCAGACGGTCGGCGCCGGTGCGGATCGCAGGCGAGATGGGTGTATTGAAGCGGAGCCCACCGTCGCAGTAGTAGCGACTCCCGACCTTGCGGGCGGGGAACACCACGGGGATCGCCGCAGAGGCCAGCACGTGATCGGCCGTGATGACCTCCGTGCTCACGATGCGACGCGGATCCCGCGACGGATAGAACACCCCACCGGGGGCGAGCTGGCTGAACATCGTGGTCCGGCCGTGGGCGATCTCGAGCGCCGTCACCACCAGGGCGCGCACCCGCCCCGCGTCCACGTTCGCGTTCAGGCGCTCCCAGGGGATCGAGTCCCGCACGAGTTTGTCGAGGGGGCGCGGATCGAGCAGCGAACGCCCCAGCTGCACCGGTGCGTCCTGCTGGATCGCCTTCTCCGAGAACCAGCGGCGCCGTCGAGCTCCCAGGATCCCGCGCGGATGGATGCGGAAGTGCTCGTCGATGTCGAGCTCCTGCCAGATCTGCGCGAGCAGCTCGGCGCCCAAGTCCCCTCGATCCGCGTGCGCGGCGAGGAACGCCGCGTTGATCGCGCCCACCGACGTGCCCGCGAACACCCGGAACGGAGGCTCGTCCTGGGCCGAGAGCCCGAGCACCTCCACGATGCCACACAGGACGCCCGCCTCGTAGGCGCCGCGCACGCCTCCTCCCGAGAGGACCAGGCCGGCCGTCCGTGGATGAACACTCATCTAGCCCATTGTGACGTCCGGCCGTGAGCGAACCAACCCTTCGCCGTGGTTGACGCCCGTAATCACATTGTGAGTCACGAGCCGCTGACATCCTACACGGGACTCACCTCGACACCGTCTTCGGATCACGAAGAGGTCTCCGCGCACACGTTGTTGCACCGGTCCGGAGGAGAGCGTTAGGCTGAAAGGTATGGGAAGACTCCTCATCGGCTCCGCGGGCGCGGCTCGGCTCGGGGCCCTCGTTTCGTTGTTTTTCGGCGTCGCTTGTGGAGGGACGACGCCGCCTCCGGAGCAACCTGCCGCTGGCGCAGAGACCGCGCCGGAGGACGCGGATCGGGCTCTGGCGGAGATGTATCCGACCCAACAGTCCGAGGTGAGCGGCACCATCGTGGTGCGCATGACGGAGGGGGGCGTGTTGTTGAAAGGGCGGCTCACCGGGCTCCCCGCGGGCACCCACGCGCTGGCCATCCACGAAAACGGGGACTGCACCGCCCACGACGCGAAGTCCGTGGGTGGATTGTTCGCTCCTGGGGGCGGAGATCCTCCCCTCGGTCTGCTCGGAGACATCGAGACCAAGGTCGCTGGAAAGACGGACGTCGAGCTGACCGCCCCCGAGCTCAGCATGAGCGGCAGCGACTCGGTGGTGGGCCGCGCCCTGGTGGTCCATGCGTGGCCCTACGATCCGAACGTGGAGCTCGAGCGGGTGCCGTACCTCGCCTGCGGGGTCATCCGGCCTCGCTGAGGCATCTCCGGGGGGCGCCTTCCCTCCTGGACGCCAGCGCCCCATCTGGAACCAGCGCCCCACCTGGAACCAGCGCGCCCCTCCAGCGGGCGCCACCTGGGCGCCAGCGCGGCGGATGCTCCGCCCCAGGAGGTGGGGACAAGGCTGCCTTGCGCCTCTGCCTGCTCTCTGCGCTCAGCTCAGGAGCCCCGAGGCGATCCCGACGAGCACGAGCCGGAGCAGGTCCGTGATCCGCTCCCGATCGCCGCGGGACTCCTTCACGAGGGCGCTCAGGGAGACCCCCTGCGCGGCGGGGGCGAGCCAGGCGAGGTGAACCTCGTCGAGCTCGAGGAGCCGAGCGAGGCGGCCAGCATGCGGGGTCAACCGGAGCTCCCGATGCCAATAGGGCAGGAGGAACTTGGCGAGGTCCTCCGGGGCGTGGGCGCTGAGCAGCACCCTCGTGAGCAAGGCTGCCCCGGAACGACGCGCAGGGATGGGCGGTACACCGGGGCGCGCGCCAGCGAGAAACCAGGCGCTCGCGCCCGAGAGGGTCAGGAGCTGACGCAGCCGGGATTCCATCTGCTTCTCGAGGGCCGCCTGGAGGGCCGCCAGGGAGAGGAACCCACGGAGGACCAGGCTGGCCCCGAGGGGTTCGTCGGGGCGCCATCCCGAGGTGAGGGCCGATTCGATCGCCCCCTCCGAGACGACCCCCGACGCCACGAGCTGTCGCCCCAGGAGCAAGCTCGGATCCGTCGATGCGGAGAAGACGGGACAGCCGTCCTGGAAATAGATCCGCACCTGCGCGTCCGCCGTGCTCACGCGCAAGAGCCCGCCCCCCCTCGACACCGCGAGCGCCAGCAGCTGGCGCGCCAGGGCCAAGGGGTCGGCGGCGATGGCGACCGCGCGCGGATCGAGCTCGTCGTGAAAGCGATAGGGTGGCAGCTCCACCAAGCCCTGCAGCTCGGGGAAGGAGCGCAACGGAACGAAGGGCTCGTGCCCCCGAGAGACGCTGACCTCGTCGGGCAACGCCCCGGTGGTGATGCGCTCGATGAGGACGGCCGCCGAGAGCGGGCCCTCGTCCGTCTCCCCCCACCGCAGGCGATACTGACGCGCCGGAGCCGGCCGATAGGAGCTGCGGAGGTCCCGGGACGCAGCGCCCCGCTCACAGCTGCGCACCTCGCTGCGCAGCTCGACCAGGCCGAGGCTCGCGAGCCACTCCGCGAGCTCGTGCCCGGAGCGCGGCCCCTGGTTCTCCCGGAGCACCGACTCCACCGCGATTCGGAACGCCGTCACGCTCGGATAACGCTCTCGAGGGCTCACGGCGAGAGCCCCTTCGAGGACGTGACGCACCTCGTCGGACAGGTGCCAGCCGTGGGTGCGCAGGCGACTGAGATCCCCCGCGGCCATGGCGACCATCCCCTCGGAGGTCGAGGTCTCCGGAAACAGGGGACCCGTGAGGAGCAGCTCCGCCAACACGACGCCCGCGGCGAAGACGTCGCTGCGCCGATCGGCGCGGTGTCCTTGGAGCAGCTCGGGCGCCGTGTATCCCTTGCGCTGACCGCCCGGCGGCAGCACGCCGGTGGCCTCCGCCGCCCGGCGCAGCCCGAACTCCCCGAGCTTCACCTGACCGGCGTTCCCGATCAGCACCTCCCGCGGGGTCAAGGTGCCGTGCAGCATGCCCAGCGGTCCGAGGTCGTCCTGAGCCTCGTGGACATGCTCCAGCCCCCGGAGCAGCTCTCGGGCGATGAACAGCGCGACCCCCACCTCGATGCGTCGCCGGCGCGCCGCCACGCGAGTGATCAGATCCGCCGCGGTCATGCCGTCGACGTACTCGAAGGCGAGCAGCAGCTCCCCGCCGCCCGCTTCGAAGTCGATCACCTCGACCAAGTTCGGGTGACGCAGGGACGCCTGGCGGCGCGCCTCTTCACAGAACGCGCTGACCCACACGGGATCGGCGGCGAGCTCTGCATGCACCCGCTTGATGGCCACCCGCTTCTCGAACCCGCGGGTTCCGATCAGGTGACCTTCATAGAGGCGGGCCAGGCTTCCGTGAGCGATGAGGCGTGAGAGCCGATAGGCGCCCAGGACCTCTGCCGTGAGGGGACGCGAGAGGATCACTCCTCTTCCAGTCTACCGCGCCGCGCTCCCTCCCGGGGCGCTCAGACACCCCTTCGACGCCGGATGATTACGCTTTCCCCCCACTCCCACGCCGAAGGTACGACCGGGGCGGCCCACGCGAGGACGGCGTCGTGGACACGACCAGTCTGTCCGCACGAATGTCCGGATCGCGCGGTCACTCGTCCGCCTCGTTCCAGAGCAGGCGTCCGCAGCATGCCTCGGGGGGGCTCGGGGTGGCTCGGGGAGGTGGCGCGACTCAGGCGAGGCTCAGGGCCGCCACGATGACCCCCAAAGAGTTGAAGCCGAGGTGAGCGCAGGTCGACTCCAACACCGCGCGTCGGCGCGCCACCGCGTCACCGCGCGTCGGCGCGAGGGCGCGATAGGTCTTCATGTAGACGTGGGAGCAATAGAGGCCGACCACGGTGAGCGCCAGGGCCGCCCAGAGCGGGATCCCCGCCACGACGTGGATGAGCCCGAACGCCCCCGCCCAGAGCAGCCGACCGAGCGCGCTGCGCCGCTCGATGCCGCGACGGAAGACGCGCTCCTCCCAGGTGACGAGGTTGGGCATCAACAACGCGAGCACCACGAGCATGATCCGGCTGACCCACTGGGAGCCCAGCGTGCCGAACAGATCGCTGTTGTTGCCGAGCACGACGTTGCCGGTGCCGCCCATGGCCGACCACCAACCCCAGTTCAGGATGCCACCCACGTAGGTCGAGAGCAGCCAGCCCAACAGGGCCGCGCCCGCCAACACGAAGGGGGCAGGCCAGACGTGGCGCATCCGCATCGATCGCCACACCACCCGCCACAAAACCCGTTGCTTGGTGCTCTTCCGGAGGGAGCTCCCCTCGTCCACCAGGCTCAACACCACGACGGCGAGAGCCGCACCCACCAAAGCATTCACGAGCATTTCGTTCGTTCCCCGACCTCATCCTCGAGCCGGCGCCGACCGAGGTCACGCGGTCCTCGGTCAACGCACTTCGAGCACCGCCGTGCGACGCCCGGGATCACGTCTCCTGCAAAGGACGGACCAGCGCCTCTGGCCTACGTCGGTCGACGCCCTCGAGGCGTGCTCCGACGTACCCTTCGACGGCCTCGTTTTTTGTCCGGCCACGAAGCCCCCGAAAGTATTCCAAAGTTCGGCGTTTGCGCGCAGAGCTCGCGGGCGCTCCCGATCGACATCGCTACACTAGGGGGGAGCGTCCGTCAGTGAACGCGGCGCTCGAGACCAAAAAGGAAAAAAGAGGGGGAAACCAACCATGGGAATTATCTCGTGGATTCTGTTTGGCCTCGTGGCGGGCGCTATCGCCAAGTGGGTGATGCCTGGTCGCGACCCGGGTGGCGTCGTCGTCACCATGCTGATCGGTATCGCCGGCGCGTTCGTGGGTGGCTACATCGCCACGCTGCTCGGCTTCGGTAGCGTGCAGGGGTTCGACCTCAGGAGCCTGCTCATTGCCATTGCCGGTGCCGCCCTGCTGCTGTTTCTCTACAGAAAGCTCGCGCGCTAGCGCAGCAGGGCAGCGGACACGTCCGCGGTCACCGCGAGGCCGCGGACGACGAGCAGTGGGCCCGCCCGCGGGCTCAGCTCCCCGGAGGGGTGAGCCCCGGACCGGGCTGACTCGGGGCGGCGCCCACGGCTCGTACCATCTCCCGCAGACGGGTCAGGGCGGTGTCGATCACGGGGAGCGCTGGCCCGAAGGAGAAGCGGGCGTGGTTCGCGAAGCGCGAGGGGCGCCCGTAGCGCCGCTGACCCGGGTCGATGTCGAAGAACTGTCCGGGGACGACGATCACGCGCTGCGCGAGCGCGGCGCGGAAGAACTCCGGACCCGTGCGTAGCCCCTCGGGGAGCGCGGAGAGGTTTCCCCAGGCGTAGAAGGTGGCGTCGGGCTCCCGCTCGAAGCGCACACCGAGGGCGCGCAGGCCATCCAGCATGTGGTCCCGCTTGACGCGGAACGCGCTGCGGATCGCCTCCGCTTCCTGCCGCGCGTGCTCCGGGGTGAGCACCTCCAGCGCGGCGCGCTGCATCGGACGACAACCGCCACCGTCGAGGAAGGATCCGGCGCTCGCCACCGCCTCGATGACCTTCTTCGGTCCGACGGTCCAGGTCACGCGCCAGCCGGGGTAGCGCCAGTTCTTCGTGAGCCCGTCGAAGATCACGACCGGATCTCGGTTCACGTCCTCGACGTACTCGGCGGCGCTCATGAGGGCCGGCCCGTCCCGCCAGACGTAGTGGGAGTAGAACTCGTCCATGAGGAGCGTGCAGTCGAGCTGACGCGCCGTGGCGACCCACGCGGCGAGCTCCGGTCCGACGAGCGCCTTGCCCGTGGGATTGCACGGGTTGCTCATGAGCAGCGCGCCGAGCCCCCGCCCTGCGATTTCGCGCCGCAGCTGCTCGATGGAGAAGTCGTAGCCGTGCTCGGGATCCAGCAGGATGGGGATGGGCGTGAAGCGACGGAAGACGTCGAGGAGCTCCTCGTAAGCGGTGTAGTCCGGCAGGAAGTGCCCGACGTGGATCGAGCCCATCGCGGCGCAAGCGCGCATGATCGAGACGCGTCCGCCTCCACAAATGGCGACGTTCTCCGCCGTGTATTGGGAGGGCAGCCCCCTACGGAAGAGCTGGTTGTAGAGGCTCGCGACGGCCTCGCGCACCTCCCAGAGCCCCGCCACCGGAGCGTACTCGACCTCGTCGACGCCGAAGGTCGTCGAGACGACGCGCGGAGGAGCGCCCGGCAGCTCTCCGGTCTCGGGCTGCCCCTGACCCAGGTTGCACCAATCTGGATCACCAGGTCGGTAGCCTGCGCGCTCCGCCTCCGCGGTGACGTAGATGACCCCCGTGCGGGGGACCGCTCGGAAGGCGGTGGGCGCCTGGGCAAGCTCGAGTTTGGAGGACATCGCGAGGCGTCATGTACCACCGCCGCCGGACCGCCGCACGAACGGTCCCGAGCCCCTCGGGAGGGCCTCGGGCGGGCCAGAGAAAGAAGGAGCTCGCCAATAGAAAAGGGCCCCTCGAAAGGGACCCTGGAGTGGCTCTCGGAGCGCCCCGCAGAGAGCGCGCCCTCAGGGGGCCCCACGAGGAGCCCCTCAGGGGCTCGTCACGCGGTGGGCAAGCCGGGGGCGGGGAACGCGTCGCAGCACTCCTTGACCTCTGCCGCGATCCGGCTCAGCAGGGCCTCGTCTTCGGGCGCGCGCACCACCTGGTCCATCCAGCGGGCGAGCTTCTTCATCTCGTCGGCGCCCATGCCGCGGCTCGTCACCGCGGGGGTCCCGATGCGGATGCCCGAGGGATCGAACGGCTTGCGCGGATCGAAAGGAACGGAGTTGTAGTTGCAGACGATGCCCGCGCGATCGAGGGCCTGGGCGGCCACCTTGCCGGGCGTCCCCTTGTTCGTCAGATCGATCAGGATCAGGTGGTTGTCGGTGCCGCCGGTGACCAGCTCGAAGCCGAGGGACAGCAGCTCCTCTGCCAGCACGCGAGCGTTGGCCACGACGGCGTGCGCGTAGGCGGAGAACTCCGGCGTGGCCGCTTCGCGCGCCGCCACGGCGATGCCGGCGGTCGTGTGGTTGTGCGGACCTCCCTGGAGTCCGGGGAACACCGCGCGATCGATGGCGCGCGCGTGCTCCGCCTTGCACATCACCACGCCCCCACGGGGTCCACGCAGCGTCTTGTGGGTCGTGCTCGTCACGACGTCCGCGATCCCGACGGGCGACGGATGCGCGCCGCCCGCGACGAGCCCGGCGATGTGGGCGATGTCGGCGCAGAGCAGCGCCCCCACCTCGTCCGCGATCTCCCGGAACTTCGCGAAGTCCAACACCCGCGGGTAGGCCGTCGTACCACACCACAGGATCTTCGGGCGGTGTTCGCGAGCGAGCCGCGCCACCTCGTCGAAGTCGATGCGCTGGTCCTCACGGCGCACGCCATACCCCACGCTGTTGAAGTACTTGCCCGTGATGCTGACGTTCCAGCCATGGGTCAGGTGTCCCCCGGCGGGCAGCGCCAATCCCATGACCGGGTCGTGAGGCGCGCAGAAGGCGAGGTAGACGCTGAGGTTCGCGGGGCTGCCGCTGTAGGGCTGGACGTTGACGTGCTCGGCGCCGAACAAGCTCTTCATGCGATCGATGGCGAGCCGCTCCACGCGATCGATGATCTGCTGCCCCTCGTAGTACCGCTTGTCCGCATACCCCTCGGAGTACTTGTTCGTCAGCACGGAGCCCGTGGCCTCGAGCACCGCGCGTGAGACGTAGTTCTCGCTGGGGATCAGGCGGAACTTGTCCGCCTCCCGGCGCTCCTCGGCCCGGATGAGCTCCGCGATCTCCGGATCGCGCTCGAGCAGAGGAAGGTCGGCGAGCTTGCTTGTCTGTCCAGCCATGGCGGCGCGCAGCCTAGTGTTCGCCCGGGGGTCTGGCAAACGGTCCCACGCCGCGCTCGACGGAGCGTTCCACGCCGCGCTCCACCCTCGGCGGACCCGCCGCGTCGAGGCGTCCACCCGCCCCCGGGCCGCTTCCTCCGAGCGAGCCGTGGACGCGGGGGTGGACGCGGGGTCGCTCGGAGGTCCCCCACCCCTCGACGCCCCCGGCCGCCGCGTTACACTGGCCCCTCCCCACATGGCTGACGCACACAACTCCGGCAAACACGCTGGGTCTCGGCAACCCACGAGCCACGGGGAACCCACGAGTCCTGGGGAGCCGATCCAACACGTCGAGATCGCCGATCCGGCGCCTATCCAGGATCGCGAGGCGCCGCCGCGAGCGCCGAGCCACGCACCCTCGGCGTCGTCCAGCGTCCCGCTCCCCATCGTCCTGCCCCAGGGCCGCGCGGTCGTGTCCAAGGGCGGGGTGCACCCGGTCGGCGAGGGCCCGAGCGTCGACCCGGAGGCGTCCACGGGGCCGCGCTCGATCACGGCGCTGCTCATCGAGAGCTCGAGCGCGGTCGTCGACAACATCTCGCCCTCCGAGCGCCCTGGCGCGAGCCGTGCGAGCACGGCCGTGGCCCCCGGCAAGTCGTCGGGCGCGCTCTCCAACGAGCCCCCGTCGTCGCCCACGGTGGGGGTCATGGACGTGATGGAGGAGGACGACCTCGACAGCGAGCCTCCGAGCATCCCCTCCGCCGCCGCCGTCGCCGTCCCGGATCCGGTCGGCACGCCCCTGAGCCAGGCCAGCTCCCAGGCGCTCCCCGGCGACGTCATTGCCGACCGGTACGAGGTCGAGAGCGTGCTCGGCGAGGGGGGTATGGGGATCGTCTACCGCTGCCGGGACCTGGCGACGGGCGAGACGGTCGCCGTCAAGCGCGTCATCGTGCCGGAGAGCGAGCACGCCCCCGAGTACATCACCTGGTTCTACAAGGAGGCGCGGGCCCTCGCCGCGCTCGATCACCCCAGCATCGTGCGAGCGCGGGATTTCGGCCAGCTGCGTGACGGCTCGCCCTACCTCGCGATGGATCTCGCCGCGGGGCAGTCCCTGCACGACCTCAGCCACGTGGGGGTGAGCTGGCCCGTCATCTGGCACGTGATCGACCAGATCCTCGGCGCCCTGGCCCACGCCCACGCGCGCGGCATCGTGCACGGCGACCTGAAGCCCTCGAACGTCCTCGTGGAGGAGGTCCCGGGAGAGCCGCCCCTCGTGCACATGCTCGACTTCGGCCTCGCCTGGCTCAAGGGCGATCCCCACGACGAGCGCCTGGACGGCGCGAAGGCGATGGAGTTCAAGCCCCACGCCGGCGCGGGCACGCCCGGCTACATGGCGCCCGAGCAGATCCAGCACGAGCAGCACCACGTCTGCGGCGCGACGGACATCTATTCCCTGGGCTGCATCCTCTACAAACTGCTCAGCCGCCGCGCGCCCTTCACGGGCAACTCCAAAGAGCTCCTGAAGCGCCACGCCTTCACCGAACCCCCGCCTCTGCAGCCGGTGTTCGATCTGCCGGCGGCCGTGCCCCAGTTCGTGGCGCGCATGCTGCGCAAGCGCCCCTGGGACCGCTGGGAGTTCGCCGCGGACGCCCGGCGGGAGTGGGCCGCTTTCCGCCCGACGGAGCTCGCCCCCAACAGCTTCACCCTGCCGAGGGTGCGCCCCAGCAGTCAGCCGCGCCCGCTGCCCGCGCGGACGGGGAGCCGTGGTCGCAACCCGGCCCTCAGCGCCGTGGCCGAGCGCGCCCCCGGCCTGCTCAGTATCCGACAGAGCCCCCTCGTGGGTCGCCAGGACATCCGGACGATCCTCCGGGAGATCTGCGACGAGGTCATCGACGGCGAGGGGCCGACGCACCGCCTGGTGATCCTGGTGGGCCCCGCCGGCTCCGGGAAGAGCCGCATCGCCGAGTGGCTCTGCCAGAGCGTCCACGAGGAGGGCACGATGACCCCGCTGCGGGCGCGTTATCGTTCCGTGCGCGGCACCAACGACGGCGTGCTCGGCGCGGTCACCCAGTATTACAACTTCGAGCGGGCGGATCGGGACACCATCGAGCGCTCCTTGCTCCAGCGCTGGGGCGTCCGGCGCACGGACAAGGTGACGCGGACCTGGGTCGCGGGCGCCGCCGAGTGGATCCGCCCCGTCGGGCACATCAGCGACGCCCCCGTGGGCCCCACGGGGGTGCGCTTCGCCCTCGACACCCTCGCCACACGGCGCACCGTGTCGCGGTACGTGGTGCGCCGCATCGGCCGCGCCCGGCCGC
Organism: Myxococcales bacterium; assembly: GCA_012514535.1. Classification (GTDB taxonomy): domain Bacteria; phylum Myxococcota_A; class Polyangia; order Polyangiales; family Polyangiaceae; genus NIC37A-2. The sequence goes on along the minus strand of JAAZAA010000084.1, from coordinate 4,005 downwards.
TGCTGTTTTGGCTCGACGATCTGCACAACGCCTCCGAGTCCACCTTCGAGGGCTTCCTGAAGATGCACGAGGAGGACGCCGATCAGCGCTACGTGATCGTCGCCACCGTGCGCGCGGAGGAGGTCCACCTGGGCACCCCCGCCGCCGAGCGCCTGCGGCACCTCCGGGAGAAGATGGACGGGCTCGCCATCGACGTGACGCCGCTCGAGCCGGAGATCACCCAGGAGCTCCTGCGCCAGTCCTTGCCCCTGGAGGACGAGGCGGTGCGCGAGGCCGCGCGGCGCAGCCGCGGTAACCCCCTGTTCGCCCTGCAGCAGCTGCACGCTTGGGCCCTGGGCGGCGATCTGAAGCTCGTCGACGGCAAATACCGCGTGCCGAGCGAGGTGCTCGCCGTGCGTCCCAAGACGACGGCGGAGCTCTGGGACAGCCGCGTCAACGCCCTCCCGGAAGAGCATCGCCTCGCCGCCTACGCCACCTCGACGATGAGCGGCGATCTGCGGCGCGAGGTGCTCCGGCCGCTGCTGCGCGAGCTCGGGCTCCCCGCGGACGACGCCCTGCGGAGCCTGCAGGCGGCGGAAATCATCATCCCGCGGGGCCCCGGTCGCTACAGCTGGCCCCACGCGCTGCTCCAAGAGCACCTGTTCGCTCAGCTGAGCCGGCGCAAGGACAAGCGCCGCATCTATCGCGCGGCGGCCGACGCCCTGTTGCGCCACCCCCTCGCGGGCACGCGCCGCATCGTGCGTCAGCGGGTCCTCAACCTGCTCCACGCCGAGGACGCGGAGGAGGCCGCGCAGCTCCTGTTCGACTACCTGCAAGCGAGCTGGAACGGCGCCCGGGAGCCCCTCGCCACCCTCTCGGATCTCGATCTGCTCCGGGGCAAGGTCCACGGACGCACCCGCGCGATCCAGGATCGCTGGCGCGCCGAGGCGCTTCGCCACGTCGGCCGCGTCAACGAGGCCCGCGAGTACGCGGAGCGCTCCAAGCGCACCTTCACGGAGCTGCAGGACGCGGAGAACCTCGCCCACTGCAACCGCGTCCTCGGCCACATCGCCAGCGAGCTCGGCAACACCCAGGAGGGGCGTCGGCTGGCGGAGCAAGCGCTCGCGACCTTCGCGAGCCTCGATCACGTGCTCGGCCAGGCCCAATGCGAGGCGGTGCTCGGGGAGATCGAGTACCTCCTCGGGGACTTCGAGTCCGCCCGGGCCATGGTGACCGCGGGCGAGCGCCATTTCGCGTCCCTCGATCAGCCCCTGGGGCGCGGTCAGTGCCTGCTCCTGCTCAGCTGGGTGGAGCACTCCGAGGGCGCGGTCGAGCGCTCCCGGCGCCTGGCCCTCGAGGCGCGCGCCGAGTTCGAGCGGGTCGGTTATCGCCTGGGCACCGCGCAGGCCAACGCCTCCCTCGCCCACGTGGAGCATCGCATGACGAACCTCCGCAACGCGGAGTTCGGCGCTCTGGATGCGCTCATCGCCTTCGAGTCCTTGCGGACACCGCGGGGCCAGGCCGCTTGTCGCCGGCTGCTCGCGATGGTCGGCGTGGATCTGGACGACGCGGAGATGGCGGCCCTCCACTCCGACTGGTGCCTGCGCCTGTACACGGACCTCGACGATCCCTGGGGCATCCTCGAGGGCAAGCTGCTGACCGCGCAGCTCGCCCTCCTCGAGCGGAACTTCGACGGCGCCCGCGCGATCCTCGACGAGTGCGCGGAGCTGGAGGTCGAGGAGCCCGAGCCGCGTCAGCACGATCTGCTCACGCGCGCCTGGCTCGCCCGCGAGCTCGATCAGATCGAGGAGGCGCAGGAGCTCATCGAGCGCGCCATGCGCGTCTTCCCCGAGCCACACCGCGTGGGGGATCACTCTCCGCAGCTCCTCACGCGCCTCAGCCGCTACGCGTGGCCCGCGGCCACCAGGGAGCTCATCGCCCAGTGGCGCGCGGAGCTGAAGCGCCCCACGCGCACGTCGGTGACCACCACGACCTGAGCGCTCGGGCGCCTTCCTTTGGACGACGCCGTCCGGGGGCGCCCTGCGCACGCTCGGCACCGTCCGCGCGCCGCAGGAGAGCGACGCGCGGACGAGCTGACGTCAAGCCATCAGGTCGGGGTGCGGCCGCCGATCGAGCTCCGGATCACCGAAGTCGTCGATCAGGTCGCCGTTCTCCTTACGCAGCCCTGCCGCGCTCCCCAGCGTGTTGAGCACGCGGGCCAGGTTCGGGGTGCGATCGCCCTCGTCGAGCACCACGTACTCGCCCTGCTTCAAGAAGCCGCCCGCGCTGCCCGCCATGATGTACGGGACGTTCCGCGGGGAGTGCGCGGGGCCGTTGCCGAGGTCGTTCAGCCACACCGCGACGCCGTGATCGAGCAGGGTCGTGTCCCCCGCCGGATAGGAGCTCAGCTTGTCGAGGAGGTACTTGAACACCCGGGCGAACTGCCGGTCCACCTCGTGGTGGAGCTCATCGGCGCCCTGATACACGTCCCCCTCTCCGCCGTGGGTCAGCAGGCGATGGGAGACGTAGTGGAAGTTCTCCATCCGATCCCCCGTCACGGAGTGACGGTACCGGGTGGAGCCGTCGTTGCCGTTGCCCACCTGGATCGCGACGGAGCGCGTGTAGCCGCAGCCCACGGCGATGGCGGCGATATCCATGTGCGCGCGCACGGTGGCGAACACGTCGTCTCCGTCGCCGCTGTTGTACAGGGTCCCCATGCCCGCCAGCTCCATCTCCTGGGACTGGCTGAGGCGACAGGTCAGCGTGGCCTCCAGATCCCGGATGCTCGACAGGTGCAGATCCAGGCGTTGACGATCGTTGCTGCTCAGACGAGGGCTCGAGCGCAGGGCGACCAACTGGTCGCGCACCAGATCGTTCACGCTGCGGTTCCGCTCGACGAGCTGGGCGATCGCCTCCGGGCTCAACCCGCCCGCCTGACCCACCATGGTCTCGTAGGCGACGAGGGGGTCGTGCAGGGCGCTGCGGCGGTTGTCCGAGCCGCGATAGGAGATGCACGGCCCGCCCAACCAGCCCCCCGCGGGCCCCGCGTAGAGGAAGAGGGAGTCGCTCCCGCCCGGGTTCAGCTCTCGCCCGATCCGGTGATCGATGGACTCGCCGTCCGCCTCCGAGTCGCCGCCCACCCCCGGCACGACCGGCCCGCGCGCGGTCAGGCACTGGAGCGCGCCCCGGGCGTGCCCGTCGGCGTAGTCGTAGTTCTCCATGTTGATGTTCCGTACGACGAGCAGCTTGCCCGCGTAGTCCACCAACTCCTCCAGGGCCCTACCCTCGAGGTTCTCGGGGGTGAGGGGGCCGACCTCGTGAGGCCAGAACCGCTCTGGTTCGGTGATCGGAGGTCCGTCGTTCAGGGTGAAGGTCTGCTGCGCCCCGACCCCGTTGGCTTGCCGGAGGAAGATCACGAAGGGGTCGACGGTCTCGTCCGCGGCGTCCGCGCGGCGATCCGAGAACCCCTCCAGGAAGGGGAGCGCGAGGGTAGCTCCGCCGAGCCCCCGGAGGATGACGCGACGTGAGACCTTCATGGCAGCTCCTCCGTCGCGCGGTTCAAGAACGAATCGGCCACTGCGAGACGTACCATCATTTCCTTGAAATCCACTCCGGTCAGGGACTCGGTGCCCAGCTTGCTCACGATGCCCTCATCGGCGGAGACCGACGTCCGCCCCTGGGCGAACTCCACCAGGTGCTTGGCGAAACACTCGTGGACGGCCGCGGCGCTCGCCATCGTGTGGGCGAGCTCCGTCGCGTCGGTCACGTCGACGCGCACCCCGCCGATGGGCGGCGACGCCGAGGTGTCCACGGGCTTGCCGTTGTCCTCGGTCCTGTAGGCGCCGATCGCGTCGTAGCTCTCGAAGGGGAAGCCGAAGGGGTTGATGACGCTGGCGTGGCAGCTCTTGCAGCTCGTCCCGTCGACCTCCGTGTGCTCCTCCACCATCTCGCGGTTCGTCTTGTCTCCCGCTTGCGGGAGCGGCGGCACCGCGTCGGGGGGAGCGGCGATGTTCAAGCAGTTGATCC
>JAAZAA010000083.1 GCA_012514535.1 Myxococcales bacterium | reverse complement strand
CGACGAACGGCGTCTGACCGAGCATCCGCACGTGGTCGAGCTCCGCGGCGACGGCGTCGTACAGGCCGTAGTAGTCGAGATCTCCGTTGCCGGGGGCGCCGCCGATCAGGCGGCGCTCGGCGTCCGGGTTGGGGGCCGCGATCAGGGCGATGCCTCGGGGGCTCAGGGCGCGGCGCAGGGAGCGCAGCGCCGCCGCGCGGTGGGGGAGCGCGCTCAGATCTTCGATCAACGCGCAGTCGAAGGCCCCCTCCCGCGCCGCCAGCCCGCCGTCGCTCAGGGGCGCGAGGCTGACGCGGCTTTCGGTGTTGCGCGTGGCCGCCTCCGCCACCCGCGCGGGATCGGGGTCGTACATGTGGACGAGCCGAGCGCCCCGTTCCAGCAGCTGTTCCGCCAAACTCGAGGTGGCGTCGCCGAAGACGAGCACGCGACGGCCGGCGATGTAGGGTTCCGCGTAGGCGATCAGGGCGGCGCTGGGGCGCAGGGGGGCGTCGTGCATGGTGATTTCGAAGCGATGAGGAGTGCCCGGGGTGGCCGTTCGGGCGGGCCGGGGGGCGCCGGAGGGTACCACAGGGTGCCCGCGGTTCGTTATAAGCGAGGCCAGGAGCCATGACCCTCGACACCACGCCACGGGCCGCGGCCCGCCCCGTTCACAAGAAGACCCTCGTCGCCGACGGTTTCACGCCGGTCAGCGCCTACGCGGAGCTGCGCAAGACCCCGGGCAAGGGCTGCTTCCTCTTGGAGAGCGTCATCGGAGGGGAGCGCTGGGGGCGCTACTCAATCCTCGGCTATCGACCGAAGTCCGCCGTGGTGCTCCACGGGGAGACGGGCGTGGATCCCTTCGCGCGGCTCGCAGAGCTGGTCCCCGCGGGAGGAGCGGACTGCGAAGATCCCGCGGAGCGCTTCGCCACGGCCCACGTGGGCGTGCTCGCCTATGACATGGTCCACTTCGCGACGAAGGTGCCCGAGTGGCCCGCCGAGGAGCAGGGGCCCATCGCGCGCCTGCTCGGGGACTGCACCATCGTCCTGTTCGACCGGCTGACCAAGACCGTCACCATCGCCTCCACGGATCCCGCGGACATCGAGGCGACCGAGGCAGAGCTCGCCCGGGTCGAGGCTCTGCCCCTGATGGAGCTCCCGGATCCCACGGCGTTGCCGGACGACGTCGAGCCCGGCATGAGCGACGGGGAGTATTCGGCGGCGGTGGAGGCTTGTCGCGAGTACATCCGGGCGGGTGACGCCTTCCAGGTCGTTCCCGCGCGGACCTTCTCGGTGCCGACCCAGGGCGCCGATCCCTTCGACGTGTATCGGGCGCTCCGGGTGCTGTCGCCGGCACCGTACATGTACCTGCTCGAGCTGCCCGAGGGGGACGGCGCGCCCGCGGTCGCCATCGCGGGCGCCAGCCCGGAGACCCTCGTGCGTGTCCAGGACGGCAAGGTGTACCTGCGCCCCATCGCCGGGACACGTCGGCGCGGGCGCTCGGACGCGGAGGACGAGGCGCTCGCGGAAGAGATGATGTCGGATCCGAAGGAGCTGGCGGAGCACGTCATGCTCATCGATCTGGCGCGCAACGACATCGGTCGCATCGCGAAGACGGGGACCGTCGACGTCCCGAGCCGCATGTTCGTGGAGCGCTACAGCCACGTGATGCACATCGTCAGCGAGGTGCAGGGGGAGGTGCGTGACGACGCGGGCCCCTGGGACGTGCTGCGGGCGACGTTCCCTGCGGGGACCCTGTCGGGGGCGCCCAAGGTGCGGGCCATGCAGATCATCCGTGAGCTCGAGAAGCGCCCGCGCGGTCCCTACGGGGGCGCGATCGGCTACGTGACGCAGGGCACGGATCTCGATTTCGCGATCGGGATCCGCACGGTGGTCATGCGTGACGGGCGCTTCGAGGTGACGGCGGGCGCCGGCATCGTCGCCGACAGCGATCCGGCGCTCGAGTGCAAGGAGACGCGCAACAAGGCCCGGGCGGCGCTCGCCGCCGTGCAAGCGGCTCGTCTCCACGCCCGAGGGCGCTGATCATGTGGGTGGACCAGAACGCCTTCGGGTTCCTCATCGTCTACTTCGACGTGGAGGAGGACGAGTACGCCCTGGAGCGGGAAGCGTTCGTGGAGCGGTTCGAGGAGTTCCGCCGGGCCGTCTACGATTTCGTCGCGGGGCGTTCGCCGGGGGCTGGCGTGCGCGGGCTCGACCTGGGCCACGGGATCTACTTCGAGCTCGAGTCCGGAGACGAGACCGTCGATCCGTTCGTCTGGGCGCGTGAGCTCCGCGCGGCCCTCGGGGAGGCCGGCTTCGTCACGGCGGCGACGATCACCCACGGCAGCCGCTGGGCCCCGGAGGCGGAGGCGCCGAGCGCTCACACCCAGCTCGTGGGGACGGCCGAGGTGACCGCCTGGTCCCGCCCCAGCGAACCCCTCCGGAAAGCCCTGTACGCGGACACGGCCACGAGACCGGACGCGGACGGAGAGGGCGGCTGGGGGCCAGGGCTCTACGTCGACACGGAGGCGGTCGAGGCTTTGGGTCGCACGCCGAAGAACGCCCCCACGACGCTTCGCGTCGCCGGGGCGGAGTTCTATCGCGTGGCGCGCTGACTGACGCGGCGGGCCAGCCGCGAGCGGGGCGGAGCGTCCTGCCCGCACGTCGACGCCTTTCGCAGGGGGCGAGACTGGACGTCGTGACGTGACTGAGCTCCTCTCCCGGTCCGCCTCGGGAGGGGGCTCGCTCGACGCATGTTCTGGACGCCCCGCCGCCTGCGCGCTCGAACTCTCCTCTCCTACCTGCCGGCGTTGCTGGTCACGATCGTCGCCGCGATCCTGGTGAGTCACGCCTTCTCGCGGGCGCAGCGGTACAGCGATCAGGTGCTCGTGTCGACGCGGTTCCTTTCGATCGCCAACGAGCTGCGCGCACGGATGGCCACCGCCCAGAGCGCGGTGCGCGGCTTCGCCATCACGGGCGACGAGAGCTACCTCGAGCCGTACCACGACGCGGAGACGGCGCTGCGGACCCGCTTCGAGACCCTGAACGAGGTGTGGGCCGCGCGCCCTCACCTCCAGGAGCGGGTGACCCGGGCGCTCCGTTTGTTCTTCGAGTGGCGCGAGACGATCGCGGAGCCGGTGATCGAGGCGCGACGCCCGCCAGCTGCGGAGACGATCCACCTGATCGTCCGGGGCAACCCGCTCATGGACCAGGCTGACCGCTTGGTGGCCGAGGTCGCCCGCGAGGAGCGGGAGCTGCTGCAAGTACGGACGGAGCAAAACAACGCAGCGGCGCGGTGGGGCATGCTGGTAGCCATCGGGGCTCCGTTGATCGCGCTCGGTTACGTGCTGCTGGCCTCCTACTGGGTGACGCGGCGCACGGTCGGGGCCATCGAGTCGGTCTCACGGGCCGCTCAGGATCTGGCGGCGGGGGATCTCTCGCGCCGCGTCAGCGAGGAGGGGAGCGACGAGGTCGCGGCCATGGGGCGCAGCTTCAACCTGATGGCGAAGCGTCTGGAGGAGCGGACCGTGCAAGCCCAGCGGCTGGTCGAGCTCACGCAGCTGCTCCAGGTCAGCCTGACGACCGAGGAGATCGGCGCCATCTTCGAGCTGTATGCGCCCAAGCTGGTCCCTGCGTCTGGAGGTTGTCTGTACCTCCTTCCGGGCGGCGAGCGGACGTTCCTGCCGCAGGCATGGTGGGGGGACGTGCCGCACCGTCCCTTCCCTCCGACCGCCTGTTGGGCGGTGCGGCTCGGCAAGACCTACGAGTCGGCGGGAACGAAGGGGCCCCGCTGTGAACACATCGAGCCGCTGGAGGGACGGAGCTCGGTCTGCATCCCCATGGTGGTGAACGGCGAATCCCTCGGCTTGATCCAGTACACCTATGCCCTGGACCAGGACGCGAAGGCCGTCCTGCGCAGCGGCTCCGAGGTGGCCGAGCGCTTCGCCTTCACGACCTCGAACCTCGCGCTGCGCGAGCGGCTGCGTGAGCAATCGGTGCGGGACCCACTCACCGGGCTGTTCAATCGGCGCTACCTCGACGAGATGCTCGAGCGCGAGATCGAGCGGGCGCGGCGCTTCGAGCAGCCGTTGGGGGTCCTCATGCTCGACATCGATCACTTCAAGGAGCTGAACGACGTGGAGGGCCACGAGGTGGGCGACGCGGTGCTCCGGGAGTTCGGGCGGCTGCTCGCGTCGGGGTTTCGCACGGGGGACGAGGCCTTCCGCTACGGGGGCGAGGAGTTCGTGGTGCTCATGCCGGACGCGTGCGCCCAGGACGTCGTGGAGCGGGCCGAGGGGCTCCGGGAGGTGCTCCGGAAGCTCCGCGTGCAGGTCGGCGGACGCACGGTGGGGCCCGTGACCGCGTCGATGGGGGTGAGCGCGTTCCCCGCCGACGGCTCCACCGCGGCCGAGCTGCTCCGGGCGGCGGATCAGGCGCTCTACGGCGCCAAGGAGGCGGGACGAGACAGGATCATCGACCACGCCTCGCTCGCGCCACCCGCGGCGCGGCCGCACTAGGTCCCACCCGCGGCGCACTAGGTCCCACCCGCGGCGCGTCCGCGCCAGCTTTCGAGCGGCTCGTTCAGAGCCAGCCGGCTTGCTTGTACCAGGCGGCGGTGAGCTTCACGCCCTCGAAGAACTGCACGGTGGGCTGCCAGGAGAGCTTCTCGCGGACGCTGTTGCCGTCGCACACCCACTGGTTGAAGAGCTCGTTGCACTTGTCGCGGGTGAGCATGACCGCCTGGTTCGTGACCTTCCCGTAGAGCTCGCTGAAGAGCGCGGCGGTGCGCACGACCGGGCGCGGCAGGGGGAGGCGCATCCAGGCGCGGGTGCCGAGGGCCTGCTCCACCGCGTGGATCATCTCCTCGAACGTCACCGGCTCGCCGTCGTCCAGATAGAACGTGCTGCCGCTAGGGACGTCCGCGTCGACGGCTCGAATGCACGCGCTCGCGCAGTCCGGGCCATAGATCATGCTGTACTTGGCGGAGAGCGGGTTGGTGAGGGGCAGGACGCCCTTGGCGACGGACTTGAAGAAGATGAGGATCTCGCGGTCGCGGGGGCCGTAGATGGCCGGCGGTCGCAGGATGGTCACCGGCAGCTCGCCTTGGAGGGCGAGGGTCGCCTGCTCCGCCGCGAGCTTGCTGCGCCCGTAGTTGGTCACGGGCACCGTCTCCTGGCCGACGCGCACGGGGGTCCCCGATGCGTCGCTGGGGCCGCCCGCGGCCTGGCTCGAGACGAGCACGAAGCGCTTCAGCCGATCCTTCTGGCGCAAGGCGGCCGTCAGCATGTTCTGGGTGCCTTCGGTGTTGATGCTCCAGAACTCGGCGGGACCACGGGCCTTCACCAGGCCCGCGGCGTGGATGATGGCCTCGACCCCGTCGGCGGCGGCGAGCACGCTCTCCTGGTCGTCCACCGAGCCGTAGGCGAGCTCGACGTTCTCGAGGCTCTCGAGAAACTTGGTGTTGCTCGTCTTCCTCACCAGCGCGCGCACGGGGCGCCCGCTCTGCGCGAGCTGCTCGACGATGTGCGACCCGAGGAAACCACTGGCGCCGGTGACGAGGACGGTCATGGCCGCGGATCTAGCTACGAACCCGGCGCGTTTCAACGCCGGGTGGGCCGGGGTGGGGACCCCGTGCGGAGAACTCAGAGCGCGCGCTCGTAGACGCGGTAACGCTTGTAAATCTCGCCGCCCATCATCTTGATCCCGAGATTGACGGGGTGATTGTCCTCCAGCGTCCAGCTGAGCTCGCCCCAGTGGATCCCGAGGCCCGCGCCAGCGCGGCTCAGCCGAGCGTACATGTACGCCGACAGCGCCGCGTACTTCTTCTGGGTCCTGAACTTCTTGCGGATGCCGAGGAGGGCCAGACGCGCCGATTTCGCCCCCACGATCTTGAAGCGCCACAAAAGCTTGGCGAAGCCGGTGGGGAGCAGCTTGCCGTCCAGATCGTGGATGAACTCGTTCAGGTTCGGGATGGCCACGGCGAAGGCCGCCGGTTCGCCGTCGACCTCCACGATCTGGGTGAGCTCGGGGACGAGGATGAGCTTGAAGTCGTCGGCGAGCTTCTCGAGCTCCGGCGTCGTCAGCGGCACGAAGCCCCAGTTCTCGCTCCAGGCATCGTTGAAGATGTCCATCACGAGCTTGACCTCGCTCTCGATGTTCTTCTTGTCGACGTTCCGCGTCTTGACCTCGGGCAGCGCGCTGATGAGGTCGACCGCCTTCTGCACGCGCGGGGGCAGCGGCCCGACCACGTAGCGCCACGCGTAGAGATCCTTGGCCTTTGCGAAGCCCGCGCCCTCGATCAGCCCCCCCTGGTACGGACGGTGGTGGGGCATCATCACCATCGGGGGCATGTCGAAGCCCTCCACGAGGCAACCGATCTCCTCGTTCGAGTTCAGGGAGAAGGGCCCGAGCACCTTCTTCATCCCACGGCTGCGCAGCCACTCCGACGCTCGCTGGAGCAAGGCGTCGGCGACCTGCTGGTCGTCGATCGTGTCGAAGAAGCCGAAGAACCCCGTGCGCTCGCCATAGCGGTCGTTCCAGGCGCGATCGATCTGCGCCGTGCAGCGCCCGACGCAGCGTCCCCCCACGTGCGCGGTGAAGAGGGTGCCCTCGCCGTGGCGGAAGAACGGGTTCTTGCGGCTCAAGCGTTGTTTCAGCTCGAAGTCGAGCGGCCGCACGAAATGGGGATCGTCCCGGTAGATGGTCCCGACGACGTCCAGGAACTCGGTCAGATTCCCGCCCAGCGGCAGCTGCCGCACGCTCACCGACATGGGGGCGAGATAGGGGCAGGTGCGGAGCCCGTCAACCGAGCCGCCGGGAGGAGCCATTGGGAGGACCCATCGGGAGGACGGGCCCTGGAGGGGCGGGTTCGGCGGCTGGATCTGTTCTGTCCCACCCATCCCGGGTACTCTGGAGCGACCTCCGGTGTGCGGCCGCGGCCGCTCGGTGTCCGGGGGTGACGGGACATGGCGAACGCACCCCTCACCGAGGTCCAGCCCGGGGATCTGCTCGCGGGCAAGTATCGCATCGAGCGCGTGCTCGGGCGCGGGGGCATGGGGGTCGTCGTCTCCGCGGTGCACGAGGCGCTCGACGAGCGGGTCGCCCTGAAGTTCCTCCTGCCCGAGGCCCTCGCGAACCAGGAGGCCGTGCAGAGGTTCCTGCGGGAGGCGCGGGCCGCGGTGAAGATCCGCAGCGAGCACGTCGCCCGCGTCACCGACGTCGGGACGCTGGAGTCCGGCGCGCCGTACATGGTGATGGAGTACCTCGACGGGGTCGACCTCGCTCGCTACCTGGAGAGCCGTGGGCCGCTGCCCGTCCCCGAGGCCGTGGAGTACATGCTCCAGGCGTGCGAGGCCCTGGCCGAGGCGCATGCCCTCGGGATCGTGCACCGGGATCTCAAGCCGGCCAACCTCTTCCGGATCGAGCGCGTCGACGGGACGCCTTCGATCAAGCTGCTCGACTTCGGCATTTCGAAGGTGATCGCGCACCAGGTGGCGCTCACACAGACCTCCTCGATGCTCGGCTCGCCCCTCTACATGGCGCCCGAGCAGATGACGTCCTCCAAGCACGTCGACGCTCGCGCCGACGTGTGGGCTTTGGGCATCATCCTCTTTGAGCTCGTCACCGGTGAGCCGCCGTTCCAGGGCGAGACCCTGCCAGAGGTGTGCGCCCAGATCTTGACCACCGAGCCGCGCCCCATCCGCGCCCTCCGGGGCGATGTCCCGCCGGAGCTGGAGAGCGTCGTCGCGCGCTGTCTCCACAAGGAGCGGGAGCAGCGTTACGGATCCGTCGCCGAGCTCGCGGTGGCGCTCGGTCCCTTCGCGCCGCAGCGCGCCCTCGTCTCCGTTGAGCGAGTCAGCCGTGTGCTGAACCGGCAGGGGGCCGAGCCGTCGGAGCCGCCCGCGCCAGCGCGCACCGGGGCGGAGACCCAGGCCGCCTGGAGCGAGACGGCGGTTCCCCTCACCATCCCCAAGCGCTCGACCCCCTGGCTCGCGGTGGCGGCGGCGGGGCTGCTCGTCGTCGGGGGTTCGACCGTCTTGTTGCTGTCCCGTTCGGAGCCGGACGCGGCCGTGGCCGCTCGTCCCGAAGAGGGGAGCCAGCCCGTCCCCCAGCGGACGTCCCCCGTTCCCGCGGAGCCCTCGGCGCCCGACGCGGCCCCGGCCCCGGCCACCGTGCGCCCTGCGCCAACGGACAGGGCGTCATTGGACGGGGCGTCATCGGACAGGGCGCCATCGGATACGGAGGCGACTTCCGAGCCCTCTCCATCGTCCTCGCCCCCATCGTCCTCGCCCCCATCGTCCTCGCCCCCGTCCCCATCATCCTCGTCGCCGCCGACGTCCGCTCGGACTCCGTCCTCCCCCTCGACTCCTGCGACGCCCTCGACCCCTGCCGCGACACGACCCTCCGCGCCCCCGAAAGCGACGCCGAAGCCGACGCAGAGCCCGCCTCCGGATTTCTATTCAGATCGGAAATGAACGGTACCGAGGTGGCAATCGCCACCGCGCCGGCGATTGCCACTGTCACTGGTCAGGAGTAAATCGCTGCGGAGCTCGAAAGGCTCGCGGACGAGAGAGGCTCCAGTGTTTTCATGTCGATTATTCCCCTGGCGCCGTCGAGTTGCCGGGGCAGCGCGGTTTCCCTGGTGTGCATTCTTTTTCACTTCGGGGTTCTTGCTGGTCTCCCCGGTGACGCTCGCCGCGGAGGCGAGGGACGTCGCCGTCGCCGAGGCGCTCTTCGCGGAGGGGCGTCAGCTCCTGACGGAAGGGCGCTACGACGAGGCGTGCCCCAAACTCGCGGAGAGCCAACGTCTCGATCCGGGGACGGGCACCGCCCTGAACCTCGCCGACTGCTACGAAAAACAGGGACGGCTGGCCACGGCTTGGGGGATCTGGCTGGAGGCTGCCGCCCTGGCGCGTCAGGCAGGGCAGGAGGAGCGTGAGACCCACGCACGCATGCGTGCCGAGGAGGTCGAGCGCCAGCTGCATCGGGTGGTCATCACCGTGCCCGAGACGACCTACGTCGAGGGCCTGCGAGTGGCGCGAGACGGGGTCGAGGTGCGGCAGGCGGCCTGGGGAACACCGCTCCCGCTGGATCCCGGGGAGCACACGATCGAGGTCACCGCGCCCGGCAGGGAGACGTACCGGACGATCGTGTCCATCGAGCCAGGGCCGGGACACACGGAGATCGTGATCCCGCCCCTCGCGGAGAGCGAGCCCGAGACGAACGTCCTCGCCGTCGACACGCCGGCACGCGGCGTCGGTGACGACGCGACGTCGGATCCCGGCGCGACCCGGCGCACCATCGGCGTCGTCGTCGGCTCCGTGGGCGCGGCGGGCCTGATTGCCGGAGGGATCTTCGGTTTGCGCGCGATCTCATTGAACTCGAGCTCCCAGGACGAGTGCCGCACCGAGCGCTTCTGCTCGCAGGCGGGCGTCGAGCTGCGCAACGACGCTCGCGCCGCCGGGAACTGGGCGACGATCCTCGGCGGAGTTGGTGGGGCGCTGGTCGCGACCGGGATCGTCCTGTGGGTGACCGCGCCGGAGTCGGGGGGACCCGAGCTGAGCGCCGTGACGACGGGCGAGGGCGCGAGCCTGCTGCTCCGGGGGACGTTCTGATGACGCGACGGATCACACGACGACGGGGCGGCGAAGCGGCCTGGTGGCTCTGCGTGCTCGCTCCTGCTTGCCTGGGCATCGCCTGCAATCAGCTCCTCGGCATCGAAAAGGCGGAGCTCGATCCTCTGGCGAGCGGCGGCTCCTCCAGCACCGGAGGCACGAACGGCGGCGGTGGGTCCCACAGTGGCGGCGGCGATGGTGGAACCTGCTCCGCCTACGACGTAGGGAACGACGAGCTCGTCCGGGGATGCCTGATGCGCGTCTCCTGCGATCCCGCGGGGGCCTACTACACGATGAGCCAGTGCGTCAGCTACAGCTATCAGCTCACGAACGCCTACGAGGCGTGCACCTACGGAGCGAGCAGCTGCGGAGACGTGGAGGAGTGCCTCGGTCGTCGAGCCATCACCCCCGCGAGCTGCGGCGGCACGAGCGGGTGGAGCTGTTCCGGGGACGAGGCGGTCCTGTGTGGCGTCCCGTTCCCCTACGCGTGGGACTGCGGGCGCGCTGGGGCGATCGGATGCTATGGCTCCTACGACTTCCCGACCCAGGGCCCGACGGCGCCTTGTCTGCTTGCGACGGACACCTGCTACGACGCCCCCGGCGAGTACCATTGTGCGGGGAACGTTCTGTACGAGTGCATCGGGGGCCAGCCCTACGGGGTCGATTGCACCGGCCTGGCGAGCACTTGTGTCGAAACCGGGCCCGGGGAGGCGATGTGCATCGACTCCACCACCCAGTGCACCTCGCCGGGCACGCTCACGTGCAGAAACGACGTCCTCAGCTACTGCGGTGAGACGGGGATACTCAGCGCGATCGATTGCGCCGCGGCAGGGCTGCGCTGTGAGACGTCCGGCGACTACGCGGAGTGCGTCGCGCCGAGCTGCAGCGTCGACGACGTCGCGGGGTGCAGTGAAGGCTGCAACGGGACCCGCCTCCAGTTCTGCGTCGGCGGCTCACCGAGCGAGGTGGACTGCGCCGAGTTCGGCTTCGCCCGCTGCGAGGCGACCGAGGCGAACGGTTTCACCTGGGCCTTCTGCGTCGGGGACCAGGCCTTGGAGGACAGCTGCGAGTTCGCCTTCGACGGGGAGTGCGACATGCCGCCTGTGTGCGACGAGGGCACGGACACGACGGACTGCGCCCTCTACGGGTCCGACGAGCCCTGAGGGGGGCTCGTCGGGGGCGGTTCGCTCAGAAGTCCGCGTCGAACTCCACGTCGCCGGAGACGCCGACCTGGTACGCGCTGACGCGGCGCTCGAAGAAATTCGCCAGCTCCTGCACGTCCTGGAGCTCCATGAACGAGAACGGGTTGGTGCCGTGGAAGCGTCGCGGCAGGTCCAGCTGGGTCAGGCGCTGGTCCGCGACGAACTCGAGGTACCGCCGCATGTCCGCGAGCGACAGGCCAGCGATCCCGCCGCTCAGGAGGTCCGCAGCGAACTGGAGCTCGCAGTCGATGGCCTCCTCGAGCATCTGGACGACCAGGCCTTCGAGTTCGGCGTCGAACAGCTCGGGCTCCTCGCGCCGCACGGTGTGGACGACCTCGAAGGCGAAGGCCATGTGAGCGCTCTCGTCGCGGAACACCCAGTTGGTGCCCGCGGCGAGGCCGTGCAGCAGGCCACGGGAACGCAAGAAATAGACGTAGGCGAATGCCGCGAAGAAGAACAACCCTTCGATGCACGCGGCGAAGCAGATCAGGTTGAGCACGAAGGCGCGGCGCTCCGCCCTCGTCTCGAGCCGCTCCAGGTCTTGGATCGAGTCCATCCAACGAAAGCAGAACTCCGCCTTCTTCCGGATGCTGGGGATGTTGTCGATGGCCGCGAAGGCCGCCTCGCGATCCTCGAGCTTGGGCACGTAGGTGTCGAGCAGCGTGAGGTAGAACTGGACGTGCAGCGCCTCCTCGTACAGCTGCCGGGAGAGATAGAGCCGAGCCTCGGGCGCGTTGATGTGCCGATAGAGGTTGAGCACGAGGTTGTTGGCGACGATCGAGTCGCCCGTCGCGAAAAACGCCACGAGCCGCTCGATCAGGTGGCGGTCGGCCGGGCTCATGCGCTCGCGCAGGTCTCCGAGGTCCGTGGAGAAGTCCACCTCTTCGACGGTCCACGTGTTCTTGATCGCCGCCCGGTACATCTCGAAGAAGCGCGGATAGCGCATGGGGCGCAGCGTGAGCTGCAAGCCAGGCTGGAGCAGGGGCGCTCCCGGAGGCGGAGACGTGGGGATCACGGCGGGCGTCGATAGGAGTGCGAGAGAGCTCATTGGCAGGCCTCACAGGATTCGGGGTTCTCGAGGGAGCAGGTGACGGAGCGCGTCGGTGACGCCGTGACCTGAGCGATGCGCGTCGCCGGGCGCGAGCGCAGGTAGTAGGTGGTCTTCAGGCCCCGCCGCCAGGCGTGCATGTACATGGACGAGAGCTGGCCGATGTTCGGGCTCTCCATGAACAGGTTCAGGGACTGGCTCTGATCGATGAACGGGCCGCGCTCCGCAGCCATGTCGATGAGGGCGCGCATGGGCAGCTCCCAGGCGGTCCGGAACAGGAGCTTCAGGGACGCAGGGAGCTCCTCCAGAGGTTGGACCGAGCCCTCCGCGAGCTTGAGGCGTTGTCGCACCCCGTCGTTCCACATCCCCAGGGCCTGGAGCTCCCGAACCAGATAGCGATTCACCTGCAGGAACTCCCCCGAGAGCGTCTCGCGCTTGAACAGGTTCGAGATCTGGGGCTCGATGCACTCGTAACACCCGGCGATCGACGCGATGGTGGCGGTCGGGGCGATGGCGACGAGGAGGGAGTTGCGGAGACCGTCCCGTTGGATCCGGGCCCGCAGCCCTTCCCAGTCGAGCTCTCGGCTGGGCGTGATGCCCCAGGCGTCGAACTGGAGCTCGCCGCGGGCGGCGCGGGTCTCCTCGAAGGCCGGATGACGACCGCGCTCGACGGCGAGCTCCACGGACGCGCTCAGGGCGTGGAAGTAGATGTGCTCGGAGATGCGCCGCGAGAGGGCGCGCGCCTCCGGCGCGTCGAAGGGCAGCCGCAGCCGAAAGAACACGTCCTGCAGACCCATCATGCCGAGGCCCACCGGGCGCCACCGCGCATTGGAGCGCCGCGCGGACTCGATGGGGTACAGGTTCAGATCGATGACCCGATCGAGCTGGCGCACCGCGACGCGCACGGTCGCCGCGAGGTGGTCCCAGTCGAAGGCCCCTTGCACATCGGAAGCCCCGTGCACATCGGAAGCCTCGCGCACCTCGGCGCCGGACTCCGCGCCGCTCGATGGGGCGGGCTCCCGGAGGTGGCGCGCGAGGTTGATCGAGCCGAGGTTGCAGACGGCGGTCTCTTCGTCGGAGGTCACCTCGATGATCTCGGTGCAGAGATTCGAGAGGTGCACGACACGCCCGGGGCGCGCCGTCTGGTTGCAGGTGCGGTTGGCCGTGTCCTTGAACGTCATCCACCCGTTCCCGGTCTGGGCCAAGGTGCGCATCATGCGGCCGTACAGCTCGCGCGCGGGGAGGACCTTGGCGGCCACCCCGCGCTCCTCGGCGGCCTCGTAGGCGGCCTCGAAGTCCTCACCCCACAGGTCCGTCAGCTCCGGTACCACCTTGGGATCGAACAAGGACCACTGCTCACCGCGCTCCACGCGCCGCATGAACAGATCCGGGATCCAGTTGGCGAGGTTCAGGTTGTGGGTGCGACGCGCCTCGTCGCCGGTGTTGTCCCGCAGCTCGAGGAACTCCTCGATGTCCGCGTGCCACGTCTCGAGGTACACACAGCAGGCGCCCTTGCGCTTGCCGCCTTGGTTCACGGCCGCCACGGAGGCGTCGAGGGTCTTGAGCCACGGCACGATGCCGTTGCTGTGTCCGTTGGTGCTCTCGATGAGGGAGCCCCGTGAGCGCACGCGATGGTAGGCGAGCCCGATGCCCCCCGAGAACTTCGAGAGCATCGCGATGTCCGCGTAGCGCGCGTAGATGTCCTTCAGGTGGTCGGCGGGTGAGTCGAGCAGAAAACAGCTGCTGAGCTGCTCGTGCCGCGTCCCGGCGTTGAACAAGGTGGGTGAGCTCGGCAGGTACTCGAGCCGGGAGAAGAGCCCGTACAACTCGATGGCGTCCGCGACGGAGTCCGCCAGGGCGGCGGCGATGCGCATGAAGAAGTGCTGCGGCGACTCCAGCAGGGTGCGCTGGGTGGGGTGGCGCAGCAGGTAGCGGTCGTGGAGGGTGCGCAGCCCGAAGTACTCGAAGCGCTGCGTCGCCGCCGGGTCGATGGCGTCGTCGAGCTGGCGCCCGTGCTGCGCGCAGAAGGCCTGGAGGCGCTCTCCAATGAGCCCGAGGTCGTAGCCGCGAGCGACGGATTGGGTGAAGGTGTGGATGCCTTGCCCGCGCAGCTCCTCGTCGATCGTCGCCGAGAGCAGGCGCGCGGCGAGCTGGGCATACTCCGGCTCCCGCGCCGTGAGCGCCGCCGCCGTCTGGATCGACAGCTCGTCGAGCTCCCGCGTGCTGGCGCCGTCGTAGAGGCCGGAGATCGTCTTCGTGGCGACCTCCAGGGCGTCGACCCGTGGAAGTCCGGCGCAACACCGCCCGACGGCGCTCACGATCTTGTCGAGCCGCACGGGCTCGTAGGCGCCGTTGCGTTTACGAACACGCATCTGCGTAGGGGCGTCGCTCGAGCGACGCTGCCGTACCGTCATCGATTCCATCCCTGTCTCCTCGCTGGTGGATCCCGAGTGGGTGTGCGAGCACGGGGCGGCTCCGTCACGGCTCGACGGATCCTCCATGAGGGGTCGCACGAGTCGCCGTGACGTCACCGACCTCGTCCCCGCGGACGAAGAGGTCTCTGCGCGGGAACGGAACGGCGCCGCATCACGACGTCGAGTCGTCGTGCGTGAGCCCGCCTGCTCCCCCGCGGAAGCCTCGGATCGGAAACCGAGGGGGATTTGGGGTTCCCTCGGGCTTTCGGCAGGTCTTCGGGCTCGTGAGCGTTGCGGAAGAACCGCGTTCCTACTGCTCGCTGCTTCCCAGCACAGGTCTCGAGGGCCTGTGCCAGTGCGTTCGTGCGAGGGTCGTTCTCACTGACCGCTGCGGGGCAGCTCCGGAGTCACACCGGATTCCCTTCGCCTGAGCACCCGCTCAGGCACCGGAAGCGACACGCAAGATATTGGGCTCGACCCGATCTCGTCAACCAATATGTTGGGGTGAGGTGCGCTTCCGTCCGCGGCGCAGACGAGCAGCAGCGGCCCGCGGGTCGGAGCGCGCGCCGGCGCGCGGCCCCGGGATCAGGCTTGTGGCGGGCGGTTCGAGCTGGTGGGCGGCCTCACGACGTCGGGATCGATCGTGAGCGCACATTCGCGGACGCCACGCCCCTGGGTGGCGCGCACGGTGAAGGTCACGCCGCGAAAGGACACTCGATCTCCGACGGCCGGGGGGCGATCGAGCAGCATGAGGACGAGGCCGCTCACCGTGTCGACGTCCGGGTGCTCGAGATCGACGCCGAGCTGCTCGCCCACCTGCTGGAGCCGCGCCATGCCGAGGGCGCACAGCTCGTCGTCCGCTTCGAAGACGGGTTGGACGGTGGCGGTGCCATCGGAGATCTCGCCGACGATCTCCTCGAAGAGATCTTCGACGGTGACGATACCGGAAGTGCCGCCGTGTTCGTCCATCACGACGACGAGCTGCGTCTTCTCCCGACGCATCCGCGCGAGCACTGCGTCCAGCTTGGAGGTCTCCGGCACGAAGGGGACGGGGCGGATGACGTCTCCGGAGAGCGAGCGTCCTTCGACGAGGAGACGGAGCAGATCCCGGATGAGCACGATGCCGACGATCTGATCGAGCGTCCCGTCGTAGACCGGGTAACGCGCGTGCCTGCCGCTGCGGATGGCTCCCCGGAGCTCGGCGAGCGAGGCGTCCCGGCGCACACCCACCACGCGCACCCGCGGCGTCATGACCTCGGCCGCGGTGAGCTCACCGAACTCGAACAGCTCGCCGAGGACCTGTCCCGCCTCCGCGTCGATCTCGCCGTTGGCCACGCTGTCTTCCACGACGAAGCGGAGGGTCTCCGGGCTCGGCGTGGTGTCCGCCGCTTGGCGGCGCACTCCCAGCAGGCGCAAGATCCCGATGCCCGTCGCGTTCAGGGCGACCACGAGGGGCCACAGCGCGATCTTGAACCAGCGCATCGGCGTGCTGATCCAGAGCACCGTCGCTTCTGCGTGCTGCAGCGCGAGGGTCTTGGGGATCATCTCACCCAACACGATGTGCAGGTAGGTGAGGGCGCTCACGGCGAGCACGCTGGCCACGGCGTGCACGGAGACCCAGGAGTCGATGCCGAGCCGACCGAGTGGCTCCAGCAGGCTCTGGGCGAGCTGCTGCTCCCCGTACATGCCGAGCCCCAAGCTCGAGAAGGTGATGCCGAGCTGCGCCGTCGCGATGTAGCGATCCTGCTTCTGCGGGTCGCGCAGGGTGCTCAGCACGACGCGGGCGAGGCGGCTCCCCTCCGCGGCGCGGTGCTCGATGGCCGGCCGGGGGACGCCGATGATCGCGAACTCGGCGGCGACGAAGAGGCCGTTGAGGAGGATCAGCACGAGGACGACGAGGGCGACGATCATGGTCAGTCTTCCTCCCGCGTCCGCGCCCCTTCGGACGACCTCGCCTGCGCAGCGCTGGCTTCGAGCGGAGGCGCCTCCGGGTGCTCGGCTCCTTCCGCTTCCTCGGAGGACCCCGGCTCCGAGGCGCCGTGGCGGGGGCGCGCGACGACCCATCGGACCGCGGTGGGGCTCATCTCCGTCACCGTGACGTCGACCCCGTCGATCTCCAGGGTCTCGCCTTCGGTCGGCCAGCGCCCGAGGTGAGCCAGGATGTGCCCACCGACGGTCGCGGAGCTCCCCTCCCAGCGCGCCCCGATCCAAGGCTCCGCCTCGTCCAGCGTCAGGGATCCGGGCAGCCGCACCCTCCCGTCTTCGAGCCGCTCCACGCCTGGCTCGGGCTGCTTCAGCTCGTCGCCGATGTCCCCGAACAGCTGTCCGAGCACGTCCTCGATGCTGATGATGCCTTGGACGCCGCCGAACTCGTCGACGACGATCGCCTTCGAGCTCTGCTTCTCCTGGAGGAAGCGCACCAGCCGAGGCGCCCGGAGGTACTCGGGGACGAAGGGCATCTTGCGGAGCATTCGCTCGAGGGGCGGCAGCTCTCCGCGCACGGCGAACCAGCTCACGACGTCCTTGGTGTTCACTGCGCCGAGCACCTGATCGAGGGACTCCCTGTAGATGAGCACCCTGCTGTAGGGGCTCTCGAGGAGCTTCCGAAGAGCCTCGTCCGCGGGCGTGGAGACCTCGAGGGCGTAGATCTCGTTCCGGGGCGTCATCATCTGGCGCACGGTGCGGTTGGACAGCTGGAGCCCGCGCTCCAGGCGTTTGTGCGCCGCGGGCGTCAATGAGCCCGCCTTGTGGGACTCCGCGAGCAAGATGCGGATCTCCGCGAGTGAGTGGACGTGTTGGGTGCCTCCCGGCTTCACCCCGAACGGCCTCAGCAAGACGAGGCCGCTCCCGTTGAGCAGCCAGATGAAGCCGCGATAGAGCGAGACGGACCAACGCGTCGGCACGTAGGTCGCGAGGGCGGTGCGCTCGGGGAACTGCAGGGCGAGGGACTTCGGCACCAGCTCGCCCAGGACGACCTGCGACAGGGTCAGGACGAGCAGCACCAGGGTGATGGCGGCCGATCCCGCCGAGACGGCGCTCCAGCCGAGCTCCTGCTCGAGCCAAACGCCGAGCCCAGGGGCGATCCGCGCCTGCCCATAGGCTCCGACGACCAGGCTCGAGAGGGTGATGCCGATCTGGCAGGCGGCGATGTAGCGATCGAGCTCGACGCGATTTTCCTGCAGGGCGAGAAGGCCCTCAGCGCGCTTGCTGCCGCTCTTGGCGAGGGGGAGGAGCTGGCTCTTCTGGACCGCCACCGCGGCGAACTCTGCGGCGACGTAGAGCGCGTTCACGGCGATCAACAGCCCGACGACCAGTGCGTCTCCCGTTGGCATGCCAGCCCTATCCTTAGCACGAGGCGGCGTGGAGCCTCACAGGGCGGCTCCGACGTCGGTGCCTGGAGGACACGGCGCTCGCGAAAGCCTTGCGAAAGTCCGGAAATTGAGCCATCGAGCTGCCCTCCCCCCTCAATCGACGCTCCCTCCCATGACGTCAGTGCCCCCGCTTCACCCCGCACACCGTTCGCTCGGGCGGCGTGACTATCGGACGTTGGCCCTCGCTGCGCTGGGAGGGGCGCTCGAATTCTACGACTTCGTCGTCTTCGTATTTTTCGCGAAGGTGATCGGGGCCGCGTTCTTCCCGGACGACTTGCCCGAGTGGCTCCGTCAGCTCCAGACCTTCGGGATCTTTGCTGCCGGCTATCTGGCGCGGCCCATCGGCGGCATCGTGATCGCCCATTTCGGTGACCTGCTCGGCCGCAAGCGCATGTTCACCTTCAGCATCATCCTCATGGCGGTGCCGACCCTCGCCATGGGCCTGCTGCCCACCTATGCGACGCTCGGCGCGATCGCGCCGGTGTTGCTGCTCCTCTTGCGCATCTTGCAAGGGGCCGCGATCGGCGGAGAGGTTCCCGGCGCTTGGGTGTTCGTCTCCGAGCACGTGCCGGCCCGGCACACCGGCTTCGCCGTCGGGACACTCACGGCAGGATTGACCTTCGGCATCCTGCTGGGCTCCCTGGTGGCCACCGCCATCAACACGCGCTTCACGCCCGAAGAGGTGTTCGACTTCGCGTGGCGCATCCCTTTCCTGCTCGGCGGCGGCTTCGGCATCTTGGCCGTTTATCTCCGTCGCTTCCTGGAGGAGACCCCGGTCTTCCGAGCGATGCAGGAGAAGAAGACGCTGGCCAGCGAGTTGCCCCTGAAGACCACGCTGCGCCGGCACCTGGGCGCCGTGACCTTCTGCATGCTGCTGACGTGGGTGCTCTCGGCGGCGGTGGTCGTCGTCATCCTCTTCACGCCGACGTACCTCCAGGGCTCGTTCGAGATCTCGGCCCAGAGCGCTCTCCAGGCCAACAGCGTCGCCGTGGTCGCGCTGACCGTCGGATGCGTCGTCTTCGGTGTCCTGGCGGATCGGTGGGGGCCCCGCGTCGCGCTCGGCGTTGGTTCCCTGGGGCTCATGTGGACGAGCTACCGGTTTTACGGAGGGCTCGCCCAGCCGGACGCGCTCCTCCTCGACTACACCCTCGTCGGCTTCTTCGTGGGGACGGTCGGCGCCATCCCCTACCTGCTCGTGCGCGCCTTCCCGGCCGTCATCCGCTTCTCGGGGATGTCGTTTTCGTACAACCTGGCTTACGCGATCTTCGGTGGACTGACACCGATGGTCCTGACCCTATGGGTCGAGCAGGACGTGATGGCGCCCGCCCACTACGTCGCGATGTTGGCGGTGCTCGGTGTGATCCTCGCCTTCGTGCCGGCGCCCCAGCACGAGCACTGAGCCGCTCGACGCCCGAAGGTCAGAGCTCTGGCGGGCTCACCACGGCGACGGGCTTGGCGCCCGCGACCATGTCGACGGTGCACAACTTGCGCAGCGGCCGCGGCGCCTCGTCGTCGGCCCCGAGACCCCAGAGCCCTACCTGCAAGCGCACCTTTTGACCCCACCACAGGGGGCCCTTCACGCTGCCGGAGGGCCAGCTGCGCGTGAGCACGACGTCCTGGCCCGGTTGCAGGATCTCCAGCTCGCCCGCTCGCGGGCCATCGCCGCGGCTGTCGGCGTGGCGCGCCTTCTGTTGGCCCTTTCCGTCTTCGATGAGCGCCGCGATGCTGAGGGGGCCGTGGGCATGACCCAGCAGGGTGTGCGTGCGCTCGTCGACGACCCGCGCGGTCACCTCCAAGCGGATGCCATAGCCGCCGTTGGCGAGCTTCACGGGCTGGGCCTTGGGTAGAAAGCGGACACCGTCCGCCTCCACGACGAGACCCTCCGGGGTGACCTTGTAGATGACGTCCCGCGAGGGCACCGGAGCGTCGGAGGTCGCCTCGGAGCTCTCTGGCTCACCGCCGGGAGCGGTTGCAGGCGCCTCGTCCTGGTCCGAGTCGTCTTGGACAGAGTCTTGGGCAGCGTCGTCCGTGACTGGCTCGCCCGGAGACGGCGCGACGCGGGCGGAGTCCGCCGCGTCCGGCGTGCTCGCCTCCGGCGCCGCGGCGGGGGAGCAAGCGACGGCCAAGAGCAGGACCAGGGAGCTCGATCTCTTCGTCACGCGGGTGCTCCTTCGTCGCGGCCGTCGCCTCGCCGACCTCAGATGACGCCGTACTTCTTGCCCACCTTCGCGAACGCCTCGAGGCCTCGATCCAGGTGGCTGCGCTCGTGGGTCGCCATGTAGCTGGTCCGCAGCATGGCGCTCTTCGGGGGCACGCCGGGGGAGATGAAGGGGTTCGTGTAGACCCCGTACTCCTCCAGGAGATCGCGCCACATCATGATGGTGCGCAGATCCTGCCGGATGTAGATGGGGATGACGGCGGTCTCCGTCGTGCCCAGCTCGAAGCCGAGGTTGCGGAGCTCGTCGCGCATGTAGGTGAAGTTCTCGTGGAGCTTCTCGATGCGCCACTGCTCTTCGCGCATCACGTCGAAGGCGGCCATCGCCGCCGCGATGGCTGCGGGCGCGGCGCTCGCAGCGAACATGAAGCTCGGCGCGAAATGGCGCACGTAGTCGAGCACCTTGCGCTCGCCTACCAGGTAGCCGCCGATGCTGGCAAAGGACTTCGAGAAGGTCCCGCCGATGAGGTCCACCTGGTCTGCGACGCCGAAGTGATGTGCGGTGCCGCGCCCCTCAGGACCGATGACCCCCAGGGCGTGGGCGTCGTCGACGAAGAGCCGCGCACCGTGCTTCTTCACCACCGGGACCAGCTCGTCGAGCTTGGCGATCTCGCCTTCGGCGCTGAACACGCCGTCGGTGATGACGAGCGCGCCGTCGTGATCGCCCAGTCGGTCGAGGGCCTTGTCGAGGGCCTCCGCGTCGTTGTGCTTGTAGCGGATGCTGCGCGCGCCCGCGGCCTGACCGAGGCGCACCCCGTCGTAGAGGGACGCGTGCACGTTGCGATCGATGACCGCGACGCTGTTCTTGTTCGAGAGCAAGGCGGAGCAGGTGGCGATGTTCACCTGGTAGCCGGTGGTGAACACGAGGGCCGCTTCCTTGCCGAACCAGTCCGCGAGCTTCTCCTCGAACTCCTCGTGCAGCTTCATCGAGCCGTTGACGAGCCGCGAACCGGTCATGCTGGTGCCGAAGCGATCGATCGCCGCCTTGGCTGCTTCACGAACCTTGGGGTGCGTGGTGAGGCCCAGGTAGTTGTTCGAGCCGAACATCACGACGCGCTTGCCGTCGATCTGCGCCTCGGGGCCGTCGTTCAGGTCCAGAGGCCGGAAGAACGGGTAGATGCCCCGCTTGCGGGCGTTGTCCGCCGCCGTGAATTTGAAGCACTTCTCGAGCACGTCCTTGCCGCCGATGGAGGCGAGGGACCTGCGCTCGTTCATCGACTCCTGCATGTCCTCGGAGCCGTGGGTGATGCTGGGCGCCCGCTCGGTGGTCGTGACCCCCGAGCCGTCCAGGGACGCGCCGGCGACGGTCGAGCCGTTGGTGTGGCCGTTGTCCTTCGATGACCCGTTCGTGGGTTGGCCCGGCGTGTCGTCGAGGGCTGGGTCGACGTTCGGCAGCTCGTAGCCGTTCTTCAGGATGGCCCAGGCGGCTTTCACGCGCGTGGGGGCGTCCATGAAACCTTCGGCGGCTCTCATGACGCGGTCGTCCGTGACCCAACGCATGATCGCAGGATTCGTGAGGGCTCGGCGGCCCTGCTCGACGATCTTGTTTTTGAAGCTCATGGTGGCTCGAAGAGGCGTAGGCCAGGCGAAAGCTAGGCGACCCCAGCAAGTGGGTCAACGCGCCCACGCGGTGTCTCGATAACCGATGACTGCGAAATCGCCTTCACAGGAGCGGCGCGCGCGGGCGTCGCTCTCGACGTGAGCGGCGCTTCCTCCCTGGAATCGCAATCATTTCTCCCGCAGCCGATCGGTCGCGCGCGACAGGTTCAACCAGGCCAGGCGTCGCTGCCCCGGTCGTCCAGCTCGAGGTGATCGAGGTAGAGGCCGCTCGCCGGTGCGGTCATGCCCAGATCTTCGCGACGCCTGCTGTGCAAGGCCCGCTGCATCGCGCCCGCGGCGAGCTGACCGCGCCCCACGTCGACGAGGGTGCCGACGATGATCCGCACCATGTTGTGGAGGAAGCGGTTGCCCGTCACGACGATCTCGAGGCAACGGGGGCCATGGTCGGACGGGCGGACGTCCACCTCCGTGAGCTCGCGTACGGTGGTCTCGCGACGATCCGCGGAGCTGCGGAACGCGGCGAAGTCGTGGGTCCCCACCAGGCTCCGGGCCTCGCGCGCCATGCGCTCGAGGTCGAGAGGATAGCCGATCCTCCAGGCGCGCCCGGCGAGGAACGGGTCGGGGACGGGTGCGAGGTGCAGGAGGTATCGATACCGTTTCCAGAGCGCGTGCCGGCGAGCGTCGTAGCCCAGGGGCACCTGGGCGGCCCGGACGACGGCGATGTCCTGGGGCAGCTGCTGGTTCAAGGCGAGCACCCACCCGCGCGCGGCGATCACCCGTCGAGTCGAGAACGACACCGCCTGCGCGCGGGCGTGCACTCCTGCGTCCGTACGGCTCGCGCCTTTGACCAACGTCGCCGCAGGGTCGATGGTGCCGATGGCGCGATCGAGCTCCTCGGCGACGGACGGCCCGTTGCTCTGCCGGACGAAGCCACAGTAGTTCTGGCCGTCGTACGCCACGGTCAGGAGCACCCCCGTGGTCAGCTCCGCCGTGCGCGGTCGGGTGGCCTCGGCCGAGGGATTCGTCGGCCCGCCGTGCGTCGAGCTCACTGGGATGAGACGAAGTTGAGAGGGATCTGCGCTTCGACGCAGCCGCCCTGAGGCGCCGGGAATTTGCCGGCCCGATACATCTGCGTGACGCAGGTGGTCACCGAGGCGTCCCCGAGGGTGTCCTCGGTGACCTGCAGGCTGCACACGTTGCCGCTCGGCCCGATGCGCACCTTCAGGCCCAGCTTGCCGGACAGGGTCGCGTTCTGCCGGAGCGCTCGGTTGTAGCAGCCGCGCGCCTGACCTCCCTTGGCGCGCAGGGCGCTCTCCCCGGCGGCCGTGAGCTGTCCCTGGCAGACGCCGGAGCAGCCGGCGTTGCCCGCGCTGGCGGAGGCGACCGGCTTCTTCTCGGCGGGCGCCTCCGGCTCTTCCTCCACCTCTTCCACGGGGGGCGGCGGTGGGGGCGCGGCGTCGAGGACCGGCGTCGGCTCCTCCGTGCGCGCCGCAGTGGTCCGGGTCTCTTCGATCACCTCGACGTCGTCTGCGTTCACCTTCCAGTAGACGAGCCCCGCGATGGCCGCGAGCATCACGGCGATGAGCACGATGTAGCCGCCGTTGCCGGACTTGGGGGGAGGGGGCACGGTCGAGGACATGGCCCCGCACTATAACGAGGGGTCGCTCCGCGCGCGAGTGCGTCGGGGCGCCGTCCTCGAAGGACGCCCATCAGGCGCGGGTGAAGAACGACGCGGCTGAGTCGCCCCAGCTGCGTCGCTGGGTGAGCACCAGGCCGCTCTGGGGATCGAGGTCTACGGGGCGTCCCTTCGGGTGGCCGAGCACGACGCGCCCGTCCGGGGTGAGCAGGTCCGCCCGGAGCAGTTTCTTCAGGGTGCGCTCCGCCGCGTCCATGGCGGTCCATGGTGGATCGGTGAGGACCAGGTCGTAGGGGCCGAGGCGCTCGATGGCCGCGTGGGCGCGCTCCACGGGCGCGCGCACCAACGTCGTCTGCTCGCGGACCTCGAGGGTCGCGGCGTTGCGCTCGATCGCGACCAGGGCGGCCTTGGCGTTCTCCACGAACACCACCGAGCGCGCACCCCGGGACAACGCCTCGAAGCCCAGGGCGCCCGTGCCGGCGTAGATGTCGATCACGGCGCCCTCGAGGGGGCCCAGCATGGAGAACCAGGCTTCGCGCACGCGATCCGTCGTGGGTCGTGTCGCCAGCCCCGCAGGGGCCACCAGGCGACGTCCGCGTAAAGTTCCAGCGATGATCCGCATGGGTCTTCGGTCGAGGTGCGGGGCTCCGAGGTGCGCTCAGCCGGTCTCGATCTTCGTCCACATCTGGCGCCGCATCTTCTGCCGCGTGCGATCGCCCTTCGTGATGAGCTTGGCGGCGCCCCACGCCGCCAGGAGCTCGCCCTCCTGACCGAGCGCGGGCAACACCGTGGAGCCGACGAGGTACGTGCCCGGGATGGGCCCGCGCACGGGCTCGGCGGCGAGGCCGAAGAGGGTCGTGGGTTCTGCCGTCCACTTCCACTCCATCGCTTCGGCTCCGGGGCGGACCCCGCGCAGGTGGATGCGATCGATCTCGCGCCGCACGAGGCGGTTGCCGTCCCGTGTGTACGTCCACGCGGGCAGGCCGTCGTGGGGCGAGTCGACGACCACCAGGTGTTCGTCCAGGAACGGCAGGTGCTCGCGCAGGGTGGTGAGCACCGCCTCGCGCCCCTCCCAGAGCGTCAGCGCGCCGCGGGACGGGAGGAGGATCTCTGCGACCAGCAGGGCCGTCCGGGCGCCCCCCTCGTCCTGGTCGTGGTTGGGCGCGTAGAGCCTGCGATCGAGGCGCTGCAGGTGCACCACGGGGCGCCTCGGATCGGGGGCGCGGGGGACGAGGAAGCTCTCGACGGGCAGGGGATCCGGCACTGCGCGGCGGTCGACGATGAGCGACACGACGAAGCGCCCCGCCGTCGCGGTGAGGCGCGGCCAGTTCTCCTTCGCCTTGCGGGTCACCCCCTCGCCGTGGGCGAGGTCCGCCAAGGTCTCGCCGCTGAAGCACGAGATGACGGAGCCGGCCCCGGTGGGCTGGTCCTCGCCGTCCTCGAGGACCCCGGTGACGCGGCCGCGCTGCACGATGAGCTGAGTGGCGCGTCCGTCGGGGCGACAGGCGCCGCCATGGGCCTCGATGCGGTCGATGAAGAAGTCCGTGAGATCGAGCTCGCTGCGTCGGAGCGAGTAGATGCCGCGAGTCCAGGCACCGTGCAGACGCGCGAGGGCGAAGGCGGGCATCCGCGAGGCCGGCACGTCCAGGTGGGTCGCGAACTCCACCGGGAGCGCCACCACGTCGCGGAAGGGGTGCGTCTGCGGAAACTTGCCCAGCAGATCCGCCGGTGTGCTCTCCGTGAGCGGCAGCGCCCCGGCGATGCGCCCCGTCTCGAGGCGCTCCCAGAGCGAGCCAGGTGGCCAGACCGCGTCCTTCTCGAAGGCGCCGTCCGCCGCGCCGTTCACCTCGGCGAAGGAGGCGTACAGCTCGTCGACGAGCTGGCGAATCTCCGGGAACTCGCGATCGATCTCCCGGGCGAACAGCTCCGCGTCCGGGGGGACCTCGAGCCTCCAGCTGGGAGCCAGCACGCTGAACATCGGATCCAGCGGCTCCGTCGTGCGCCGAAAGCGCTGACTCTGGGCCAGCTCCTGGACGATGCGACGGAAGCTGGGGGACGTCGCCGAGAGCATCGTGAAGGTGCGCCGGCACAGGGGGTGCCCCTCCACGGGATAGGTGAGCGCCGCCTGGCCCTGCCCGAGGACGAGCACCCGAAACTCTCGCCGCGCGAGCAACGCCGCGGCCGCGAGCCCACCGATGGAACGACCCAGCACCACGACGTCGTAGTGCCGCGCCGTCACCGAGCCTCCCTCTTCGGGGCGCTCTTTGGAGCGACGTGGACGAGGGTGCGCCCCGTCGGTGACGACGTCGTGGTCACGCGGCCCTCGGCGATGGCCTGCAATGCCTCCACGAACAACGTGTGTTCTTGCTCGAGGATGCGCGCGCGCAGGCTCGCCGCGTCGTCCTCCTCGAGCACGGGTACGGCGCGCTGCGCGATGATCGGCCCGGTGTCCACGCCCCCGTCGACGAAGTGCACGGTGCAGCCCGCCACCTTGACGCCGTAGTCGAAGGCCTGTCGCTGGGCGTCGACGCCGGGGAACGCGGGCAGGAGCGACGGGTGGATGTTGACCATGCGCCCCGCGAAGGCCTCCAGGAAGACCGGGGTGAGGACGCGCATGAAGCCGGCCAGGGCCACCCACTCCACGCCGGCCTCACGGAGCGCGGCGACGAGTGCGCCGTCGAACTCCTCACGGCTACCGAACTCTCGATGGTTCAGGACGAGGCTGGGGACGCCGGCGCGGGCAGCCCGTTCGAGCGCGAAGACGTCCGGGCGATTCGAGACGACGAGGCGCACTTCGGCGTCCAGTCGCCCCTGGGCCGTCGCATCGAGGAGCGCCTGGAGATTCGTCCCGCTGCCGGAGACGAGAACCCCGAGCCGCAGCGTCACCGGCGAACCTCTTCCGGATCGTCCACGTAGACCACGGGGGCCTTGCCGTCGCCCGGGGAGGGCTGGGGCGCGAGGGAGCCGAGGCGCCAGGCGTCCTCGCCAGCGGCGCGGAGCGCCTCGAGGGCGTCTTCCGCGCGGGAGCGCTCCACGACGGCGATCAGCCCGATCCCGAGGTTGAACGTCCGACGCATCTCCTCGAGCTCGACGGGCCCACCCTCCGCGATCACCCGGAAAATGCTCGGCCAGGGGCGTGCTCCGTCGAGCCGCGCCACGACCCCGTCGGGCAGGACGCGAGGCAGGTTCTCGGGCACGCCGCCGCCGGTGACGTGGCAGAGGGCGTGCAGGCTCTCGCCGAGCTTCTCCCGCAGGGCCCGGACGGCCCCCGTGTAGATCCGCGTCGGGGTCAGGAGCGCCTCGCCGACGGTCGTCCCGAGCGCGTCGTGGTGCGCGCGGAGATCGAGACCGAGCTCCTGCTCGATCACCCGCCGCGCCAAGGAGTAACCGTTGGAGTGCAGACCGCTGGAGGCGACGGCGACGAGGACGTCGTCCGCCTGCACGCGGGCGGGGCCCAGGAGCTTCTTGCGTTCGGCGACGCCCACGGTGAATCCCGCCAGGTCGTATTCGCCCTCCGCGTACATGCCCGGTAGCTCCGCCGTCTCGCCCCCGAGGAGGGCGCACCCGGCGATCTTGCACCCGTCGGCGATGCCGCGCACGACCTCCGCGGCGGTGTCCGCGCTCAGCTTGCCGCAGCCGAAGTAGTCCAGGAAGAACAGGGGCTCGGCGCCGGTCGTGATCACGTCGTTGACGCACATCGCCACGAGGTCCTGGCCGATGGTGTCGTGTCGATCCAGAGCGAAGGCGACCTTCAGCTTGGTGCCCACCCCGTCCGTGCCGCTGACCAACACGGGCTCCTCGAGGCCCGCGGGGAGCCCGCAGAGTCCGGCGAACCCGCCGACGTCCTCGAGCACGTGGGCGGTACGGGTCGCGCGGGCCAGCGGTTTGATGCGCTCCACGAGGGAGTTGCCCTCGTCGATGTTGACCCCAGCTTGACGGTAGGTGACGGCCATGGCGCCCGCCTCATAGCACCTGAGCCGGCGCGGACCCAGGTGGGTCCGCGTCGGCGGCGCGGGGGCCGGCCCATCAGGGGCAGCTGTCCGGGTCGGCGACGACGCTGCAGAGGCCGTCCTCGCAGGAGGCTCCGCAGGGGCAATCGGAGGGGTGCTCACAGGTGTAGGTGCAGCGGGCGCCGTCCTCGAAGGGGACGCAGCGGGCGTCGTCGTCGATGCCCGGGTGGCCGCAGGCGGCGTCGGCTTCGGCCCCCGCCGCCAGGTCCTCCTGCTCGCTGCAGCCGGGGACGGCCCGCGAGAACTGGAGGAACCCGGTGCAGGTCGTGGTGTTCAGGGCGCACACGGACACGAGCAGCCCGCTCTCCGCGTCCATCCTCTGCGTCGCGTTGACGAAGGGCGCGAGCGAGCAGGCGGGCTTGGCCTCTGGCAAACAGACGTACTTGCTCTCCCCCGAGAGGCCCGAGTGGACGCAACGGTGCCCTTCCAGACAGTGGGCGTCGGAGACGCACGCCTCGCAGGTGAGCGCCGTGCCGCCGTCGATGTCGACGCACTCCTGGCGCTCCACGTGACACAGCCGTCCGTGCCCGCACACGTTCGGGATCGTGGGGAGGCACTCGACGCAGGCCCCGGAGGCCTCGTTGCAGTAGGGGAGATCGTCCGCGAACCGCTCGCAGTCGTCGCCGTTCCGACACCCGCCGCAGGCGCCCGCCTCACAGATTGGTCGTGACGCAGGGCAGTGGGCGTCGTCCAGGCACTCCACGCAGCCACGCTCGCCGTCGCAGAAGCCGTCGCAGTCGGAGTGATCGCGGCAGCTGACGCACTCCTCGTCGACGCAGGAGGGGACGTCGTCCGGGCAGGGTTCCCCGCAGCTTCCACCCTGCCCGGCGGCGCCGCCCTCCGGGGGGGACACGGTGCCGCCCGCGCCGCCGCTGCTCGCCGCGTCCGCCTGGAGCTTGAACTCGGCGTCGCACGCCGCGAACCCCACGCTGGCCAAGAGCAAGGCCGCCAGCCACCCGCCGCACAGGGCGCGGGTGGTGAGCGAGAGGGGAGGGGGGGCAACTGACCTGGGCATGTGGGAGGATTCGTGGGGCGGTCCGGAGGGCAGGGGAAGCCTTCGAGGGCGGGCGGGCTTTAGGGGCACTCGTGGGCCTCGTCGTAGCTGAGCGAACACGCGGAGGCCGCGCAGCTGAAGCCGCAGGGACAGTCGTCCGGACCTTGACAACGGAAGGTGCAGCGGGCTCCCGGCGGGAAAGGTCGACAGCGGGCGTTGTCTTCGACGTCCTCGAGACCGCAGGCCGTGTCTCCGTCGCCCGTGGGCGGGACGTCCTCGGCGGCGCTGCAGCCCGTCACGGCCGTGGAGAAGCCCAGCAGACCACGGCAGCTCGTGAACCGGTGTCCGCAGATGGTCACGTGCTCCCCGTCCAGCGACGTCAGGGTTCCGAGCTCGTGAACGAGGGGCCTCTTGTCGCCGCAGCCCGCGCCCCGCTCTGGCAGGCACACGAAGCCTTCGCCTTCGAAGCGTTCCGGGCGAACGCAGCGATGACCCGCCGGGCAGTGCGCGTCGGCCACGCAGGGCTCGCAGGTCGCCGCGCCGGCCTCGTCGCCATCGACGCACTCGTGGAGCTGGCCGTGGCACAGGCGCCCGGCGCCGCACGACTCATGGTCTCCCGGGAGGCACTCGACGCAAGCTCCGGAGGGTTCGTGACAGAAGGGCTTGTCGGCGACGCCCTCGCAGTCCGTTTCGTCGGAGCAACCGACACACACACCGTCCTCACACACGGGGGCGGAGGCGGGGCAGTGGGTGCCCGCGACGCACTCGGTGCACGTGTGGCTCTCCGGGTCGCAGTAGCCGGCCTCGCAGTGTTCGTCGTCGACGCACTGGACGCAGGTCTCCGCGTGACAATGGGGAGCGTCTCCCCCACAGGAGCCGTCGCAGGGGAGGACCGTGACGGCACCGCCGCTGCTCATGCCGGGCTCGCCGCCCATCCCTCCCTCGCCGCCGACGTTCGTCTGGGCGCAGGTGAGGGTCTTGTCGCAGCCAGCGAAGCGATCCGTACAGCTCGGCGTGAGGACGGCGATGCCGACCACGAGAACGCCGAGTCCGCAGAGTAGCTTGATGTGCATGGGCGATGATCCTGCGGAGGGGCTCAGAAGGTGCCGGAGAGGGTTCCCCCCCACGTCGCGCTCGCGGGGTTCGACCAGGGGGTCACGCGCACCCCGGTCCGTGGACGATCGGAGCGCTCCTGGTTCGGCCACAGCCACCAGGCGAGCGCCGTTCCGACGGCGAGGGCGCCCCCGGCGACGAACCCTCCGACCGCCAGCTGCTCCGCTCGCCGGCCGGCGTCGACGGTGCGATCGAGTTCGGCGCAGTCCGCGTCGGGAGCCTCCGTGCACCGGGCCAGTGAGCTCCCGCCCAGCCGATCCCGCTGCGCGTCGGCGTCGCCCGCGAGCCGGTTCGCCCGCGCCAGGAAGTACCCCCCTGCGCCGATGCCTGCCAAGGCGAGCACGCCCCCGGAGAGGACGACGGGGAGCTTCCAGTCGGAGGAGGAGTCGAGCTCGAGGGTGGTGGGGGAGACGTCGTCCGTCGTTGGCGGAGGCGCGGACGCTGGGGGCTCGTCGAGGAGGAGGGTCAACGGGTAGGCCTGCCCGGCGGTCGTCTCGATGAGTCGCTGGATCTCGCGTGCGCCTTTGCTGATCCGCACTTCGCGCCAGCCGGGTTCCACGAACAGAGGATGATCGACGGGCGTGATGGCCACCTGCTTTCCGTCGACGAACACCTTGGCGCCGTCGACGTTGGTCGTCAGCTCGATGCGCCCGACGACCTGGGCCGCCTTCTCGAAGGAGCGCTCGACCATCGCGCGCTCTTCGGCGTCGAGGCCTTCCGCTTCGCGCAGGAACTGCGCCAGGTGGTTGGCGCCGTCGACGTAATGACCGGCCGCCACCTCCGCTTCCCCGAGGTTCCGCAGCACGGGCGGGCTGGGCTTCAGAGCGTAGACCTGCGCGAAGGCGGCGCGAGCGAGCTCGTAGTCCTGCGCGTCGAACGCAGCGACGCCCTCACGCCAGCGTTTGCGGGCCTGCTCCGTGGACGTGTCGTCCGCGGCGAGGGCGGTGAGGGGCGCGGACAAGATCGCCAAGAGGAGGACGGAGGTGCCGAGAGGAGGGCCGAACATGGTCTCGTCAGAACGGTGCATCCGTGAAAATGCGTTGTTCGGGGGCCTTCTTGGGCGCCCCGCTGGGACGGGCTCTCCCCGTCGACGCCGACGCGGTTGCCTGGGGCGTCACCCGGGGGGCCGGGGACGAGAGGCTCCGCGTCGGCGCGGAGCCGGCGGGCGGAGCGCTCTCTTCCGCCTTCGGGGCCACTTCCGTGGTGGCGACCGTTTCGTCCGGCGTCGTAGCCTGGCTGGGCGTTGCAGCTCGCGTCTCCGCGGTGTCCACGAGGGCCGCAGCGGGAGGAGCTCCCGGCGCCGGAAGCTCGCCGCGCGTCACGTGGTCGGGGATCGAGTTCCGCTCGACCTTGAAGTTCCAGAGCCAGAAGCCGAACACCACCATGACGAGGGTGCCAGCGTAGAGGGCGGGGGTGACCCAGCGGGTGTCCGGGATCCGCACCGTCCGCGGGAGGCGCTGTGACACCGGCGACGCCGCCGCCCAGATACGTCGCGCGTTCTCGTCGGCGGCGAGCTGGATGCTGTGATGGGTCTTCGCCCCGAGGCTGCCGTACAGGCTCTTGTCCGGGTCGGTGGTCGCCTGCGCGACCAGGTGCTGCTTGCGACGGGTGATGAGCAGGGTGTCGTCCCGCACGTCGTCGCTCCCGCTTGCGCTGGACGAGGCCCCCGGGGGAGTCGGGCGCGGGCCGCCGAGTCGCGGGGTGCTCCGTTCCGCCGGTGGCGCGCGCAGGGCTCCCAGGGGATGGGCCTCCAGGGGTTGAGCCTCCAGAGGTGGGGGCGCGATGCGCCGTGGTCCTCCGAGCCGCGGGGTGCTGCGCTCCGGGGGCGGCGCCTTGCCCGTCGATGCTCGATCCCCTCCCGCGGGTGCGCTCACGGTCGGCCCGGTCGGGGGTTGACCCGGCGTGTGGGGAGGCAGCGTGCGGGGCTGCACGTGGAGCTTCAGGGGACGCGGGGGCTTCAACCGGGAGTCCCCCGTCACCTCGATGGAGAAAAAAGACGGGAGGTTGACCTCGCCGTGGTGCTTGCCGGTCGCTCGAGCTTTCCCGAGCCCGGCCCGCGACGTCGGCGCGCGGCTCGACGCGAACCTGCGAGCTCCTCCCCGCGGAGGTGATGTATCGGCGCCAGCGTGGGAGGGGAGTTGGCTGGGGGGCGGGGTCGAGTTGGCCATGGCAAGGCGCTCGTCTGTTGAGGGGCCACGGTCGCCGGGGGCCACGGTCGCCGGGCGCCACGGGGATGCCGAACGGGGAGACCCTCAGGAGCGTAAGTCGTGAACGTTTCGGGAAGAAGCGAGAGGGGGAATCGCGGCCCGGCGAGACGCGCACGTCGGTGCAGGCACCGCAGGCGAGGGGTGGCTCTCCCAGCCCCTCGAAGCCGAGGATACCCGAGCCCTGCCCCCATTGGCGAGTGTCGAGGGAGGACGCTTCCGTTGGTGGTGAATTCTCGGGAGAGCTCCCCGGTCGACCGACGGCCGGTCAGCGGGCCGCGCGTCGCCGTGATCCGTTCGCGTCCGAACGAAAGTGCCGGACGCCCCGCGCCGATCGTCGGCAAGGGGGACCGTTCGAACGACCCGTCACGAGGCGCCCGGCATTGCGTTGTCGTCCCCGGCGCCTGGAGGTTGCGTACGAACGACCGCGGCGAGACACCGCAGACCCTCGCGAGGTCCGCGGCGTCCTGACGCGGGGAGCGGTTTCAGCCGCTTTGGAACGGTGCCCCTCAGCCGCCGTTCGTGGCGCCGGCGCGCCCCTGCGCCACCGCCAACCAGGTCCGGATCTTGAGCAGGTGGTCTCGCTCGTCGCGGATCGCCTTCTCGAAGTCCGCGACCATGTCGTTCTGACCTGCCCGATCGGCGAGCTGGACGAGCGCGTCCCAGCAGTCGTTGTCGGCGAGCTCCAGGAGCAGCGCAGCCTCGAGGCACTGGGCGAAGCTCGTCCGCGGATCCACGACCGAGGCGATGACGCCGCTGGTCATGGTCGCGTGGAAGTTCGCCGACGGGGTGAGCGCGGTCGGATCCCCGCCGAG
Source organism: Myxococcales bacterium (assembly GCA_012514535.1). GTDB lineage: Bacteria > Myxococcota_A > Polyangia > Polyangiales > Polyangiaceae > NIC37A-2. Next base: position 8,054 of record JAAZAA010000083.1, on the reverse strand, counting down.
CTTCTTGATCGCGGCCTCCAGCATGCGGAAGTGTTCGAACTCCTCCCTCAAGATTTGTTCGACCTCCATGCGCTCGGGTCCGCCCTCGAAGCCCCCCGTATGATCGAACTTGGAGATGAGGGCCTCGTAGACGCGCACCCCGGAGCGCTCGAAACCGAGCCGCTCCCCCAGCTTGTCGATGAACTGCACGGGGCGCGCCGACTTGAGCCCCTGCAGCGCCGTCTTCGCCATCCCCTTCGCGGTCGGCGGCGGCGGTACGCTGCCGAGTTTGTCCGCTTCTCGTGCGTAGTCTCCGCGGACGTACGCGATCTGTCTCTCGTCGCCGGAGACGCTCGGTCGAAACTCCTTGGTGGCGTCGATCATGTCGCCGCTCAGGCGCGGGGACGTCCCGATCCCCGTGCGATTGATTCCCATGTCCGGTTGCGTGGTCGCCATGAATCCTCCTCGGGAGCCGTCGGCTCGCTGCTGTGAGTCCGTGTTCAGTGAGCCGTGGGCTGTTGCCGCTGTCGTCCGTCGCTCACGTTGGGTGCCTGGCGCGTGAGCTCGGTGCCCGGCGCCCAGATGTAGCCAGCCGACACGAAGTCGGACGGCGAGCCCTCGGAGTTGAGCTGCTCGCGCTGACGGCGCGACAGGTCGCTCTCCTGATCGAAAGGCACGAACTCCTCGCCCTTCGCCGTGAGGTTGAGCTCGGCGCGCAAGGTCTCGCGCACGAAGTTCCGGTGGCTCACGTAGTCGATCGGGCTCGGGAGCTGCGACGTGATCACCTCCGCGGCGTCGCGCCGCTCCATCTTTTCGAACAGATCGGCGACGTAGCGGAGCTGTCCGAGCTCATAGTCGAGGAAACGCTCCCAGATGGCCTTCACCCGCGAGTTCCCCTCGGACTCCACGCAGCTGAAGTAGTTGTAGACCTCGGTGGCCTCGTGCAGGAGCCACTTCTCGAGCCACGTCTCGCTGGCGTCGATGATCGACTCGTACTGGGTGACGTGCTGCTCCTCGATCGACGCGATCTCGGCGTAGAGCTGGCGCCCCACGGGATCCGCGTAGGTGGGCCCCACGGTCATGTAATAGTCGTGGGTCATGTGCTCCGCGGACATGATCGTGAAGGCGTGGAGCTTCGTGGCGAGCTCCGCGCGATCCTTCTGGTAGGCCCGCCGAATGTCGTCCGCGGCGTCGCGGTGCTCCACGGATGTCGGCCGCCCCGGCACGATGTCCGTGTAGCTCTGCACGAGCGTGTTCGCGTCCTTGCCCTCCACCCGGTCCATCAGGGCCGAGTAGCGGTACAGGTGATCGAAGTCTTCGAGCAACCCGAACCGGTACACCTGGGCGAGGTACGGATCCGGCTCCTTGAGAGCCACGGCGGCGGTGACCTCGATGGCCACCTGCTCGAAGCCGATGGTCGTCTCGAGCGGGCTCTGGTCCGGCGGGTTCAGCCAGTTGACCATGGTCTGTTGGTGCTGCTCGATCCGCCGCACCTTGGCGAGGTGGACCTGCAGGTCGCGGTTCATGCGCGCGCAGGAGTGGCCGAATCGAAGGGCCTCCGCCTCGATCCCGTTCATGAGGATGACGCGCACGCGGGTGAACGCGTCGTCGTCGAGCTTGCTGTAAGTCGGCTGAACCAGGTCCTTCCAGGTGAACTTTTGCTGCTCGAGCGGCGTGCCGCGATCCTTGAGCAGGTCGATAGCCATGTTCCCTCCGCCTTTGGGGCCCGCGATTCGCAGAGCCGGTTTGTGGACGTGAACGAGCTGCGCCCGTTCGACTTGCCCCTGCCCGAGCAAGCAACATGCCGGCGGAGTTCGTTTCCGATCTGCTGCGAAAGCGTGAGAGGAGGGTCTCGCCGCGGGACGGCGAGGCGCTCTGACACGTGGTGAAGTGCCACGCCGAGGGAGAACTGCCACGGTCCAGCTTGGTAGCCGTTCGTGAGCTGGACCGCGGATCCGACCGCTCAGCGCGTCGGGATCGCGTGGGTCAGGGCTGACGCGTCGGATCGAAGGGATTCAGATCGAGCAACGGGCGCCCGCCGAACACGAGGCGAGCGATGGTCTCCGCGGTCGCCGGTGCAAGCAGGATGCCATTTCGATAGTGCCCCGAGGCGATCAGCAGCCCCTCGAGGGCGCCTCGCCCGATCAACGGGAGGTGGTCGGCCGTGTAAGGGCGGAAGTTCGACCAGGTGCCCCGCAGGGACGCGTCGGCGAGGGCCGGCACCAGCTCGATGGCCGCGCCGAGCAGGTCGCGCACGCCCCGCGCGGTGACGTTGCGTTGGTAGCCCACGAACTCCAAGGTGGAGCCGATCAGCGTCCGCCCATCGTCGCGCGGGATGAGATAACAACGCGGGCCGCACACCACCCGCGACAACACCGGCGCGGGGCTCTCCAGCTCGACGATCTGGCCGCGAGCGGGCACCACCCGGCTCGACCCGAGGGAAATGCCCTCGACGAGGCTCGTCCAGCTGCCGGCCGCGACCACGACCACGTCGGCCTCGAGGAGCGTCCCGTCGTCGAGCGCCACGCCGCGCGCTCGCTCTCCTTCGGTGAACACGCGTCGGACGAAGGCGCCCGTCCGGAAGGTCACCCCGGCGCGCGCGGCGGCGATGTGCGTGGCTCTGTAGAGCAGCGGTGGAGTGATCCGGGCGTCGTCTTCGAGCAGCACGCCCCCGGCGAGGGCCGGAGACAGCGCGGGTTCCAGCTCGAGCAGCCGACGCCGGCCGACGCGCTCCACGGATCCCTCGGGCGCCTGCCAGGCGAAGCGGCGATGGGCTCCGGTGATCGCGGCGCGGTCGAAGACGACGGACATCGTCCCCCCGGGGCGATACCCGACGTCGATGCCCGTGTCCTCCGTGAGCTGCTTCACCCAGCTCGGGTAGAGCCGCATGCTCGCGCGGCAGAGCTCGTAGAGCGGCCCGGGCGCGGTGCACTCGAGCTGAGCGCCGAGGATGCCCGCGGCAGCGCTGGAGGCTTCGGCGCCGGGGATGCTCTTCTCGAGGACGGTGACCGCGGCGCCCCGGCGGGCCAGGGCGAGGGCGCAGGAGGTGCCCATGATGCCGCCCCCCACCACGAGGACATGGGGCTTCGCCGTGGAGCGGCGAGCCTTGGAGCGACCGGGAGAGGCGGATCGGCGTGAGCGAGCGGGCATGTCGCGCGGGCTTATAGCGGACACCCTGACGGATGGCAGTGTCGGCGATCAGTGCAATCAGCGTGATCACCGGCGCGGTGATCAACGGAGCGGATCGCGCACGGGGCGAGTGAGCCGCACGAGCCCGTAGACGCAGAACCCGGCGAACCCGGCGAACAGGGCGATCAGAGCCAGCGACCAGCGCGTCGTCGCGGGCGCTTCACCGTCCACCAGCAACCAGGCGCGCTCCGGCGTCGCCCCCACCGTGCCCAGGGCCTCGTCGAGCCTGCCGTACCGGAGCCCCGCGGAGTCGAGGGGCAGGAGCCGGCCCACGAAGGACGCGGGCGGCACGAAGTGCTCCTCGCGCATCCCCTCGGGGATGCGCATCTGCACCCAGAGCTCCTCGTTGCCCTCGACCTGAGCGAGGCGATAGCCGTCGCCGTCGAGGGGCCGCCGGTAGCGCACCGCTCGATCCGTCACCGCGCCCGTTCCGCGCACCCAGCGGTTGCCGTCGTCGCGGGTGAGGTCGAGCTGGGCGAGCTGCCCAACGTCCTCCGGCGCGCCGTCCGTCAGGGCGTAGCTGGCCTCGGGCAGGAGCGCGACCATCAGGGACGTCGCCGCCAAGGCGGTCACCCCCAAGACCGCGAGGGTCACCCGTCGGGCGGTGCGGGGCCCCCGGGGCAGGTCACGCAGGTCGGGTTCGTCGGTCGGTGGCGTACGGTAATCCATGGAGGGAGGAGCGCCTACGTGTCGGCCGAACCGGGCCCCGGCGCGTGCGAAGTGAGCCTACACCGGGTTCGGACAGCGGGCGCGACGGAAGGTTCCGCTCGAAAGCTCCGTGCGCTACGCTCGAACGAAAAATATGTCTGCCCCGCAAAAGATCACCTGTCCCAGCTGCGGCTTCCGGAACGTCGCGCCCCTGGTGGGGAATCGCTGTGTGTCCTGCGGCGCCGTCGTGGACGACCTCACCGCGAGCGGGCGACAAGAGGGGGGCGAGGGGGCTTACCACCAGAGCGGCTTCAGTGTGCTCTGGTTCGGGATCGCCATCGGGATCATGGCGGTGCTCACCGCGGCGGTGGTCGCCGGGTTGCCGTCCGTGGTGCCCGCCTTCGACTTCGAGGGGTCTGCGGGCATGTTGGTGGCCATCCCCGTGTGGTTCGTCGGGGGACTCCTGGTGGGGCTCATTTCGCCCGGGAGGACCTTCGTCGAGCCGGTGCTGGCGGCGTTCCTGGTGGCGCTGCCGACGGCGTTCCTCCTCCACGAGGGGCAGACCGTGAAGGTGCTGCCCGCGTTCATGTACGTGCTCCTCTCGGCGTTGGGGCTCCTCTTCGCGCTCATCGGCACGTACCTCGGCGAGCGCATCCAGGTCGGGCCCCCGACGCCACCCACCGCCTGACACGGGCGACGTGATGCACGTGGCGAGGGACCGTCGAACGCGCGGTTGGCTCTCGAGCGTCTGGTTGGCGATCGTCGTCGGCCTGATCGCGTCGGGGTGTGGCAGCTCGGGTGCGGCCGGGACACAGACCGGGACGCGGCCGGGCGGCGAGAGCTGTCTCGACGCCGCGTCGAGCGGCTCCCTGTGCGACACGCTCGTCGATCATTTCGCGCGCTGTGCGGCGGGTGGTGTCTCCCGTGAGCACCTCATCGAGGACTGCCGCGCGACCTGGGGGGACTACTCCGATCGCGCCAACGGTTGTTTCCTCAGCGAGCTCTCCGAGTGCATGGGAGGCCCCTGCGAGGGTGTGGACGCGGAGCGCTGCTTTCGGGAGGCCACGGTGGCGTCGGATCCGGACAGCTTCGACGCGCGCACGGGGGCGGCGTGCACGAGTGACGGCGACTGCGACGGTCGCGACGACGGCTGGATGGGGCGCTGCGTGGACAAGCTGGAGGGCTGCTCGAAAACTGGGGATCTGTGCGCGACGGCCGTGTCCCTCAAGCGCCCCTTCCGCGGGCAAGTGGATGGCTGCCTCGAGGAGGGCTGCGCGAGCCTCGAGGACTGCATCTACGCGGCCATGGGGCACCATTGAGCCGGGCACGCTGGCGCCGGTGGGCGCTCCCGTTGATCGCCGGCGTGAGCGTCGGGCTCGTCGGCTGTCGGGGGGGCCAGGAGCGCGCTTCCAAGGAGCGGGACGAGAACGGAGTGAGTCACGCGCTTCGGACCGAAGGAGCCCGCTTGAGCCGCGCCATCGACCAGCTCCGCGCCGCGGACAACGACCGCAAGGCGGCTCTCCTGGAGCGCCTCGCCGCCGAGCCCTGCGAGGAGCTGTGCTCCCTCAAGGAGGTCTGCGGCGGCGCGTACCGGGAGCACGTCGCGGCCCTCGACGCGATCCGCACGGCGCGCTCCCTCACCGCGGAGCTCTCGGCGGAGCCAGGGGACGAGGAGCAGGCGCGGGTCGCGGCCCAGCTGGAGGAGGCCCAGCGTCGTCTGGAGACCGCCCGTGAGCGGTCCGGCGAGTGCCTGGACGAGCAGGGGGCCGTGAAGCTGCGGCTGCGGCTGTGAGGCGTCGTGGAGCTTCGCGAAACTTGGCCCCGGATGGACTGGCCTCTTAGGGTCGGCTCCCCGTGGGTTCAGGATCTTCTGCTCTCCCTCTCCGGTTGCGCTCGCTGTGTGCCGCCTCCCTCGTGGGGCTCGCGGCGTGCGCCCTCGGGGGCTGCTTGCAGGTGGAGCTGGACGAGATGGGGCCAGGGGGCAGCGGCGGGGCGAGCACCGGTAACGGCGACGCGCCCGATCGCGAGCCCGTCGAGCCGGGCTCCTGCAACGCCTGGAAGGTCAGCTACTGCGACGCCGTCACTCGATGCTCCTTCGGGGCGCGGCAGGAGTGCGAGACCGACGTCGGCTACGTCATGTGCCAGGACGACGCTCCGGTGGGGGCGTGCGCCGAGGCCCTCGACGAGGCTTCCTGCGGGAAGATGCCCAAGGACTGCACGCCAGCCGACATCGCCGACCGGACCTTGCCCACCGCCGTCTGCCGGGCGCTCCATGAAGAGATCTGCGAGTGGAGCCTGTACTGCGGCTACGAGTACTCCCTCGAGGGCTGCCAGGTGAACCTCGCCCGGACGCAGCCCTGCCACGAGTTCACCGCCGTGCTCCCTGGTTACGAGGAGTGCCTGGCCGCTTACCGAACCCTGCCCTGCGACGTGGCGACCCCGCCCGGCTGCGAGGGGCTGCTGCGGCGCTGACGCTCGGATCCGGTGCGGCCGGTTCCCACCGTGGGGACCGGATGTGCTACACACGGCCTCGTGTTCGACGCACTCAGCAAAGGCTTCCGCGAAGCCAGGAACCGTTTGGCCGGGCTCACCGAGCTGAACCAAGAGAACATCCAGGCGGCCCTCAAGGAGGTCCGGCAGTCCCTGCTCGAAGCGGACGTGGAGCTCGGGGTCACCAAGCGTTTCCTCGCCCGGGTGGAGAAGCGGGCCCAGGGCGTCACCGTGCAGACCAAGGTCAAGCACGGGGACCAGGTGCATCGCGTCAGCGCTGGCGATCAGTTCGTCAAGATCTGCCACGACGAGCTGGTCGAGATCATGCGCCACGACGGCGAGCCCCTCGAGTTCGCCGCGCGCGGTCCGACGGGCATCATGATGGTGGGCCTCCAGGGCTCCGGTAAGACCACGTCCACCGCCAAGCTGGCGCGCTACTTCCTGAACGAGGGCAAGAAGCCCCTGCTCGTCGCGGCGGACATGCAGCGCCCGGCCGCCGTCGAGCAGTTGAAGGTGCTCGGCGAGCAGGTCGGCGTCCCCGTTTTCAACATTCCTGGCGCGAGCCCCGTCGAGATCTGCCGCGCTGGTCGCGAAGAGGCGAAGAAGACCGGCTGCGATATCGTCATCTACGACACCGCGGGGCGGCTCGCCATCGACGAGCCGTTGATGGAGGAGCTCGCGGCCATCCGTGAGGCGGTCACCCCCGAGAACATCCTGCTCGTCGTCGACGCGATGATCGGTCAGGACTCCGTGAAGACCGCGAAGGGCTTCAACGCGCGCCTCGACCTCACCGGCGTGGTGCTCACGAAGCTCGACGGCGACGCGCGCGGCGGCGCGGCCTTGAACGTGAAGGAGATCACCGGGGCGCCGGTGATCTTCGTCGGCATGGGCGAGGCCACGGATCAGCTCGAGCTCTTCCGCCCCGACGGCATGGCCAGCCGCGTGCTCGGCATGGGTGACGTCGTCGGCCTGATGCAGGACTTCGAGGCCGTCATCGACAAGAAGAAGGCCGAGGAGGACGCCCTGCGCATGATGCAGGGGCAGTTCACCCTGGACGACTTCCTGAATCAGGTCCGCATGATTCAGAAGATGGGGTCCCTCAAGGACCTCGTGGAGAAGATCCCCGGCATGGGCGCGATGATGCCGCCCGGCGCGGAGGCGCAGCTCGACGATCGAGAGCTCGTGCGCATCGAGGCCATCATCCAGTCGATGACGCCGCAGGAGAAGGCCGATCCCAACTTGCTCATCCGTGAGCCTTCTCGCGTGAAGCGCATCGCGCGCGGCTCTGGCAACCCGGAGCAGGGGGTGAGCGAGCTCGTGCAGAAGTTCTTGTTCATGCAGCAGATGATGGGCGGCATGGGGCAGAACCTGGGCATGCTCGGCAACATCCCGGGGCTGAAGAACCTCGCCCTCGCCCGCAACGCGCGACGCGCGATGAAGAGCGGCAAGCTCCCGCCGGGCATGGGCGGCATGCCAGGCATGGGCGGCTTTCCAGGCATGCCCGGTATGGGTGGTATGCCGGGCATGGGCGGCTTCCCGGGTATGCCAGGCATGCCCGGTATGGGTGGTATGCCGGGCATGGGCGCCGATGTAGGAGCCGGTGCTCCGAAGATGAAAGTGCTCTCCAAGGCAGAGAAGAACGCCCGCAAGAACCAGCGGAAGCGTGAGCGCGACGCCAGGAAGAAAGCGAAGCGGAAGTAGCTCCTCCGGCTCCACTCCGAGCGCGCCTCGGTGAACCCCACTCGGTG
>JAAZAA010000014.1 GCA_012514535.1 Myxococcales bacterium | reverse complement strand
GGGTCAAAAAATGTTCCCTGACCCGAATTGGAGGGCTGAGGGTACCAATAGGGGTGGAGGCTCCGCTCCTTGCCTGCGTGCGGAGGAGCCCCCCAGAAGACGATGGGAGTCGTTCGACTGCTACGAGAGCCCTCCTCGCCGACCTTCGAGCGAGAGAAGACCCCCGGAGACGCCGTGCTGGTGTGCGTCGCCCGCGCGGGTGAGCCCTGGGCGCAGGAGGCCTTGTTCCGGCGTCACGTGCGCAGGGCCACCGAACTCGCCCACCGCCTCCTGGCGTCGTCCAGGGAAGACGTCGACGAGCTCGTCCGAGTCGGCTTCGTCCAGGCGCTCCGCAGCCTCCGCGATCTCAGGGCGACGGAGGGGTTCGCGTCGTGGCTCGGGGACCTCGTGGTGCGGGCCGCCCTCGGACGGCTGCGGCGACGGCGCCTGCGTCGTCGCCTCGGGCTGCTGCCGGACGCGCCGATGGACCTCGACGAGACGATCGCCGCGTCGGCTCCCCCGGAGGTCCGCGCGGCCCTGGGCGAACTGTACGAGCGGCTCGACGACTTCCCCGCCGAGGAGAGGGTCGTCCTGCTGTTGCGGCGCTTGGAGGGGTTCACCCTCGAAGAGCTCTCCGCCGCGCTCGGCGCGAGCGTCGCGCGGGCGAAGCGGAGGTTGCGTCGGGCGGAGCGACGGCTCGCGACGGCGTGGAGCCCCCGGATGGACGTCGTGCAAGGGCGGATCGATCCGAAGGTGTACCTCGAGCCCGAGCTGTCGGATGCGCGCGTCGCTCAGCTCTGGGCGCGAGTGGCGGAGGGGGTGCCCGCGCGAACGGTCCGGGCGCGCTTCGACCGGCGTGGGATGCTGCGAGGCAGGATCGTCGTGGTGGGCGGCGGCTTGCTGGCGGGTGCCGCGCTCGTGGTCGGCGCTGCGCTCATGATCGGCGCCCCGGGGGTGGCCCCGTCGAACCCGAGTCCTCCTCTCGCCGCGCCCTTCGGAGCGGACGCCGCGAGCAGGGGAGAGCTCGCCGTGGGTCGGGACGGGGGCCTGACCGTGGATCTGGAGGGCGGCGCGCGCTTGTGGCTCGGTCCGCGCGCCCAGCTCGAGATCGACGAGGTCGGTGAGGGGCGGGTCGCCTTGCGCCTGGTTCGCGGGAGGGTGACCTGGGACGCCCCTCTCGACGTGGATCGGGGGATCGTGCTCCGAGCGGGTGAGATCGAGGTCCGGGGGGTGGGGACGCGGGGCTCGATGGAGCGCGCGCTCGAGGGGGAGCTGTCTCGGGTCGAGGTGGAGGTGGAGGGAGGAGGCGTGGAGGTGGTGCGGCGCGATGGAGCGGTCGCGCCCCACCGCCTCGGCGCCGGGGAGCGCTGGGTGATCGAGGAGCGCATCGGCCCGTGAGTCAGTGAGCCGACCAGCGCGCCCCGTGGGCACGGTCGCGGTGAGGGGCTCGAGCCGAGGCTCGGGTTCTTCGGGGTCACGAACCCCCGCGATCGTGGTGTCGACGCCCCGAAATTTTCGCGCTCCGTAGGAGGTTTGGCGCGGAGACGAAACATCACGAGTTCTTCGACCCGATCCCGTCGATTCCTCTCTCAGCTCCTCCTGTGACCGCGATCTCATCTTCGCGGTGACACGACGACGGAGAGCTCCAATGGTCCTACGATGGAAAGCGGCGTGCGTCTGTCTGGTCTCGTGGCCGCTGGTGGCCTGCACGGCGGAGCCCGGGGAACCGGAGGGCGACGGTCAGGTCGACGGAGGCTCAGGGGGGAGGAGCGCCGACACCCTCGATCGCTCCGACCCGACCGTGTGCATCCCGGGGGTGCCGCGGACGTCTCAGCTCCCGCGCCTCACCCGCGTTCAGTACGACAACACCATCCGCGACCTGCTCGGCATCGACAATCGTCCATCCACCATGCTCGCGCCGGACACGACGGGCAGCGTGGATCAGCGGGCGTGGGACGGGTACAGGCTCGCCGCAGCGTCGCTGTCCGCCGAGGTCCTGGGAGACGCCGCGCTGCGCAGCCGGGTCATCCCTTGCGGCCCGGAGGGTGAGGGCGAGGCCTGCGCGCTCCAGCTGATCGAGGAGCTCGGGCGTCGCGCCTTCCGCCGGCCCCTCACGGAGGAGGAGGTCGGGCGCTTCCAGTCCCTGTTCGCGCGTCGCGGGGAGCTCACCGCCAGCGGCACCTTCGAGGAGGCGGCCGCGCTCATCATCGAGGCGTTCTTGTCGTCCCCGTCGTTCTTGATGCGGAGCGAGATCAGCGAGCGCGCCGACGGCGAGGTGTTCCTGTTGAGCAGCTACGAGGTCGCCTCTCGGCTCTCCTACATGCTCTGGGGCAGCATGCCCGACGAGCTCCTGTTCGAGGCGGCGCAGGCGGACGAGCTCGCGACCTCCGAGCAGATCCTGGTCCAGGCGCGGCGCATGCTCGCGGATCCGAAAGCTCGGGAGACCGTGCGGAGGTTCCACGAGCACTACCTGCACATGGGCCCCGGCACCCGCTGGGCGAGCATCTCTCGGGATCCCGCCGTGTTCCCGGACTTCGACGAGGCGATGGTGCCGCTCCTGTCGCAGGAGACGGAGCGCTTCGTCGAGCACGTCGTGTTCGAGGAGGCGGGCACGTTCCAGGACCTGCTCACGGCTCCCGTGGGCTTCGTCAATGCCACCCTGGCGCCCCTCTACGACCTGGATCCGGCGAGCTACGGCGAGGAGCTGGTCCCGGTCGACCTCGACCCGGCGACGCGGTCCGGTCTCTTCACCCGGCTCGGGTTCCTCGCGTCCCACTCCCTCTACGATCGCTCTTCGCCGATCCTGCGCGGCGCCTTCATCCAAAAGGACGTCCTGTGCACGCCGATCGGCGCACCTCCGCCGGACGCCGAGAGCGCGCCGTTGCCCACCGACGGCCTGACGACGAACCGCGCCCGCGTGGACGCGCAGACGGAGCCCGCCGGCTGCAAGGGCTGCCATCACAGCTTCATCAACCCCACGGGCTTTGCCCTCGAGACCTACGACGCGATCGGGGCCTATCAGGACACGGAGTCCTTCTCGGGCGCCCCCATCGACGCCGCCGCGAAGGTGTTCATGGGGAGCGAGGAGGTGGACGTGGACGGGCCGGTGGAGCTGTTCCGGGCCATCGCGGACGCGCCCGCGGCGCAGGCTTGTTACGCGCGCAAGTGGGTGCAGTTCGCCTACGAGCGGGAGCTCACCAACGAGGACTCCTGCGCCGTCGAGGCGTTGGCGGCGCGGCTCACCGAGGGGGGATACACCGTCCTCGACCTGATCGCGGATCTGACGCAGAGCGATTACTTCCGGTACCGAGCCGTAGAGGTGGGACCATAAAATGGGAGGAGCCCCGTGAATCGACGACTGTTCTTGCGTGGCATCGGTGGCGCGGCCCTCGCCGCACCGTTCTTGAGCTCCCTCGGTGGCTCCGTACGGGCGCAGGAGGCCGCGGCCCCCCGACGGCTGGTCATCTTCTACACACACAACGGCTGCCTCACGAACCGCTGGTTCCCCGCGGTCGAGGACGGGCCCATCGACGCGAGCGCGCTCGTCGGCAAGACCCTCGAGGGGCTCGCTCCCCACGCCTCGAAGCTGCTCTTCCCCCGCGGCCTGGCCCTCTACCCCGCCTATTTTCGGGGCCAAACGATCGATCCCCACGACCAGGCGATGGGATCGAAGCTCACCTGCGCGCCCCTCGACACGGAAGGGAGCCACTGGGCGCTCTCCCACTCCCTCGACCACGAGGTGGCGCGTCGGGTCAATCAGGGCGCCAAGAACCCCCTGGTCCTCTCCGTGGGCACCGCCTTCAACAACGTCAAGGGCATCCTCTCCTACTCGGCGGCGCAGGAGCCGTACGCCCCCGAGACGAACCCCCGGAACGTCTACAACGGCCTGACGGGCCTCTTCTCCTCGGAGGGAGAGGAGGGGGAAGCCGATCACCGGATCAAGCGCGGCCAGAGCATCATCGATCTGGTGAGCGAGGATCTGGCGGCGTTCAAGCGCCTCGACATGAGCCGGGCCGATCAGAGGCGGATCGACGACTGGCTGCAGCTCCTGCGGGAGACCGAGCAGCAGGTGATCCCCGTCGCTTGCAACGAGGACAGCGCGACGACCCTGGGGATCACCGAGGCGGACCTCGCGGCCGCCAGCGGTGGCGGCTTCGGGGTGAACCTGGCGACCGCGTTCACCCTGGGCGGCGACATGATGATCAAGCTCATCGCGCTCACGATGATGTGCGACAACAACCGCTCGATCGTCTTGCAGTGGCCCGGCTACGTGAAGTTCGCCTGGGATGGCATCGTGCACGACTACGACCACCACGGGCTCTCCCACCGCAACGGCAGCGCCGACGTGGGGGGGACCTGCGTCAGCGGGGTGCTCGACGCCATCGCGGAGATCGACGGGTGGTATGCGGAGCGTTACGTCCAGCTGGTCACCCTCCTGGACAGCATCTCCGAGGGGGACGGCACGCTGCTCGATCACTCCGCGGTGATGTGGCTCCCCGAGCTCGCCGACGGCAACGCCCACAACACGAACAACCTGCCGATCGTCATCGCAGGATCCTGCGGCGGATACCTCAAGACCGGGGCGTCCGTGAACCTCGCGGGAGGGACCCTCGGGACGGGCAACAGCGAGGCCAGCTGCGCCGACGGCGGCATGGGTTCGAACTCGCTGAACACGGGATCGAGCGGCGGGATGGTGCCCTTGAACAAGCTGTACGTCACGTTGATGAACGCGGTGGGCTGCCAGGCGGACGACGGTGGTCCCGTCACGAGCTTCGGCGTGGTGGACAGCGCGGAGCTCGAGGCGGGGATCACGGATCCCGGTGAGCTCTCGGCCCTGAGAGCCTGAGTCGGAGGGTGGCGGACGCCTCTCGCGCGCGGCGCTCGGACGAGCGCGCGATGATGCGTCCAACGCATGAATGAAGCCTCGTTCATGCGTTGGACGCATGGGTTGGGCGAAGGCCCCCGGGCGTCATGCGTAGGCGCGGGACGAAGGCGTGCCGGGCGTCATGCGTAGGACGCATGGATGAGGGTCATCGCCGGAATCTTAACGGACCAGGACGCCCGCCGATCTCGGGTTTTGGCTTCGTTTCCGCTGCGCTCCGGTGCTCAAGTACCCACGTACGTTCCGCTCCGGTGCTCGCGAAAGCCTCGCCAAAACCCGAGCTTG
>JAAZAA010000082.1 GCA_012514535.1 Myxococcales bacterium | reverse complement strand
GGCGAGCGCCGCGGGCGGGTGGCGCTTCGACGTGGCGGCGGCGCCCGGGGGTGGCAGCGCCTGGCTCGCGGGATCCTTCTGAGTTATAGGCCGCGCACTCGTCGACATGTTGGATCTGCGCATTCCCACGTCCCCCGAGTGGCTCGCGGTCGTCCTGGCGGACTTCGACGCGTTCTTGATCGATCACGCCGCCTGTGAGCGCAAAGCGTCGGCGACGGGCATGTCCTTCGTGGTCCGCTATCCGGATCGGCCGGAGCTCCTCGAGCCGATGATCGAGTTCGCGCGGGAAGAGCTCGAGCACTTCCACCGGGTCTTCCGCGTCATGGCGGCGCGCGGCCTCCGCCTCGGCGCGGACTACAAGGACGAGTACGTCAACTCCCTGCGCGCCCGCGTGCGTCGTGGCGGCACCGAGGGCCTGGTGGACGCGCTGCTCGTCGCGGGCGTCGTGGAGGCGCGCGGCTGCGAGCGGCTCAAGCTCGTGGCGGACGCGCTCCCCGAGTCCGACCCCCTCAAGGAGATGTACCTGGACCTCACCCGCGCCGAGGCCCGACACCACGCCCTGTTCTTCCGTTTGGCGCGCACCTTCGCCGACGAATCCGAGGTCCAGGCCCGAGCCGACCAGCTGCTGGATTTCGAAGCTGGCCTCGTCCAGCAGCTCCCGCTCCGCGCGGCAGTGCACTGAGAGCGGGCTCCGGGGCGCGCTGGACGCGCTCCGGGCCGTTGGACCAAGGGGGCCCGCGGTGCGGATCGGGCCCCGGTCGATGCGGATCGGTTCCCGGGCGATGCCGATCGGGCCTGGGGTGATGCGGATCGGCTCCGGGGCGGTGCGGATCGGCTCCGGGGTGATGCGGATCGGCTCCGGGGCGGTGCGGATCGGTTCCCGGGCGATGCGGATCGGGCCCGGGGTGATGCGGATCGGCTCCGGCGCGGTGCGGATCGGGTTCCTGGCGGTGCGGACGAGGATTCCCGCGGTGCGGGGGACATTTCGGGCGCTGCGGATCGACTTCACGACGGTGCGGATCGAGCTCCGAGCGGTTCGGAGGCGAGCTGGCTGAGTGCTCGGGGTGAAGGCAGAGCACTCTCCTCGCCCAACCTGGTTCTTCGAGTGCTCCTAGGTGAGCACTACGGTGCCCAACGGGGGGGACCGTCGAGAGAGAGAGGCGAAGTTTTCTGGGCGATCGGGGACGGTGGGGGATGGCGCGGAGGTTGCCTGAGTGGTCGTATGCCGGCGCGCTGGATGGGACACTGGGTTCTTCTGGTCTTGGGGGCCCCGTGCGTCGTTGGCTGCGGTCTGGTGAGTCGCTCGCCGGAGGGCGACGAGCCGGGGTCGCCGGGGCCGCAGGAGCAGCACGGGGAGCCAGAGCAGCCAGAGCAGCCAGAGCAGCCAGAGCAACACGGGGAGCTCACCTTCCAGCAGATCCGGGAAGTGCTCACGCACGAAGCGTCGCCGGGTACGATCCAGGTGAGCGCTGCCCTGTCCGAGGGGGTGCTCCTCGTCGCGAGCCGAACCAGAGACGGCGTCTGGATCGACCGTGCGGTGGTCGGCCCCGTCCCGGGCCCCCTGACGCTGGGAGGGGAGGGACATCTCCTGCCGAAGTACGCGGACGCGATCTACGAGCTGCTGCTCCTGCCGCGGCCGGGTGGGTTCGCGTTGCTTCAGAGCATGGGCATGGCGGTCGCTTCGGAGCTCGTCCGTGTCGACCTCGATCTCGAGGGGAACGTGCTCCAGCGGACGCACGTCGGCGCGTCGGTCCGGGAGTTCGCGGCGGCCCGAGGAGGTGAGCTCGTCGTCTACACCTCGGGGGAGGGCGTTTTTCTCCGCGACGGATCCGAGGAAGAGAAGCTCGAAGATTGTTGGGGCCGCGTCTCCCTGGCCGCGACGGACGAGCGCTGGGCGGTGGGTCTCGGTTGCCAAAAGGTGACCGTGCTCCTCGATTCGGGGGACGAACGATTGGCGGTCGAGCTCCCGACGGAGGGGATGGACCCTCCAGCGCTCTTCTTCGGCCCCGAGGGGCTCGAGGCCGTCATCCTGGAGGGCGCCACGCTCGCGCATTTCCGCATCGCCGAGGACGGTAGCGTCGAGCGGGTGCGCGACGTGGAGCAGCCGTTCCCGGGGCAGTATGGCTCTCCTCGCCTGGGGTTCTCCCCCGATGGAGCCCAGCTCCTCGTCGAGTACACGTGGGAGCCCGCCTTGGAAGGGGCGGGCGGCGGGCGCCTGCAAGCCATTTGTGCGTGGCGAGCCGATCCCACCCCGTGCGCTCCGGTCGATGAGAGAGACCCGGAGGACGCTGACTTCCGGCACTTGCTCGCTTGGGTGCAGGGCTACGAGCCGTCGGTGGCGATCGGAGCGCGGGATGTCGGTGGACTACGAGGGCTGACCGCGATGACGGCGTTCCTCGACGGGGAGTACCCGTCCGGCGGCGTGACGATCCAGTGGATGCGGGACGCCTCGGGGACCATGGCCAGCCCCACGGGAGTCGTGCACTCACCCCAAGCGCTGGGCGTGAGCGTTGCGGGGACGCGGCCCCACGCGCTCGTCTCCTTGGGCGACGGACGGCACGAGTGGATCGTCGGACCGGCCCTCGGCGACCCCGGCTCCTGGGAAGTCATCCCAGGGCCGCAGAGTGACTCGCGAGACCTTCAGCTTCGTCAGGCTCGGGGAGCACGGTGGCTCCTGAGTGACGATGGGGGGTGGCGGGAGTTCGAGCTCGGCAGCACGAGCGACAGGCGGATTCATGAGCTGTCCGCTGCGGAGCGAGAGGCGCCGTTCGTTCGGCGCCAACTCCAGTTCGCGGGCGACGTGACGGGGCGCTACTTCACCTCTTGGTGGGATCTCTGGTCGAACCCCGACGTGACGTACGTCGCGACCATCGATGTCCAGCCCGACGAACCCTCGAGGGAGCGACCCGCGGGCAGCCTGGTAGCGGGCGTGTACCCCTGGTTCCAGGGGCCTTGCGCCGGCTTCATGTACGCCCTCGACGCCGCGGGAACGAGCCTCGTGCGGATCGATGCGTCCGCGCCGGAGGAGGCGCAGCTCGTCGTTGGGCCGTTCGAGCGGGAGCAGGGCGGTCTTCATTGCGACGACGAGCGCGTCGTCTTGCAGGAGGACGGCGCGCACACGTTTACCTTTCTCGATCGCGACGGGAGCGTGCTGGGGACGCAGGAGCTCTCGACCTTGGTGACCGGGGTCCGCATGGACGCGGGCGCGCTCGTCGCCATCGACGTCGAGAAGGACGACCTCCTGCTCATCACACCGGACTCCGCCCGGCGCGTGCACGTGCCCCTCGATGGAGCGCCCCTGTGGACGGCCCAGGTGCACCTGCGTGGCGAGCACCTGGTGGCCGTCTGGAACGACGCGGAGAGCCACCTCCGCGTCCTCGAAGGGCACCTCCTCGGGCGCTGACGCCGCCGATCACGCCACGAACGGCATCCGCTCCCCATCGAGCGGGGCAGCACGATGGTACCGCGGTTGACCCGGCTACCGGTGGCTCGGGGGCTCGTCTTCGGTACAGACGATGTGCGCGTACTCGGGACAGCCGGCTTCGTCGCTCCCGTCGGCGCAGTCCTCGAAGCCATCGCACTGGAATGACTCGGGCACCGTCTCCCCGTCAGTGCAACGGAACGTCGGACAGCCGGCTTCGTCGCTTCCATCGCTACAGTCCTCGTGGCCGTCACACTGCCACGCCGCGGGAATGGACGAGCCGTTCCTACAGGAAAACTCTGCCTCCTGAGGACGAGAGGCCAGGCAGTCGAACGCGCATCCCACGAAGGCCTCTCCCTCAGGCGTCTCCTCGTCCGAACAGAGCGCCGTGCTGAGGGCGGAGCAGCTCGCGGCGTTTGCGCATTGCTGAAAGCAGCGGAACTCTCGGGCGGAGCCGCTTCCACAGTCGACCACACCCGAGCTCATGAGTCCGCACGACCGCAGCTTGTCCGCATAGGCATGGCAGGCGGTGGTAGCGTCGTCCGAACCTCCGCTGCCGTGGCAGGCACCTACGCTCAGCGCCATGAGAGCGGCAACGAACCCCAGGCTCCAGTTCCGTGTGTGTTGGCTCATGCGATAATCCCTCCAGCAGAGAGGGACTCTACGCCTCTGCGACTTCCACCTCAACCTGTGACGGTGATCGCGCCGACGCTTCGGACAGAGGAGACGCCGGCCTCCTTCTAGAGCAGCTTCCGTCCGATCAGGGCAGCGCCTTCAGGAGGACGGCGACGAGCTTGGAGGCGTCTTCTCTCCGCTTCGACAGCGTCTTTTTGACCCACTCACGATCCGCTGCCAGGGCCGCCTTGGCCATCTCCTGCAAGCCGACGCCCTTCAGATCGGGCTTGGGCGCTGGCGGGCCGTGGTAGGCGGAGATCACGAACGTCAGGTTGCCGGCGCGCACCCACAAAGCGCCATCGGAGAGGGCGAGCCGCGCTTCGTCGCCCACGCCGTCGACCGTCTCGAACTGGAAGCCGCCGGCGCCGGCGGCGTCACCGATCGCGCCGCCCATCAGGTCCACCGTCTTCTCCTTGGCCTTGGTGTCGACCTCTTCGCGCTCCTTCGTGGCGCGGGTGACCGCGGCCATCGCGTCCTTGACCTCTTTCTGGCTCATGCCCTTGGTCGCGTTAGCAAACCACTGTTTGGCGCTCGCCGCGTTTGCGTGAACCTGAATGATGGAGAAGCGCGCGTCGAGGCGCGTCGGTTCGTCGGCTCCCTTGCTCTCCCACCGGTAGGTGCACCCCATCGCGCTGATCGGGCGGAGCTCGGCGGCGGGGATGCCGAAGGTCTCGCCGACGCGCTCGGGGCTGAGCAGCTCGCAGGCCTTCTTGGTCAAGGACTTGTCGAAGAGCCGCCCGCCGGACTCCGCGTTCGCTGCCTGCAGGGCCTCCGTCGCGGAGTCCTTCGGGGCGGAGGGGCCCCCCGCGGAGGAGCCAGAGTCATCCTTTTTGTCGCAGCCCAGCGCGAACAGGGCGGCGCACAACAGGGCAGCAGTACCAACGCTCCGTGTCATCAGAGACCTTTCTGGCAGAAGAAACAGGGGCTTCCGAAAAATCTCGGGCAGCATAGGGGGTTCCCCTGGTCACGCAATCCTGTCGGGCGGCGATGCGGCACGCACCGAGCTGACCGGGAACCGCACGGAGCTGGCCCGGAACCGCACGGAGCTGGCCCGGAACCGCACCGAGCAGCGGGGGCGTCGTCGGAGCTCGGGGTGCGTCGAGGTGGCGTGAGGGGCGCCGAGCCCCGGTGTTACGTCGAGCGCGCGGCGTAGAGAAAGCGCGCGTAGCCGATCTCGGCGGCGTTCTTCGAGAGCTCGACCGTGAGCCAGGCCACGACGTCGTGGAACGGGCGATCGACGAGGGGCCAGCGGCTGCGCCGAGACGAGCGCAGGTCGTCGTCCGTCAGATCCGTGAGCGCCTTTCGCCAGTCGGCTTCGAGGCGGGCGATCTCCGTGCGGACCGCGTCCGCGGAGCCCGGCCAGAAGACGTCCTCGCGGCTGAGTCGAGCCTCACCGAAGGAGTGGTCGAGCACCATCGACCACCAGAAAACGAGGTGCCACGTCAGCCAGGCGATGCTCGAGGGCCCGAGATCGTAGCCTTCGTGGTCGGGCCAGCCCGCTTGCCAGCGACCGTCCGGCAGCTGATGGACGTGGAGTCCGCGCGCCGCGGGGCGCCAGAGGCACTCGTCCGTCGTGAGCGTCTCCAGGTGGTAGTTCGTGAGCATCCACGCGGTGTCGAACTGTTGGAGGAGGACGTCCCGAAGCGCTGCGGCCATGGCGTGTTCCTTCGTCGTGGGGAGACGCTGGTCCCGAGGAGGCGGAATCCTGTCACCGGATCTCCGGGCGGGGAAGGCGGGAGGCGCGTCGAGGGGGCGGAGGGGGGCTGCGCTGGCTCGCGACCACCGCCCGTGACCGCGATGAGGCC
>JAAZAA010000013.1 GCA_012514535.1 Myxococcales bacterium | reverse complement strand
TCGTCGACGCTGCTGTCGTCGACGCTGCTGTCGTCGACGCTGCTCTCGGCGACGCAGGCCGTCCCCCCTGGAGTCATCCATGGAGCCCCCTCGAACGAGGGCAGGCGCCGCGGAGGCGTCCCGATGGAAGACACGACGCTCGACCGATCATCCGTCGAGCCGATCGGGCTCTCGGGGTCGGACGAGGAGACGGAGGAGCGGGCCTTGCACATGCTGCGCGGGGTGGCAGATTGAACTTAAGTTGGGGAGGGGAGGCGCCGTCCAGGGTCGAAGGTCGGTGCCAGTAGTGAGTCAGCCTACGTGGGTCGTGGCGGCGACTGGCGCGCGTTCGTTCGCAGTGGTTGCTGCAGTGCGATGGTCGATGCAGGTTCGATACGGGGCGCGGGGGCTCGGAGCGTGAGCGAAACGGGCCCGCGCCTTGACCCGATCCTTCGGCTGGCTACATTACTTGAAGAGGCAACTAGGTTCCGTCGAATCCGAGAAGCAACCCCCAGCCCGACGAGGTGCGTTATGCTCCCTCCGTTCATCATCGACCAGATCCGACGCCGTGAAGAAGAAGAGCGGCGAAGCCAGCTCGAACGGCCGGTTCTGGAACTTCCTCTCGAACGGGCCCCGCTTCCTCAGGCCCCGCGCCCTCGGCGTGACGATGAGGAGGTGACGGAGCGCGGGGTGGTCATCTTCGACCTCGTCTGACTCCGCCGGTTTTCGGCATCGGTCTCTGACGTCGTTCCTTCGGCCGTTTCCTTTCGGGGCCGGGTTCCTTCGGGCGCTCCCATGTGGGGCGCCCGAATCGTTCCATCTGGGGGGCGCGCGCAGCGTGCGTCCAGTGCCGGCGGAGGCTCGGCGTCGGGAGGCTCGCCCGTGCCCGCGGGAAGGAGCGGAACCGTGGCTCCGGAGGCGGCGCCGGCAGCTCGCGTGGGGGCGGTGCCCGTGGCAGCAGGTGGGTTTTGTGGGGGTGAGACCTTCCTCTTGCGGAGAGCGGTGCACTAGGCTCCGCTCGCCGTGGACGGCCGAGCAACGGGGCTCGACCTCAGCCGTGCCGGTGCCTGCAAGCACATGCGACCCACCTCATCGATTCCCACCCCCGCGGGGGTTCCGTCGTCGCGCCCGGCGCGGCCCTCTCGAGCGTTCGCGCCGCGAGCGGCGGCCGGGACAGCGCGTGGCCGGAGCGTCGCCGCGCGCCTCGGGCGCAGCTGGTTCGCGGCGGCCGCGGTGCTCGCCGCGTGTGTTCCGGCGGGGGATGGCATCGCGCCGCCCACCGATCAGCTCTACTTCCCCGTCGCCCTCGCCGTCGACGAGAGCTCCGAGTGGCTGTACGTGGTCAACAGCGACTTCGATCTCCAGTTCAACGGTGGCACCGTCCAGAGCGTGCGCCTCGGGCGTCTCCGTGAGATCGTGCCGCGGGTCTGCTCGAGCGACGCGCACTGTGAGGCGGGCGAGATCTGCGACGTGGGGCAGGACGCGTCCGGCCCCACCGCGGACAACGGCGGGACCGCGAGCTTCTTCTGCGTACCCAACCGACAGGCGTCTCCCTGTGGGGACCTCCGCGAGCAGACGCCGAGCGAGCGCGCCGTCGCCCCCGGCCGCTGCGCGCCCATCTCCCTCCTGGACCCGCCAGATGGCGGCGGCTCCCTGCTCGAGCAGGTCGTCACGATTTCGGCCTTCGCGACGGACGCGGTGCTCCGCACGCGCCCCGCGGGAGAAGAGCCGGGTGCGCCGCAGCGCCTCTTCATCCCCGTGCGCAGCGACCGCTCGCTGCACTGGATCGACGTCGACGGCGGCGCCCTCGACTGCGGGCAGGAGCGCGACGGCGGAAGCTGTGACGCGAAGCACCGCGTCGGGGACAACCCCGACGCCGAGACGGAGGAGCGGAGCGAGCTGCCCACGGAGCCCTTCGGCATCGACGCCACCGAGGACGGCCGCGTGCTCGTCGTTGCCCATCAGGTGGGGGGACGGGTGTCCGCGTTCACCAACGACTGGGCGAACGGGCCGCGCCTGGCCTACGTCGAGTCCGGGTTGCCCAACCGCCCCATCGGGGTCGCCGCCGTGCCCCCCCGGCTCCTGTCGGAAGGATCGGTGGCGGAGCAGGCTCCGGGCTTTCTGGTCACCTTCCGGAACGCGGCGCAGGTGAATTTGCTGCGGTTCCTCGGAGAGGACGACTCCCGGCGTTCGCGTCTGGTCGACGTGGCCGAGACGCCGCTGACCGTGAACACGCTGGGGGTCGACTCCCGCGGGATCGCGATCGACGATCCCCGTCCGCGCGCGCGCGCCGTCTGCGACGAGCTGCCGGCGGAGGAGCGTGACGGCTGCCTGGCGGAGGCGGAGCGGCTGCCGCTCGACGTCTACGTCGCGAACCGCACCCCGCCGAGCCTGATCGTCGGGCGGACGCGGGAGGTGACCGCGACCGGCGAGCCCCGGGACTTGCCCACCTTCCACGATAGCATCCCGCTCACCGCCGGGCCCTCCCGCGTCGTCGTAGGAAACGTGCTCGTCGACGACGGGACCCCGGAGGGACGCCCGGAGCGCAGGATCTTCGTGCTGTGCTTCGACTCGAACCTCATCTACGTCTACGACCCCGAGGAGCGACGCATCGAGGCGGAGATCTCGACCGGGCGTGGCCCGCACGCCCTGGCCTTCGATCGGGAGCGACCGCTGGCCTACGTCGCCCACTTCACGGACTCCTACATCGGCGTCGTGAGCCTCGATCAACGCTCTCCTTGGAACTACGGGGCGCTCATCGCGTCGATCGGCACACCCCGTCCTCCCCGAGCTTCGAAGTGATGCAAAGCCGCAAGATGCAGATCTGGCTGTGGGCCGCGTGCGCCGTCCTCGCCATCGTCGGATGTCGGCAACCGCCGGAGCAGGCGCCGGTGCGGTCCCTGCGCGCCAGCGGCAAGACGACCTTCGTGTGTGTCGGCCCCGATGGCCGCGGGCGCCCTCTCGGCGACTGCCCGGAGGGAGCGCGCCTGTCGAGCGGTGGGGTCTCCACGGCCAACCCGAGCCACGAGCTCTACGCGCTCGTCACCCAGACCATCACCGCGGAGGTCGCGGTCGTGCGCGTCACCGGCGGGCGCGGGGTCGCGGGGGTGATCGACATGGAGCGCTCCAGCCCGGGGATCACTCCGCTCCGCGTGGGCGCGAAGCCCGTCGACATCGTCAGCACGCCCGGCGGGACCGCGAGCTTCGTGGGGGTCGCCGAGCCGGGACGGGCAGGCATCTTCGGGCTCGCCACCCAGTGCATTCTGCCGCCCCGCCCGGAGACCGCCGACGAGGAGGCAGAGGCCACCCGCGACCTGACCACCTGGCCCGCGTGCTCGCTGCCCACGGCGCCGGGAGAGATGCAGATCCTCGTCGATCCTCCGGACGCCTCGGGACGTCTGCGGGAGACCTGCGGCGACGAGTACACCGCGGAGCTGCAGGAGCCGATCTCCGCGAGCTACGAGTGCGGCGCTGACCTGCGCCAGGAGAACGGACGCCCGAAGCTGGCGGTCGCCCTCCCCGAGTGGGGGCAGATCGCGGTGTTCGACGCGCAGGAGATCATGAACCGGGCGCCGGGCAGCTACGAGCCCTGCATCCCCGAGGCGGTCGTGCCGCTCCAGAACTCGCTGCCGGAGGTCGTGCGTCAGCCGCTCCCGGCGGATCTCGTCGTCGAGGGCTGCACCGAGCCTCTGCAAGAGTACGGGCCCGTGGCGGCCTTCGAGTCGCGTCCTGCGGGGATGGCGCAGCGAGACGGTCGCCTCTTCGTGGCCGATCGCGGAGGGCCGCTGGTGCACGTGCTCGACGTGACGAGCGGATGCGCTCCCCAGGAGCTCCCCCCTCTGGTGGCGACGTCCCTGCTCGACCCGAGCCGGGTGGTCACCACGACGAAGGTGGCCGTCAGCCCGGTCACCAGCACCGGCGAGCAGTTCGTCTACGCCGTGGACGAGCGTGGGGAAACGACGGCGAGCGTGATGATCTTCGACGTCACGCCGGGCCGCGCCTCGCGCACGCCCCTCGTGCGCGAACACTCGGCGCTGGTCCCGGACGAACCTCCGGATCGGCTCGAGTTCAGCGCGCCAGCGAAGGACGTCGCCTTCGCCAAGCACGATCTCCCCGTCCCCGACCTCGTCACGGGCGAGATCCAGATGGGGATCGCGTGTGATCCCGACCCCGACATCGACGTCGACTCGCCCGCGGCGCGCTACCGCACCACGAGCGACATGGCCCGCGGCGCGCGCCCGTCGGCGCTGCGGGGCGTCTTCGGGTTCGTCCTGCTGAGCAACGGCCGCGTCGCCGTCGTCGACGTGGAGGATTACGACGCTGCCTGCCGGCGACCGACGTCGACGAACACCGCCAACGTGTTCGACTTCCGCGGGTGCGCCGGAGACGACCGGGCGGAGCCCTTCTTGCTCAACGGTGTGCGCACCGTCAGCGGTGAGACGAGCTGTCGCGCCGTGGTGCCCCACAGGGCCCGCTCGGCGCGCCTCGTCGCGACGACGCAGCAGTCGGGGATCGGGGCGCCCTCCCTGCGCGCCCTGCCGCGTTTGACCCGGTACGGTCGGGGGCTCCCCCTGAGCAACCTGCTACCCCAGGGGCAGGTGAACCCGCTGATGGCGGCCGTCGATTTCGACAACCCGGTCCCCGGTGGCGAGCCCGTCCCCGCCCAGACCTTCGTCGGCGTGACCTTGCGCACGAGCGGCGTGGGGCGGGACGATCTGGTGTTGGATCCGACGCTGGCGGAGCAGGCGTCCCTGGCCCTGCCTCAGGTCGATCCGCGCTCCTATCCCACACAGGAGACCGTCACGGTCACCTACGAAGGCCCGCTGGCGGCAGAACGCCCCGCGGGCGTGCTCGAGGTCGACGGCGCCACCGCGCTGCTCTCGGATCAGGACGCCCTGTTCTGTGAGCTCGGTGTTCAGGATCTCGAGCTCACCCGCGAGGTCGGGGTGGAGCGTTTCGGCCTCGAGGGAGCGCAGCTCGACGAGTTCGCCGAACGTCACGGCGACTACGTCCAGATCACGAGCCGGCTGCGCCCGAGCAGGGACAGCTACTGGCGTGGAGCGGGCGCGACCTGCGGCGGCGGAGGAGGTTACGAGCTGTGCTCGTCCGTGTTCGGGGTCGGCGAGCTCGATGAGCTCGACAATGAGGGGGAGCTCCCCGCGGCGCGGGACCTCCGCATCACCGCGGCCTACCAAGATCGTCTCCTGCTCGAGCCTCGACCCGGAGGTGCGGCGCCGGAGCTCATCGCCTGTTGTTTCCCCGACGAGCTCTCCTACCGGGTCCGCGCCGGTGGACAGTGGGTCGTGCGGGGGAGCGTGTCCGGGTTCCGGCACACTGTGCGCGCGGTGGCCACGGAGGACGGTCTCCGCTGCGTCCGCGACTGCGCTCCGTGGCGGCCGCAGGAACAGGGGCGCGTCTTCGAGATCTCCAGCTCCACCGAGGGGTGCCCCGCCTTGGGCGCGGGTGAGCCGGACGAGCCGTTGCCGCCCGGATGCGCCGTGGGCCGGGCCGGGGAGGACGACGCGATCTGTGTCTACGACGCCGCGACCGGCCCCGTGCGCCCGGGTGGTCCCGCGTCGGAGTGCATTCACGATGGCCTCACGGCGCGCTTCGTCATCTATCGGGGGCTCGAGCCGAGCCTGCGAGACATGACCTACGCCTACGAGGTGGTCGGGGGCTTCGCGCCGCTGGCGATGCCCCTCACCAGCAACACGAACGTGATCCTCCCCGTGGCGATCACGAGCGTGCCGGGGTTCGAGTTCCTCGCGGTGGTCGACTCCCAGGATCGCGGGCTGATGTTGCTCAGCCTGCGGGGGGTGGGCCTCCTCACCAGCTTCTTCTGAGGGAGTGGCGATGGCTGGTCGGCTGACGCCCGTCATGCAGCAGCATGCCGCCGCCAAGGAGGCGTGCCCGGATGCGATCGTCTTCTTCCGCCTCGGCGACTTCTACGAGATGTTCGGGGAGGACGCGGTCCGCGCCTCGCGGCTGCTCGATCTGACCCTGACGAGCCGCAACAAGGGCAAGCCCGACGAGGTGCCCATGTGCGGGGTGCCCCACCACGCCGCGCCCGGGTACATCGCGCGGCTCCTGGAGCGGGGGGAGAAGGTCGCCGTCTGTGAGCAGATGGCCGATCCCGCCAAGTGCAAGGGGATCGTGCCTCGGGCGGTGGTCCGCATCATCACGCCCGGCACCGTCACGGAGCTCGCGCACCTCGAGGCGACGACCAACAACTGGTTGTGCTCTCTCGAGCTCCGCCCCGGCGGCGTCGGCGTCGCCCTGCTGGACGTCTCCACGGGTGAGCTGCGGGCGGCGGTCGTCGCCGATCTCGCGGGCGCCCTCGCCGAGCTCGGGCGCGCGGCGCCGCGCGAGGTGCTCGTGGGCCACGACGCGGCGATGGCCGATTGGGTCGATGACGCCGTGAGCGCCCTCCGCGGCGTGCTCGGCGCGGCGCCCGTGCGCGTCGACGACGCCATCGAAGAGACGGAGGTCGCGGAGTGTCTGCGGGGGCGTGAGGCAGAGCTCGCGGACGTCGCGCCAGCGGCGGGCCACGCGGTGGCGCGCGTGCTCCGCTATGCGCGCAGCTGTTATCCGGGCAAGGAGCTGGCGATCCGGAGCATCGGGGTGTGGGATCCCACCCGCGTGCTCCGCCTCGATCGTGCGGCGCAGGCGCACCTGGAGCTCGTCGAGTCCGTGGGAGGGGGGCGCGCGACGACCCTGCTCGGCGTCCTCGACCGGACCAAGACCGCCGGCGGAGCGCGGCTGCTGCGGCAGCGTCTGCTGGCGCCCCTGATCGAGGTCGATCCGATCCGACGCCGACTCGACCAGGTGGAGACCTTCGTCGTGGACGCCCCCCTGCGGACGGAGGTCAGGAAGGCGCTCTCCGCCGGAACGGATCTCGAGCGCCTCGCCATGCGCGCGGCCTTGGGCGAGGCGACGCCGCGGGACCTCGGGGCCGTGCGCGACGGGCTGGCCGCGGGACGGGCGGTGTTCGAGTGGCTGAACTCCCTCAAGGACGAGGCCTGCCGCGGCGCTCTGGGCTTGGACCGCCCCATCGACCTCGTCGAGGACGTCGGCGAGCTGTTGACCCGCGCGCTCACGGAGCGCCCCCCGGCCCAGGCGAAGGAGGGGGCGATCTTCGCCCGCGGCTTCGACGCCGAGCTGGACGAGCTGGACGCCCTACGCCGGAGCGGGACGGAGCGCATCGTCGCCTTCGAGTCCGCCCTGCGGGAGGAGACCGGCATCCCCAGCCTGAAGGTCAAGTTCACGCGGGTCTTCGGCTGGTACATCGAGGTCAGCCGCACCCACGTCGCCAAGACCCCGTCCGCGTGGCGCCGAAAGCAGACCGTGGCCGGCGGCGAGCGCTACACGACGGACGACCTCGACGAGCTCGCGGATCGCATCGCGAGCGCCGAGGAGCGTCACCGGGAGCGGGAGCTCGAGCTGCTCGGGTCGCTCGTCGCCGAGGTCGGCGCAGCCGCCGAGCGCATTCGACGCTTGGCGGATCGCCTGGCGGAGCTCGACGTCGCCGCGGCGTTGGCGGAGGTGGCCACGGAGTACGACTACCGCCGCCCGGAGGTGGACGAGTCCGATCGCCTCGAGATCCGCGACGGTCGTCACCCGGTGGTGGAGCGTCTGGCGGCCGCGGGTCGCTTCGTCCCCAACGATCTGTCCCAGGATCTCGCGGCGGAGCGACTCTGGCTGATCACGGGCCCGAACATGGCCGGGAAGAGCACGTTCCTGCGGCAGTGCGCCCTCATCATCGTCTTGGCGCAGATGGGGAGCTACGTCCCGGCCCGCTACGCGCGCATCGGCCTGGTGGATCGGATCCTGTCGCGGGTCGGCGCGAGCGACGATCTCGCCCGGGGGGAGAGCACCTTCATGGTGGAGATGCGCGAGACCGCGCAGATCCTCAAGCACGCGACCGCGCGCTCCTTCGTCATCCTCGACGAGATCGGGCGCGGCACGAGCACCTTCGACGGCCTCGCCATCGCCTGGGCAGTGGCGGAGCACCTCGAAGAGGTCGTCGGCTGCCGCGCCTTGTTCGCCACCCACTATCACGAGCTCACGGAGCTGGGGGAGGCGAGCCGTCACTGTCGCAACTACAGCGTGAGTGCCCGCGAGCTCGACGACGACGTCGTGTTCTTGCATCGCCTCGTGCCCGGCGCCGCGAGCCGCAGCTACGGCGTCGCCGTCGCCAAGCTGGCGGGCTTGCCGGAGCCGGTGCTCGCCCGGGCGCGCGCTCTGCTGGAGGAGCTCGAGTCGGGGCGTGGCGCCGCGGGGCGGCACCGTCCCCAGCGACGCGAGAGCAAGGCGCAGCTGGGGCTCTTCGACGCCCCCGCGCCCCCCCGCGGGGAGCGCGAGGCGCTCGATTTGTTGAGGCACGCAGATCTCGATCGATTGTCCGGGATCGAGGCGCTCCAGCTGCTCCATCAGCTCAAGGGCAAGCTGACCCCGTGAGCCGCGGGTTCGTCAGTCGATGCTGCTGACGAACTCGCTCGAGCCGCGCTTCAGGCGGACGCTGTACTCGATGTCCCGGGGCAGGCTGCACGTCTCCTGAGCGAACTCCATGCCGCTGGCCACCTTGGTGATGCAGGCGTGGAGCGCTTCGTTTTCGAGATCACTCTGCGCGATGTCGACCCGCTCCACCTTGCCCGACGGTGGGATCACGAACGCCAACGTGACGGTGCCACGGAGCATCGGATCGAGGGCGACCGCATCCGCGTAGCAGGCGAGGATGCCGTGCCTGCGGGCGGCGAGGGTCCGCTGTACCTCTTCGGTCTCGACGCAATCCTCATCGGGCGGCGCGGGCACGGCTTCCGTCGAGGCGGTCTGTGGAGGCTGGGGAGGGGGCGTTTGCGACGAGCACGCGACGCCCAAGAGGGAGAACGAGGCTGCGACGACGAACGCTCGCCCGCGCAGGGGACGGCGTTCGCCGCCGCGCGCAAGACGATCGGAGGAAGGTAAATGTAGGGAAAATGACCGGCGAAGTGGGCGCATGCTGGGTGCATGCTGTGTCATGACCTCATCGATTTGTCGATGACGACGGAGGAGGCGTGGATGTTCACCTACTTGAGGGCGAACGAAGCGCGGTGTCTTCGTGTCGCCCAGGAGAACATCCGTCGAACGGTGCAGTGCTGGGATAGATTTGTGCCAACGGTGACCGTCACACCGAAGCGCGGAGTCACCTTGCGGAGTCGGCTTCCACGTCACACGGAGCGACGTCACACGGAGCCGACGTCACACGGCGGAGACGGAGTCACGCGGGGCCCGGTGACGAAGAGCGCCGGTCGGTGCCGGAGCGCCGATCGGCGGCGGCGGACGTGAAGATCATCCGCTGCCGTCGTTCCTCCCCGGTTCGTCGCTCG
Source organism: Myxococcales bacterium (assembly GCA_012514535.1). Classification (GTDB taxonomy): domain Bacteria; phylum Myxococcota_A; class Polyangia; order Polyangiales; family Polyangiaceae; genus NIC37A-2. The sequence continues at coordinate 8,193 of JAAZAA010000013.1, read as the reverse complement.
GCGCCGCCGTCGCGCTTCGACGCGCGGCTCAGGTCGAAGGTGGGGCGGAGCGGGGGGAGCGGTTGCCCCGTGGTGTGCGACGTGTCCTTGGTGGCGCTGCTCCGTGCGCCGGTCGACGTGCGCTCCGACGCCCGCGAAGGAGCGGGCGTGCTCTCGAAGGCGGGCAGGCGTGCGTCGAGTCGCAGCTGGCCGAGGCGCGAGAGTTGCCGCCCCGCGCGCGCCTGGAGGTCGGGGAAATCGAACGCGCCGAGCGCCGGCTCCTTCGTCGCGAGGACCTCCAGCGTCTGCCACAGGCAACGCTTTCCCAGGACACCGATGACCAGGCCTTCCAGCTCGAGCAAGCGACTCAGCGGGGAGTAGCCGACGATCTGCCCGTTCAATTTGAGTGAGCCAGCGCGCTCCAGAAGCACTCCGGTGAGCTTCTTGAACGGGTTCTCCGGGAGATTGAGGGCGGCCATGACGCGTCTCAACGTCTCGCGCTCCTCGTCGATTTCGTCGGCGAGCCAGCTCAGGACTCGGCCGTACTCCGTGCCGGCGTTCGCCTCCGCGGAGCGTCGGGCGACGCGGCCCCCGGCGGTCGCGCCCATCAGGTGGTCGTTGAGATAGGTCCCGAGGCGTCGGCGATCGATCGCGTCGTCTTCCGGTCGGGCCTTTGCGTTCCCCTGTGGCATGGCTCCCCCCCCTCAACAAGCGTGCCCGCGCTGGGCGCCGGAGCAAGGACGGAATCGGGGAGCGAAGGTCGGGTGGCTCGAAGGGGGCGGAGCGGGTGAAGCGGGGCAGGGGAGCTCCGGGGGAGGTGTCGAGCGTCACCGGGTCGTCGGAGGAGGGCCCGAAGAAATCATCAGCGCCGTCGTGGAGGGCGCGGCGGCGGAGGTGTCGCGTTGCGGCCGTCCTCCGGCCAGGGATGCTTCGGGTAGCGGCGCATCAGCTCCCTGCGGATGCCCGGATAGTGGCGCTCCCAAAAGCCTCCCAGATCCGTGGTGACCTGGACGGCCCTCTGGTTCGGCGCCAGCAGGTGGACCTGCAGAGGGAGCTGGCCTCGACAAATCCGCGGGGTCTCGACGAGACCGAAGAAATCCTGGAGACGAGACTGGATCCACGGAGGCCTTCCGGGCTCGTAGTGGATCGGGAGCTCCCGTCCCGACGGGAGACGGGTGCGGAGCGGCGCGTGCGCGGCGAGGTCGCGGGCGGTCGCGCTGGGGAGCGTGGCGAGGACGAGCTGACCGAGGTCGAGCTCTGCGAGCTCCGCGAGGGACGTCACCTGGGCGCAGCCGAGCTCGAGACCCTTCGTCGCGATCTCGTCGAGATCGGGCGTCGGTTCGAGGACGCCCTGCTCCTGGAGGAGCCGCAGTCGTTCCTGCAGCGAGGTGAGCGAGTCGCCGGGATCCACGAAGGCCAGGCCCTTGGCGCGCGCGGCCCTGGACAACACCTCGGCCACCTCGGGTCCGGGCGCCGCGCGAGCGCGGCTCTCGTCGAGCACGAGTCGCCCGAACCGGAGGCGGCTCGTGCGCTCGACACGCTCGTCGGGGCCCTCGATGGAGAGGCTCTCGTCGAGCTCGAGCCGATCGGGGTGGAGATCGACGAGCCAGTCGGGCTCGATGCGGCTCGCGACGCGGACGATCGCGCCGCCTCGTTTGCCCTGGGCGCGATCCGCCGCGAGGGCGACGAGCCAGGGAGCTCGGTGGACGACGCTGGTCTCCGCGAGCACCGCGGTGCTGCCGTTCGCCAAGAGCAGCTCACGCCCGTCCCCGCGCCGCTGCGCGACTCGGTCGCCGAAGGCGGCCAGGACGCAGAGGGCGAGCAGTTCGTCCTGATCCGCCCCGTCTGCCTGCGCCTCGGTGCGCGCCCTGAAACGCTGGATCTGGCGCCGGAGCTGTTGCGCCAGGCGGTCCACGGCGCGGGTGGTGGCGGGATCCAGGTCGAGCTGGGCGAGTGCCTGGCGGGACCATCTGGCGCGGGCCGCTTCCTCGAAGCGCTCGATCATGTCGAGCAAGTCCGAGTCGCCGCTGGCGCCGAGCCGTCGATCCGCGGCGCCGAAGCGGATCCGAGCCTCGCGGCGCAGGTCTCGCTCGGAGAGGAGCGCCGCCGCCAGACACGCGCGCTCGGCGCAGCCGCGCTCCTCGCCCTCGACGAGCAAGCGGGCCAGGCGCGGGTGGAGCGGGAGCCGCAGCATGCGCCGGCCCACCTCCGTGAGACGGCCGCTCCGCAGGGCGCCCAAGGTCTCGAGCAGAGTGACGGCGGCTCGCCAGGAGGTGTCGGGGGGCGCCGTGAGCCAGCGCAGGCCGCTCGTGTCGCCTCGACTCGCGAGCTGGAGCACGACGCCGCTCAGGTCTTCTCGTTCGATGGCGGGCGCGTCTTGCACCGGGCGGGCGGAGAAGTTCCCCGCCGTGTAGAGGCGCACGGCCACGCCCGCTCGGGTTCGCCCGGCGCGCCCCGCACGCTGGGTGGCGCGGGCCTGGCTGATCTCTTCGAGCTCGAGGCTGCTCAGTCCCGTCCAGGGGGAGTGTCGAGCCACGCGGGCGACACCGCTGTCGATCACGGTCCCCACTCCGGGGATGGTGACGGAGCTCTCCGCGACGTTGGTGGCGAGCACCACCCGCCGCCGCTCGGAGGGACTGACCACCCGCGCCTGCTCCTCGAGGGGGAGGTCGCCGTGCAGGGAGACAACGTCCAGCTCGCCGGGGAGCTCGGCGAGGGCCTCTCCGCAGCGGCGGATCTCCGCGGCACCCGGGAGGAACACGAGCACGTCGCCCTCCCGCTCGAGCGCCTCACGGACCGCGCTGCGGACCTGCTTCTCCAAGGGCCGCTCGTCGGGTTGACGAGCGTGCCGCACCTCGACGGGATACGTGCGGCCCGCGCTCTGCACTCGGGGCGCGTCGTGGAGGTACTGGGCCACGGCTCCGGCATCGAGCGTGGCGCTCATCGCGACGAGGCGGAGCTCCGGGCGGCGCAGTCGCTGAAGCTCTTCGAGGAGCGCCAGGCAGACGTCCGCGTCGAGGTTGCGCTCGTGGAGTTCGTCGAGGACCACACAGGAGACCCCCGTGAGCTCGGGATCGTCGAGGAGCTGGCGCAGCAGCGTTCCCTCCGTGAGATAGACGAGGCGCGTCCCGGGGCCGGTGACGTCTTCGAACCGCACCCGGTAGCCCACGGCTCCGCCGAGCGTCTGCCCCTGCTCCTCGGCGACACGTCGGGCGGCCAAGCGCGCCGCGATGCGCCGGGGCTCCGAGACGAGGACGCGCCCTTGGCACCAGGTCTGCTGCGTCAAGGCCCAGGGGACGCGGGTGGTCTTGCCCGCGCCCGGAGGAGCTTCGAGGACCAGCCGAGGGCTCGCCTCGAGGGCGCGGAGCGCCTCCGGGAGGACGGCGTCGATGGGGAGCGCCTGCATGGGAGTCGGCTCAGTGAGCTTCGTTCCAGTTCGGGCCCGCCTTGACCTCCACCACGAGCGGCACCTCCAGGGGATACACCCCTTCCATCTTCTCCCGGATCACCCGGCAGGCCTCCTCGACCTCCGCCTCGGGCACCTCGAACACCAGCTCGTCGTGCACGGTCAAGACCATGCGCGCGCCGGGAGTCGGTGGCGTCGAGAGGGCGAGCATCGCCAGCTTGAGGATGTCCGCCGCGGAGCCCTGGATCGGCATGTTCATGGCGATGCGCTCGGCGGCGAAGCGGCGGGCGCGGTTGCCGCTGCGGATGTCCGGCAGCAAGCGGCGTCGACCGAGCAGGCTCCGCACCGCTTCGCCCTCCCGGGCGGCCTCGAGGGTGTGGTCCATGAAGCGGCGCACGCCGTCGTAGCGCCGGAAGTACGCGGCGATGAAGCGCCCCGCCTCGTCTCGGGAGATGCCGAGGGACTTGGCGAGCCCGCTTTCGCCCTGGCCGTAGATGACCCCGAAGTTCACGGCCTTGGCGCGGGTGCGGTGCTCGCGGGTGACCTCTTCCTCGGAGAGCTCGAAGATCTCCATCGCGGTGCGCAGGTGGATGTCCTGCCCGGTCCGGAAGGCCTCCACCAGACGTTCGTCCCGAGAGAGGTGAGCCAACACCCGCAGCTCGATCTGCGAGTAATCACCGCTCACGATGGCGTAGCTGGGGGGCGCGACGAAGGCCTCCCGGATGGTCCGCCCCAGGGCGGTGCGAATCGGGATGTTCTGGAAGTTGGGATCGCTGGAGGAGAGGCGCCCGGTCGCCGCCACCGCCTGTTCCCAGGAGCCGTGGACGCGGCCGGTGTGGGCGTCGACGAGCTGCGGCAGGGCGTCGACGTAGGTCCCCTTCAGCTTGCTGAGCTGGCGGATCTGGAGGATCACCGCCGGGAGCGGGTGTTGATCCGCGAGGGCCTCGAGGGTGGCGGCGTCGGTCGAGCGAGACGTCTTGGTGCGCTTCAGCGGCTTGAGCTCGAGCTCGTCGAACAACAACGTCTCGAGCTGGCGCGGCGAGTTGACGTTGAACTCCTTGCCCGCGATCTCGTGGGCGCGCTGCTCGAGCTCGATCAGCTCCTCTCCGATACGCGCCGAGATGGCGCGCAGTCGCGGAATGTCCACGAGCACCCCGAGGCGCTGCATCCGCGCCAGCTGGCGGGCGAGGGGAAGCTCGAGGTCGAGGAAGAGCCGGGTCAAGCCGAGGGCGTCGAGCTCCTGCCGTTGCAGCTCCACCAGGGAGAGGGCCGCGCGGACGCGGGCGCCGGCGTAGGGCGCGATTTCGGTCACGTCCAGCTCGTCCCAGTCGAGCTTCTGGCGTCCTTTCTTCGTCAACGACTCGTACTCCGGGAGGTGGATGGAGACGAGGGGAGCGAGAGCCTCGAGGGCGTGATTCCGCTCCGGATCGATCAGGTACGAGGCCAGGAGCGCGTCGTGGGAGAAGTCCGGGAGCGGCCCTGCCCCCGCGTCGTCGAGGAGCACGCGGGTCCGCTTGCTGTCGTAGGCGACGGGGCGGACGGTCTCCGCCGTGAAGAGGGAGCCGAGCTCTTCGAACAGGTCGGCGGGCGCGAGCTGTGTCGGCGCGCCCAGGTGCCTGTGCGCGAGCGGGACGTAGACATTGCGGTCGGCCGTGGCGAGGGCGATGCCGAGGAGGGGACCGCGGTGCGCCGCGGGGCTGGTGGTGAAGGGCTCGAGGGCGACCAGCGCTCCCGCCCGCGCGTGCTCGCAGAAGTCGTGGAGGGCGTCGCGGGTGAGCAGCACTTCGGCCTCCGGCGCCGTGCTGTCTGGCGCCGTGGCCTCCCGGGCGGGCGCCGCCGTGGCCGCGGCTCCTGGAGGCGCGCCGGAGGCCTCCTGGGGGGCAGGCGCTGCGGCCCCGTCCGCCGTCGTCAGGGCGTCGCGCTCCTTCTGCAGGGCGGTGAGCTGTCGCTGGAACCCGAGCTCCGTGTACAGCTCCTGGAGGCGCGCGTAGTCCTTCTGCCCGAAGCGCAGCCTCCCGGCGTCGAGGTCGACGGGGCAGTCCTCCTTGAGCGCCACCAACCGGCGGCTGATCCGCGCTTGTTCCTCGTGCTGCGTGAGGGTCTCCCGCAGCTTCTTGCGGGAGATGGCGTCGAGGTGGGCGAAGATCCCGTCGAGGTCGCCGTGCTCGACGAGCAGGTCCCGGGCGGTCTTGGGCCCGACGGAGGGCACCCCGGGGATGTTGTCCGAGCTGTCCCCCATGAGCGCCAACAGATCGCCCAGCTGCGCCGCGGGCACGCCGAAGCGCTCCAGCACCTCGTCGGGGCCGAAGACCCGGTCTCGCATCGTGTCCCAGAGGATCACGGTGGGGGAGACGAGCTGCATCAGGTCCTTGTCCGCACCCACGATGACGACGCGCAGGCCCTGCTCCGTCGCTCGCCGCACCGCGGAGGCGATCAGATCGTCCGCCTCCACGCCCTCCTGCTTGAAGACGGCGAGCCCGTAGGCGCGCACGATCTCCTCGCAGCGGGTCATCTGCACCTTGAGATCGTCGGGCGCGGGAGGCCGGTGGGCCTTGTACTCCGGGTAAATTTCCTGGCGGAACGTCATGCGCCCCGCGTCCATGGCGACGCCGACCAGCCGCGGTTGGCGCTCGCGGAAGAGCCGCTCGAGCATGTTGACGACCCCGTGGACGGCGTGGGTCGGCTCACCGCTGGGGCTCGAGAGGGGCGCGATCGCGTGGTACGCCCGGAGGACGTAGCTGCTGAGATCGACGAGGTACAGGACGTCGGGGGCCCCCGACTCGAACAGGGCGGTCGCCATGGCGACCCTGGATACCGCAGCGGTCCCCTGCCGCCCATAGGCGGATCTTCCTCGAGCGCCGCGGCCCCGGTCCCCGGGGCGCGGGCGGCTCCCCCGCGGCTCCGCCCCCGCCGCGCGACAACCCGATGCAACGAATTACAAGTCGTTGACATTCGTCGGCCCGCATTTTTGTTACCTCCTCCGCGCTAGCATGAACATCGCGGGTATCGAGCTCCTCCTGGTGGCCGTCTATTTCCTCGTCCTGGGGGCCCTGTGCACCTTCGGGGCGCACCGGGCGGTCCTCGTCTATCAGTGTTTGCGCCACCGACGCCGCATCCAGCGGGCCTCTCGGGTCTCCCCTCTGGCGGAGGCGGACCTTCCCGTCGTGACGGTGCAGTTGCCCCTCTTCAACGAGGCCACCGTCGTCGGGCGCCTGTTGGAGGCGACGGCTCGGCTCGACTACCCGCGAGATCGCTTGGAGATCCAGGTGCTCGATGACTCCACGGACGAGACCCGCACGCTGGCTCAGGCGAAGGTCCGTCAGCTCCGGGAGAGCGGCGTCGACATCGTGTACGTGCGCCGCCCCGATCGGCACGGGTACAAGGCGGGGGCGCTGGAGTACGGCCTCGAGCGCGCGAAGGGCGAGCTCATCGCCATCTTCGACGCGGATTTCGTGCCGCAGCCGGACTTCTTGCGGGCGATCGTGCCCCACTTCGCCGATCCGCGGGTGGGCATGGTGCAGACCCGCTGGGGCCACATGAACCGCGACGCGAACCTGCTCACGCAGGTGCAGGCGCTGATGCTCGACGGGCACCACCTCGTCGAGAACCGCGCGCGCTACGGATCCGGGTGCTTCTTCAACTTCTCCGGTACCGGCGGGATGTGGCGCAAGGCCGCCATCGAAGCGGCCGGCGGCTGGCAGCACGACACCCTCACGGAGGATCTGGACCTCTCGTACCGGGCTCAGCTCGCTGGCTACCGCTTCGTGTATCGTGAGGACGTGGTGACGCCTTCGGAGTTGCCGGAGGACATGTCCGCGCTCCGGGCGCAGCAGCACCGCTGGGCCAAGGGTACCGTGCAGACGGCGCGCAAGCTCCTGAAGCGAGTGGTGACGTCGCCGCTGTCCGTGCACGAGCGCGTGGAGGCGTGCTTCCACATGCTGCCGCACCTGGCGTATCCGCTGATGATGCTCCTCAGCGTGTTGCTCTTGCCGGCGCTGGTGCTGCTGCCCGCGACGGACTTCGGCACGATGCTCCTGATCGATCTGCCCCTGTGTCTCGGCGCGACGGGATCCCTGGCGGGCTTCTATGCCTTGGCGGAGGTGAGCCAGGGACGTTCGGCGTGGAGCGCCATCAAGCGCCTCCCGGCCTTGATCGCCCTGGGCGCCGGGCTCTCGCCGCACCTGAGCAAGGCGGTGTACAGCGGGTTCACGTCGATGGCGGGGGAGTTCGTGCGCACCCCGAAGCGAGGTGAAGCGGCGGGCCGCTACAAGCAGGTGGCGAAGCTCCCCTTCACGGAGCTGGCGTTGGCGGCCTTGTCGGCGACGAGCGTGGTGGCCGCGATCGAGACCCACCACTGGTTCGCGGCGCCCTTCGCCATGCTCTTCACCTTCGGCTACGGCTACGTCGCGACCCTGGTGCTCCGGGATCAGCTGTTCGTCCGCCGCAGCTCCCAGCTGCCCACGGCCCCCGCCCTGCAGGCGGAAGACAACACCCTCGCCAAGGCTGCCTGAGGTTCCGCGCCGAACGGCCGCCCGTTCGTCCCTTCGACCGACCAGCGCAGTGCCAGCGAAGGTCCGGGTGGGCGGCCCAGCGAACAACAGGCGAGGAGCCCAAGCAGGGGACAGCCCCGCGCAGCGGACAGCCCCAGCGCAGCGGACAGCCCCAGCGCAGCGGACAGCCCCGCGCAGCGGACGGCCCAAGCAGCGGACGGCCCAAGCAGCGGACAGCCCAAGCAGCGGACAGACGCGTGCAGCGGACAGCCCTGCGCAGCGGACAGCCCAAGCAGCGGACAGACGCGCGCTGCGACC
>JAAZAA010000012.1 GCA_012514535.1 Myxococcales bacterium | reverse complement strand
GGCACTCGTGTGCCCGCGAGCCAACAGGAGCCCCATGAACATCACCATTCATCACATCGGGATCGTCAGCCGCGACGTGCAGCGCAGCGTCGCCTTCTATGCGCGTCTCCTCGACGGACGCTCGGAGCCCCTGGGAGGGCACACGGTCGTGACGACGGCCCACGTGCGGATCGCCATCACGGAGGCGACGCCGACGGATCCACCGGGCTACGCGTGGGGGCACCACGTGGCGTTCGTGCTTCCCGCCGCGGAGCGCCCTCACCTGATCGAGCGTCTGGGCGAGCTCGGCGCCGCCCACGAGGACGTCCGCGGGCGGATCTATGCCCGGGATCCGGACGGGTTCACCCTCGAGTTCCTGTTCAGCGACGGGTGAGCGCTCGGTTCACGCGGTCAGTAGCAGGACACCCGGGTCGCGCTGCCGTCCCCGCCGTAGAAGCCGCTCAGGCACGTGCTGCTTCCCCGGCGGGGGCAGATGCAGGCGCAGGCGTCGAGCTTCTCGTCGTAGCAGCGCCCCTCGGCGAGCCAGTTGCACTGCAACGACGGGTTCTCGACGTAGAGAAAGCCTTCCACGCAGGGGCCGAGGGTCGCCTGGCCGTCGAGGGAGCCGCCTCCGCCGGAGCCATCGTTGCCACCGACCGAGGGGGAGCCTCCGCCCGGGTCGGCTCCGCCGGTCGCGTCCTCCGAGTTGCTGTCCCCGCCGCTGGCCTGTCCTCCAGCGGAGCTGCCGCCGCTCGGCGTCTTCGTGTCCGGTGGCTCGTATTCGGCGATGCCCCCACAGGCGGGCAGCGCGAACATCAGCGCGAAGGGGAGCGTCACGAGCGCGAGCCGCGCCGCGCGGAGGCAGGAGCCGGACCTCGAGGGCCTCTTCGTTCGGGTCGCGGTCCCCATACGCCCTGCAAGATAGTCGCCGCACTGGGGGCGGTCCACAGAGCGCCGAGGCGTGGTGAGCTGCTCGCTCACGGGCGTGCAGCGGAGCGGGAAAATCACACCGCGCTCGGGGCGCTGCTCGCTGGTGCCTCCGCAATGACGGGGAGGGCGTCGGGGTGCGCAGGCGGCACCGCGCGGGCCGCACTCAGCGGCCGCGCGTGGCGCGCTCTTCGCCGCGGCGAACCACCTGGGCGATGTGGTCGGCGAGACGTTCCCACAGCGCGGGGGGCAAGTTGTGCCCCATCCCCCCGATCAAGACGAGCTCGGCTCCCGGGATCGCGGCCGCCGTGGCGCGTCCCCCGCTGGGGTCACACATCGTGTCGGTGAGGCCGTGGATCACGAGGGTGGGCAACGCGAGTCGGCGCAGGGCCTCGGTGCGGTCGCCGGAGGCGACGGTGGCCACTGCTTGGCGGGCGATGGCCACCTCGTCGTGATCGCGGTCGTAGCTCAGCCCGGCGAGGGTCGCGACGGCGTCGGGGTCGAGGGGATAGGCGGGCGACCCGATGAGGTCGTATCGCCGGAGGGTGGCGGCGATGAACTCGTCTCGCGTGCGGGGCGGAGGAGAGCCGAACAGCGCCTTGGCGGTGTCCGGATGAATCTGTCCCACGGTGGGGTCGCCCGTCGTGGACATCATGGACGTGAGAGAGAGCACACGAGCGGGGTGCTCGAGGGCGAGGGTCTGGGCGATGGCGCCGCCCATGGACGCGCCCACGACGTGAGCGGCGCGGATGCCCAGCACGTCGAGCAGCCCCACCGCGTCCGCCGCCATGTCGGAGAGGGTGTAGGACGCCGAGGAGAGGTCTCCACCGAGCACCGCGGGCAGGTTCGGGGGCGGCGCGTCCGTGAGGTGAGTGGAGCGTCCGGCGTCGCGATTGTCGAAGAGCACGAGGTGCAGCTCCCGCGCGATGAGCGCATCGAGAAATCCGTCGGGCCAATGGACGAGCTGCGCGGCGATGCCCATCACCAGGAGCACCGTCGGATGCTCCGGGTTGCCCGCGCGGGCCCAGGCGATGTCCAGGTGGTGGGGGCCGACGTCCTTGGCGATGGCCGTTTCGATCATGGGTGCTTCTCCTGTTCGAGGTGAACGAGCGCGTCATCGAGGTAGCGGAGCAAGGCGGCATCCCACCCCGCGAGATCGCCGGGCTCGACCACCTTCCTCAGGTGGGCGAGGGCCCCGAGGACGGACGGATCGTCGCCGGCGAAGGCTTGGAGGAGCCGCCGTGCTTCCCGCGCGAGCTCGGCGGGGCGCGGCGCCGACGGGGGCTCTCCCGCGCGGAGACACTGGCGGAGACGCGCGCCGAGGTCGCGCCACGGGGCCTCCGCGTCCGTCGCGCGAGCCGATCGTTCGCGGCGAGCCGCGCCGTGGCGCGCGACACGAGACATGGCCTCGATGGTCGCGAGCAGGTCCTCCATCGGGACGTCCTTGGCACGCGCGCTCGCCTGGGCGAGGAGCGCGCGCAGCTCCTGGAGGCGGCGGAGCTCGTCGTCCACCCGAGCGAGGTGGGCGCGCAGCACCTCGTCGAAGTCGCAGCTGCCCTCGATCAGGAGACGGCGGATCTCGGTGAGGCCGAGGCCGAGGTCGCGCAGGGCGCAGACGCGGTACAGCCGCGCGACGTCCTGGGCGTCGTAGAGCCGCTGCTTGCCCTGGGTGCGCGACGGCGCAGGGAGCAACCCGACGCTCTCGTAGTGACGGAGGGTGCGCGCGGTGAGCCCCGTCGCCCGCGCCAGATCACCGATGCGCCCCAGGCGGTGCCCGCCCCGCTTCGTCGTCACCCGGCGACGATACAACCTGACGTTACGTCAGGTTCAAGACGCCTTAGCCGTCGGGGTCCTCGGTTCCCTCGCGGCGACCGGGACGCGAACGACTCCCCGGCCCGAGCGCCCCAGCGGCCCGGGGGAGCGGAGGAGGTGCGGAGGAGCGGTGACGCTCGAGCTCCGCGAGGGCGCGGGCGGCGGCGGTCGTGCGCTCGGCGAGCTGTCTCCGGAGGTCTGCCGCGCGGGCGGTGAGCTCCGCGCAGCGAGTCTCGAGCTCTCCCACCTGACGGCGCAGGGTCCCTTCGCGCTGCGCTGCGCGGCTCAGCTGGCTCTCGAGTCGAGCTGCCGCGCGTTCGTGCCGAGAGGCCCGCGCGCGCTCGGCTTCCAGACGGCTCCAGAGCAGATCCACCTCCGCGTAAGCCGCCGAGAGGCGCTCCTCGAGCTGGGGCCGCTGCGTCGGCGGCAGGCTCGGCGCGGGGAGGGGCGGTCGACGATGCGCTGGCAGGGGGGGCGGCACCGAGCGCCCGGTCGACGGAGCCGGCGGCGCGCTGGAGGCTCCCGTGGTGGACGGGGCCCAGCTCGCGGGCCGCGGCGGTGTGGCGACGGGCTTCACCGGTGGGCTCGCGGGTGGCGGCGCTGTGACGGGCTTGGAGAGTCGCCTGGTGGGCGGCAGTGAAGAGACGGATTTCGTCGGTGGGCTCGCGGGTGGCGGCGCTGTGACGGGCTTGGAGAGTCGCCTGGTGGGCGGCAGTGAAGAGACGGATTTCGCCGCTGGGCTCGGCACAGGCGAGGAGATCGCCTTCGGTTGCCGGCTCGAGGCGGGCGGTGAGGAGATGGGCTTCAACCGCGGGCTGGAGGACGGTGGTGCGGAGACGGGCTTCGACCGCTGGCGGGGGGACGGCGCCGGCGGTCGGTTCGATTGGAATCGCTGTGCGCTCACGAAAGGCTCCCTGGAGGGACGCATATAGCGCGCACGCTCCGCGGGGCTCGTCTCTACTCGATTGTCATGTGCGCCAGTTCAACTGGGCCAATCAACAATCGCTCACTGTTCGTCGTCATTCGGAGCCACCGCCCCAGCCATGCCGAGCGCCGCTGCCTCAGCGGCGTTCGGGCGCGCCAGCGGGCAGGGCGAGGTGCCCGTAGGGCGACGGGTCGAGCTCACGGCGGTGCCGATCCTCGGCCTGCGCTTCCGGAGTGGCGTCGCTGGCTGGTCCGGAGGTGTTCTGGGAAGGCAGCGCGCGTTTCCCTCTGAGGGTGTTCTTCAGGGCAGGCGCGGGGCGGGCGCCGTCGAGCGCCTGGACCGTCGTGGGTGGCGCGAGGGGGTCATGCCCCGAGGAGGGAACCGTTCCCGGGAGGGAAGGCGGCGCGGGAAGAAAGTGACCTTCTCCGGATGCGCCTCCGGCCGAAGAGCGTGGCTTGCCGCTGGGGAGAGGCGCCGTCACGGCCGCGTCCACTTGACCGGTGGACGTGGAGCCGACCCCGTGGATCCAACCGACGGTCGCCCCGCAGAACACCAGACCGGCGCCCGCGACGGCGAGCACCACCTTGCGGGAGGCGTGCTTCTGCCAAGGGATGTGGGACGCGTCACCAGCGGTGAAGGCGATGGCCGGCCAGCTCTCGACGACCCGCGCCGGTCGCGGGTCGACCTCGGTGTGGGCGGATCGGGAGAGGAGGTGCCGACAACGCTCGGCGCTGCCCCGGAGCGCCGCCGGGGCCCACGGGGTGAGGGCGGTGACGAGGGCCGCGACGTTGGGCCAACGCTCCTGAGGCGCCTTGCGGAGACAACGCAGGACCACGTCGTCGAGCCCCGGCGGTAGATCGGGGCGCAGGCGACTGGGGGGATCGGGGGTGCGCTCCGCGATGGCCGTGGAGAGGCCCGACAGGGTCGTGGCGAGGAAGGGCAGGACCCCGGTGAGCAGCTCGTACAGCACGACCCCGAGGGCCCAGATGTCGGCCCGCGCGTCGACGTCGCTGGCGTTCATGAGCTGTTCGGGAGCCATGTACACGGGGGACCCGAGGAGCGTCGTGTCCTTCGTGATGAAGCTGTCCTGGGGGCCGCGGATCTTCGACAGGCCGAAATCGAGGAGCTTGATCGACGCGGTGCCGTCGGGCGCGATGGCGCGGAAGAGATTCGAGGGCTTGATGTCCCGATGCACGAGATCGACGCCGTGCGCCTCTGCGAGCCCTTCGCAAGCTTGCAGCACGTAGCTGACGGCCTCGGAGACGCCAAAGGGACCGACGCGCTCGAGCCGCTTCAAGAGATCCTCGCCCTCGAGGAACTCCATCGCCATGTAGACGAGCCCCGCGTCCGTCTCGCCCATGTCGAACACCCGCGCGACGTACTGGGTCCGCAGCCGCGACGCCGCCCGCGCCTCACGCAGGAAACGCTCCGCCGCGCCCGGCACCGTGCGCCGCTCGGGATGGAGCACCTTGAGGGCGACGCGCTGACGGAGGATCAGGTGCGTCGCTTCGAACACCAGACCCATGTTGCCGCTGCCGAGACAGCGCTCGACGCGATACTTGTCGGCGATCACCGTTCCAGGTTGAAACACAGGTGTTCTCTTTCCTGCGATCGGCCGCGCTGCGGTCGAGGGTCCGGCCGGCGCACGGGGGCGCATCGGCCTGGAGGGTGCTCGACTCTACAGCCGCGCGGGGAGCGGGCAACGTCGAAGTCCGCCTACTTGCTTGTCCGTACGGCCGGAATTTCGCACCATCGGCGGGATGAGGGACACGACCGGAGGCGTGGGACCGGCGGGGTCGGCGCGGGCGGCGGATTCACCAACGATCGTGGGGCGATCCAGCTCTCATTTCACCCGGGTGACACGCATGGTCGCCGCGGAGCTGGGCCTGGAGACCGCCTTCGAGGTCGTGCGGGATCTGTCGTCGACCGACTCGAACGCCTACGGCGGACACCCGGCGCTGAAGATCCCCACCCTGCTCACGTCGCGGGGCGCCTGGTTCGGAGCCCTGAACATCTGCAGGGAGCTCTGGCGCCTCTCGGATCGCCGCCTGCGCATGACGTGGCCCGAGGACCTGGGAGACCCGCTGCTGGCGAACGCCCAGGAGCTCGTCCTCCAGGCCATGGCGACGGAGGTGTCCCTGATCATGGCGACCCTCGGCGGCGTCCCCGCGGAGAGCGCTTACCTGCACAAGCTGCGGAGAAGCCTCGACAACACGTTGGCCTGGCTCGAGGAGCGGGCGGAGGCGATCTTCGCGGCGCTCCCGCCGGAGCGTGAGGTGAGCTTCCTCGAGATCACGTCCTTCTGCCTGATCACCCATCTGGATTTCCGCGAGCTGCGGCCGGCCACGCCCCTGGTGAAGTTCGACGGGTTCTGTGAGGCGTTCGGGCAGCGCCCGTCGGCCCGGACGACGGTCTATCGGTTCGATCCGTGAGCCGGCGGCGCCACTGCGGCGCCACACCCGCGATCACGCACCCGGGAACCGTTGTAGGATGGGTGGCGCCATGCACGAGGCGAGGGTGGACGTGGTGCTCGCCGGACCCGAGCACGCGGAGGAGGTGCTGCCCCTGGTGCGGGCCCTGAACGAGCTCGAGGGCATCACCTGGCGACCCGAGGCCATGGGCGGCGCGCTGGCGCGGTCGCGGCGTCGGCGCGCTCCTGCTCGACGCCGTCGAGGAGGGCCTCCGTGACCACGACGCGCGCGCGCTGGATTTGATGGTGCGCTCCGAGAACGAGAAGGCCCGCGCCCTGTACGCCCGGCGCGGTTTCACGGAGACGCCTCGCCTCGTGATGAGCAAGGCGCTCGGCCCCGCCGCCGCCGGCGATCGCTGACCCCGGGGGACGCTCGCCGAGCGGCCCGAAGGTGAGTCGCCTCAGCCGCGACGCTGCTGCAGCTCCGCGTCGCGCAGGGCGCGGTCGAGCACGAAGGGCCCGAAGGGCACCAGCGAGGCCAACACGAGGGTGCCCGCCTTGCGCCAGGGCCAACCGGCGGCGGTCAGCCCCGAGGGGATCGCCGCCAGGAACCCGACGAACAGCACGCCGTGGGCCCACCCCACGAGCTTCACCGCCAGGGGCATGCCCGCGAAGTACTTGAGGGGCATCGCGATGCCGAGGAGCAGGAGGAAGGACGTGCCCTCGAGCAGGGCGAGGGCACGAAAACGACCAAGGGGGGTTTGGAGCATGCTCTCGAGCGCTCGGGGCCCCTCAGGGATCGAGCTCTCCCGCGGCTTCGGGCTGGTGGAGAACCTCGATCAGCTCCAGCTCCGTGGAGCGACCGTCGGGCAGCGGCCACTGGATGCGGCTCCCCGCGCGGAGCCCCAAGGAGGCCAGACCCACGGGCGCGAGGACGGAGATCTTCCCCTCCTGCGCGTTGGCCTCGTGGGGGTAAACGAGCACGAACTCGTGGGTCTTGCCGCTCTCGAGCTGCTTGCAGGAGAAACGGGACCGCATCGTCACGACGTCCGCGGGCACCTCCCCGTCGGCGACGACCTGGGCTCGGTCCAGCTCGAGCTCGAGGGCCTCGGCGGCCGCTGCCAGGCTACTCGAGGAGTAGCGCTGGGCGACGTCGCGGAGGCGCTCCATGTCGCGTTCGGTGAGACAAATGGGGGGTAGTGACGCGGAGACCGCTGGACTGTTCATGATTCCTCCTCTGATGTTGAAAAGTTGTGTTCGTGGCTCGTGCCGCATGACCCGCGCGCTGTGACGCGGCGCGGCGCGCCGACGCAGGACCTGCAGAACGACGCGTGTTCGCGGGGTGATGACGCGCTGGAGCGGCCTAGATGGTCGCTTCAGCGCCTGCCCCAGGCCAGACGCACACGTCACCACAGCCGCCGTGCACGGAGTCCGTGCGCGGCGCAGCCGCCATGGTGTGAGCGTGGAGAGCTGGCATGGACCTGCTGCAAGCCTTTCACCGAACCCCCCCACGCGCAAGCGGCGCGCGGCCGGAGATTTCCCGGGGGGCCGTACTCCGCGGGCGGAGCGCGGGGCACCACTGAGGCCGCTGGAACCGCGGGCCAGTGAGCCAGGAGGCGCGGCAGTGCGGTGTGGGGGGCGCGCGGTGTGGCAGGCGCGGTGCGGCAGGGCGCGGCGCAGATGTCGAAGACGGTCGGCGCAGAGTGGCGCGCGTCGCTGCGACGGGCAGGGCGGAACGTTTTCACGCGCGCCTCGGGAGCAGAGCCTCGCGGAACTGACGGTGCGCACCCGTCCCACACGGTCCCCAGCAATGCGGGGGGTTCGTGATAGACTGACGCATGTACTCGCCCCTCGAGAAGTATTCGCGCCGCTATGGGCTGGCGTTGATGCTCAGCCTCATCGTGGTGCTGATTCTCGGGAGCACGTTCTGGGAGCGCTCTTACGTCGGGGTCATGAAGGACTCCTGTGCCTCGATGTACGACGACCGCTTGATGCCCGCGGCGGCGCTCTTTCATCTCAGTGATCAGATCCACAGCCGTCGCCTCGTCCTCGAGGAGCATTTGGGAGGGTACGGGCAGCTCGACGTGAACCAGGTCCATCACGAGCTCGGGCGGCTCGAGGCGGGCATCGCCGCGGCCATCGCGCAGATCGACGGGACGCGCCTCATCGACGCGGAGAGCCAGCTCCTCGACGAGCTCAAGGGGCAGCTGGCGGCCTATGGTCGTCTGGAGGCGCGCCTGCTCGCGGAGCTCGCCGCCGGCCGCGAGGCGACCTACGACGAAGAGATCCGCGCGGCCTTCGATCTGCTGCGGACGGAGCTGATCGGGCTCACGAAGATCCAGGAGCAGGTGGGCAAGGATCTCAGCCGCGAGTCCTTCACGGCCGCGGCGAGCGCGAGCTCCCTCACGCACTTTCAGCTGGCGGCCGGCTTCATCCTCGGGCTGTTCGCGTCCGTGCTGGCGATCGGTCCTCGCCTGAGCCGCATCGAGTCCAAGCTGAGCTCGAAGCTTCACTGAGTCTCCTGGGAGACCTTTTTGACGTTCGTTCGCCGTTGGCCACAGGGAGGCGCAGGCCCATGAGCATCGCGCGGGGCAACTTGCGGGATGACTTGCCCGACTTCGACGACGTCTCGCGCCGCGGGAGCGAGGAGCAGTTCGTCGAGCTCGCGCGGGGACGGCATGCGCGCGTCGAGCGCATCGTGTCCTGGGGACAGAGCTCGCCCGAGGACTTCTGGTACGACCAGGAGGAGGACGAGTACGTGCTCGTCGTGGAAGGCGCCGCGGAGCTCGAGCTGGAAGGCGGGGAACGTGTGCGTCTGAGCGCGGGCGATTGGATCGAGATCCCGGCGCACCTGCGTCACCGCGTCGCCTGGACGCGGCCCGATGGACCGACGATCTGGTTGGCGGTGTTCTTCACGTGATCGTGGGATGAGACGCCTAAGCCGATCGGCGAGGACGTGATCGCGGAGCGCGTCAGCGCGACGCGCCGATCGGGTCCACCCGGATCACGCGGTACTCGATGGGGTCGTTGGGGAAGGTCCGTTGCCCGTCCTCGAAGCGGGCGAGGTGGGTGCCGTACAAGAGATCGAGGGTGCCCTGGGGACCTCGGGAGAAGAGCGGGTAAACGGCGCCGCGCGGTTCGGCGATGCTCCGGCGCATCCACCGCGTGACGACGGGGTTGCCTTCGGGAGTGGACGGCGGCTCGAGCTCGAGCACGACCAGGATGTCGGCGGTCTCTTCGCTGCCCACGCTCTTGGTGTCGCAGACGCAGCCGACGTCGATGATGGGCGTCACGTGACGCTCGTATTCCCGCACCTCGGTGCGAACCGTGGCGACGTAGGCGGCGAAGACGCGCCCGTCGGCCTGGAAGAGGCGGATCTCTCGGAGGACGTCGCGACGCGCGTCGCAGGTGGTGCCCACGGGGCAGTCGTCACAGGTGAAGCCGACGCTGAAGGAGTCGCAGGTCGAGGAGCTGGACCCGATGTACACGGGCTGGGAGGCCGTGCCGTCGGCGTCGACGAAGCGAATGTTGGGGGACTCGGCGTCGCCGTCTCGGGACAAGACGACGGCTCGGTCGTCCTGCTCCCCGGGCACGTGGAGAAGGTCGACGCTCGGCAAGTTCACCCCGTTGGACACGTCCATGGCCCAGAGCTCCTGCGCCAGATCGTCGCCCCCGAGCAGGCGGAGTCGGAGGGCGTCGCGCACGACGGCCCGGAGCTGCCCCGTGGAGGTCGCGTCCACGACGGCGGCGGTCCCACCGTCCGTCACCGCGACGTGGCGCGGACTGTGGGGGAGACCCGCCGTGACGAAGAGGCCCGCATTGAAGGCATGATTGAAGTACACGCCTTCGCCCTGCGACGTCACGAAGGCGCGGGGGCGGGAGAGGAGCGGCGCGGTCGTGGCGGTGTCGGTCGGGTCGCCGCCGAGGAACGGCAGCAGCGTGATGGTGCCAGGAGGGGACTCGCCGGATTGTCGGTGGTGCAGGAGCAGGGTGTCGTTGCTCGAGGAACCGGGGAGCAGGGTGAACACGCCCTCGGACGCCGGGAACGGCGGGAGGACGTCGGTGCTCGTGTGTTGCTCGCCGTCGGGGGTGAGCCGCAGGGCCTGCAGATAGACCCGGTCGTTGGGGATCAGTGAGGCGTGTTCGTCCAGGGCGTCGGCGCCGAGCCGGGCCACCACGAGGTCGAGCTCCTCCGCGGGACCCCGCCCCATCGCCAACCCGCCGACGCGGGTGGGGCAGCGCAGGAGCACATCCTGCGAAATCAGGCAGGCGGTGGTCGGATCGACGTCGCGCTCGCCCGTGGCGTCGTCGTCGGGCGTCGACCCGGCGCCGCCCATGCCGCCCGCACCGCCCAGAGACGGGTCGGGCGCGCCCGCGAGGGGCTCGAAGTCGCACAGGGGCTCGACGCTGGGCACGAGCTCGCAGGGCTCGGGCGCGCGGAACTCCCGCGGCGTCGTCGTCGAGGGTTCCTCCGAGGAGCCGCTGCTGCAAGCCAGCAGCGCCAACATCGGAGCCGTCAGCACGATCGTGGAGCGCATCACGTCCTTATCCTCCCGCTGTCTGGTCCTCCCGACGGAGCGCCCGTGACGTTCCGCAGATTCTAACAGAGTACGCCGGGCGCGATCTCTTCGCGAGATGGGTGGAGTGCGCACGGTGTGTGAGCGTGCGAGGAGGAGTGCGCATCAGCTCATCACCAGCCCCTCGTCCCCATCCTCCGCGTCGTCTTCGCCACCACGAACGGTATCCGCGGACTTCCGAGGGCGATGGTTTGGGCGATGGCTGGGTGATGGTGGTGGACGCACGGATCCGCACCGCGGAAGCGACCGCGCGGCGCCGTAGTGCGTGGAGAACCCCCTTCGAGGAGTCTCCCCGAGAGACGGTCGCCTCGTCGAGTTGCTCGGTGCTTGCTCGGTGCTTGCTCGGTGCTTGCTCGGTGCGAGGCGGGCTCAGAGGGGAGGTGTGGGTGCGGTCTCCAGGAAGCGGAAGTGGTCGAGGTTGATCCCGAAGCAGTCATCGAAGACGGTGGCGATGAGCGCGATACGGATTTCCTCGCCCGCGTAGTCCGAGAGATCGACCCAGTAGGTGGTCATGTCGAGCACCTCCAGGTCGTCCACGCCGTTCTCGGTGATGAAGAGAGGGTCCAGCAGGTCGTCGTCGGTGGAGAGCACGCGAAACGCGAGGTTCTGATCCTCCGAGAACTCGGTTTCGCTCGAGTACGCCATGTCCCAGGCGAGGATGGGGGCCGCCGTGGGAACGGTCACCGTTTGCTCGATGGAATGAACTCCCGCGTCGAACTGAAGCCAGACCGCGCTCCGCGTTCCATCCGTGGCCTGGACGAGGCCCGATGGGACGTTCATGCAAACGTCGCCCAGATCCATCTCCTGACCCGAGTGGTGATCGTAGGCGGTTTCCTCGTCGAAGATGTCCGTCCCTGCGGTCTCTACGAGGTACACCTGGGAGTTACCGTTCTCGACGATCGTCCAACCCGAGTAGTCGCCGGTCTCGAAGCTGCCATTGACGAGAGGGGGTGGCTCTTCGCCTCCGCTTCCGCCCATTCCCCCTTCGCCGGCGGCTCCTGCCGAGCCGTTCGCCCCGGTCCCGCCAGTGTTCGGTGCGTTGCCGCCGGTGTTCGCTCCGGTACCTCCCGTGCCCCCCGACGGATCACCGCCCTGCCCCCCGGAGCCACCGCCCGAGCCGGATCCGTCGCCGCAGCTGGTTGCCAACGCGAGACCTAGAATTCCAGCGCAGCCAAAGAGGGACCACCTTCCGTTCTGCATCGTTCGGTTCCTTTCCCGAGAGCTCGCCTTTCCGGTCGAAGGCGACCGTACATGTTACCTGGGGCATGGCGAACGCACAACGATGCCCGCAAGAAGGTTCCGAGTCAGTCGGGCACGAAAGCCGTTCGTCACGGAACGACATCGGTGGGATCTACCGGAGACTGCTGGGCGCGATCTCTTGGCGCTGGGTGCACCGTACACGGTGTGTGAGCGTGTGAGGAGGAGCGGGCCTGAGGGGGCTTGGAGGCAGCGAACGACGTCGAAGGTGTCACTCGGGCATCATCGCTCTCGACACGCTCTCGACGGGCCAGGACGGAGCGGCGCTCGAGACCTTACCGGTGCGTGGCGCCCGCTGTCTCACTGCTTTGTTGGCGCGGGTTTATTGGCGCGGGTTTATTGGCGCGGGTTTATTGGCGCGGGTTTATTGGCGCGGGTTTATTGGCGCGGGGCCGCGACGACAATGCGCGCGTTGTGCCGTCTCGACGCCTCGGGCTACTTCCATTTCTTGATGTCGGTGATGAAGTACCAGTTGTAGCAGCGCACCGTGCGCACGCCGAGATCGAGCAGAGCGTCGCGGAATTGTGCCCAGTAGCCCTGGCAGGTGATGCACATCTCGGCGATGTTCATGAATGCCACGTCGACCTGCGCCACAGTCGACGCGAGCGCGGCCCCTTGCGAGGTGACAGCGACGCAGTCGTTGACCGGAGCCAGGATCTTGTCGGGCAGCTTCAGTCCGAACCCGCGCAGGACCTGCGCGAGTAGGCCGAGACAGTACTTCTCCGAGTGCGTGCCACTCTCGCCCTTCCTCAGGGTGCTGACCTGGGCTCGCGCAAGCTTGCCGCTGCCTGGGCGAAAGTTCACGCCGCCGAACAGAAAGTAGTGCGTGGTCTTGTTCTCCAGGGTGATCGCTGCGAGGCACGAGCAAAAGTGCGTCGAGCGAGGCTTCATCCCTCTGCCTTCGTTGTCGACGAAGAGGAGCTGCTCTCGGTCGACCTGTTCAAAGTATGCGGCGCTGTCCTGGTCGTATCCGCCGCCTTTTGACCTGGCGAGGATGTCGGCGAGGAAGTCGAGCGAGCCTTGCCAGAGATCATCGGACAGGTCGCAGTTGCCACCCACGATCCGGACGTTGGTATTTCCGAATCGGGCAATGTTCAACTGGTGGAAGCCGGCTTGCCCGATCTTCTTGGTCGTGATCGCGAAGGGCTGCTGCCACGGAAGCTGGGCGGGGTCACCGTCGAAGTCGACGACGGGCACGGCGATCATCGAGCCCTTTGTGAGCTTCTTCTTGGATCGTTCTTCCTCGCTCTCGGGCAGCGTGCCCTCTGCCACGATCGCGTCGTCGATCTCGGCATTCGTGAGGGTGTCGGCGAGGAGGTTGCGGAGATCGGTCAGTGCGCTGACGTAGTGGACGTCGTCAGTGTTGAGCAGCCCGTCCACGCGCGGGGCCAGGTAGGTGCGGGCGAAGCTACGAATCACGCTGCGTCGAACGCGGTCGTTGTCGGTCGGAAGCGGGCCGAGTTGCAGCGCGGGATGGATGCCATGGAGCATCAGCAGGAAGGCCTCGAGCCCGCAATCTCCCCGCCCGTTGGTGGCGATGACGTTGTTGGCCGTGTACTGGCCATCGTTGCCGTGTGCTTGCAAGGTGGCGACCTGATAGTGGTTGCCGGTCCACAGCAGCGCCGGGTTGGCGATGAGTCGGTCATAGGGGTTCCCGACCTCGACCCGGCGCAAGCGCTGCTGAGACGGGTATGCGATGTAGAATCGAACGCCGAACATGCGCGCCAGGACCCCGAATTCGGTGAAGCCAACCCAGGTGCCCATGCGCCGGAGCCCGTCACGGTAGAGCTGGCGATGTTCCCAAGTGATGGTGTCGGGGTCGAGCACCGGGGTGCCGCCGAACAACAGCTTGGCCTTGCCAGCGAGCAACTGTGTGTTGAGCGCCTGGATGACGCTGTTGCATAGGTCGAGGTCTTCTCCCCGTGGCGCGAGGCTCTTGAAGCGCTTCTCGAGCTTGTCGAGGTTGTTCTTGATGGTCTTGGGCTCGATGTTGTATGCGAGCTGCAAGACGTCTGCGGTGAAGCACGCGACGCACGTGCTCCTGCTCGAACCTGAGACATGGGTGATGCACGGCACGCGGGGGATGGGATCATGCGCCGTACAGGCCGTCAATCGCGGCGCCTGGGACCTATGAGCAGGGAAAACGGGCGCGAAGGGGTGCTGGACGAGGTCCTGCTGCGTCTCCCTGTCGACGGGCGCGTCTCGCTACGGGGGCATCTGTGAGGTGGCTATGAGGTGCCCGGCGCTCACGGTTTCACCGGTTTCACACGGTGGCAGAGCCGTCACGCTCACGGCCTCGGCCAGAGCGCTTCATAGCGGCTGCCGCCCGCTCCCAGGTGCGACTCGAACAGGGTGAGGGGGCCCAGCGTCACGCTGCCCGTGAGCGGTTCGGTAGCGCAGAGATCGCCGAGGTTCGCGGGGCGCTGAAAACGCGCCAGGGTGACGTGGGGGCGGAAGGGGCGCGCCTCGGGGGCGACGCCGTGGGCGGTGGTGAGCTCTTCCACGAGTCGGGCGAGCTCAGTGAGGGTGCCCTCGGCGTCCTCCAGGTGAGCGACGAGGACGCGGGCCCGTCGGGGCGAGGGAAAGGCCCCGAAGCCGCCCCAGCGGGTGTCGATGCTCGGTGGGCAGGGGAGGCCCGGAGCAGCGGCGATCAGCGCCTCGGCGCCCTCCGCGCTCGTGCTGCCCACGAACTTCATGGTGCAGTGCCAGCCCTCCGGGCGCGTCCAGCGGGGGCGCAGGGGGCGGAGGTTCTCGGCGTGCACCAGGGATCGGGTGGCCTTCGTGAGGGCGACCCGTGAGGTCTCGTGGAGGGGGATCCCGAAGAAGAGGCGGCGCTCGGTCATGGGTCGATGGTGGCTCCTCCGATCATTCGGGCGTTTCGTGGGAATGAGAGAGAAGGGGCGTGACGTCGCCCCCGAGCCCGATCGAGGGTCTCGCGTCTTCGCGAGGTTCCCCAGCGGGTGGTGAAATGTAGGCCTCTTGAGGTGTCCGAGGGCTGAAAAACTCCTGTGAAAGGAGAAAAGGCTCAAGGTTACTGCAAGATTCGAGTGCTCGCGGATGAGCGCTGACGGAGCGGTTCGCTCTGGGCTTGAAAGCGCTTTACCGCACCCCGTACCGTGGGCTGATGAGATCGAGCTCCTGGGGTGCGTCGCGTTTGTTTTGGCTCGGGGTGGCGGCTGCGGCCTTCGCTGGCTGCAGTGACTCCGCGGGTGGCTCTGGGGTCCTGGGCTCCTCGGGCGGCGGGACCGTGGGGTTCGGCACGGGTGGCGTCGGTGGACCCCCCGGTGTCGGGGGCGCGATCGAGGGTGTGGGAGGCGGCGTTCCCGGCGTGGGCGGCAACGCCCCGGGGAGCGGCGGAGCGACTGGTGGCGCGGACGGCGCGGGTGGCTCGGGTGGCTCGGAGATGACGGACTCGAGCCCGTACTTCGAGTCGGGCGCGTGGCACGGCTACGCCTACATCCACATGGCTGGCGCCGGCAGCACGATGATGCCGATGGACCTGAGCGGCGTGGATGACCTGCCCTACTGCATCAGCGGCAGCGTCGGGGCGACGGCGGACTACAGCGGCCTGGCCATGATCGGCGTCAACCTGAACGAGCCCAAGAACGGCGGCGCTCGGGGCACGGTCCTGCCCACGAACGACGGCGTGGAGGTCTCGGTCACGAACCCGGGAGGCAGCCCGCTGCGTATCCAGGTGCAGGGGCCCACCGGGAGCACGAACGCGAACGACCGCTGGTGCGCGAACATCGTCGGCGGGGGCGGATTCATCCCCTGGAGCGAGTTCAACACCCAGTGCTGGGACGACTCGGGCGAGTGGTACGACGGCGAACCCCTCGAGGCAGCGGTGATCCTGGTGCCCGGCGACGCCACGGCGGCGGTCCCCTACGACTTCTGCCTCGAGTCCCTCGCGGAGGCAGGCGACGGGCCCGACGGCGGTGACGGCTCCGGCGGTGGCGACGGCTCCGGCGGTGGTGACGGCTCCGGCGGTGGTGACGGCTCCGGAGGTGACGGCTCGGGCGGTGACGGCTCGGGCGGTGACGGCTCTGGCGGTGGCGACGGCGCTGGTGGTGGTGACGGCTCCGGGGGCGGCGACGGCTCCGGCGGCAACGACGGTGGTGGTGGCTCTGGCGGCGGCGACGGCGCTGGTGGCGGCGACGGCTCCGGCGGCGGTCCTGCCACCTCCGAAGGGGGCTACTACGAGTCCGGCTCCTGGCATGGCTACGTGTGGTCGACGGTCACGAGCGGTGGATCCATCACGCCCACGGACTTCAGCGAAGACGAGGCGCCCTGGTGCGTCAGCGGGACGGTGCCGGCCTTCGCCGACTACAGCGGCGTCGCCATGCTCGGCGTGAACCTCAACCAGGAGCGCGGGGAAGACACCCCCATCGGGAGCGTCATCCCCAGCGAGGACGGCATCGAGGTGTCCGTCAGCAACCCGGGAGGGACGGAGCTGCGGGTGCAGGTCCAGGGGCCGACCGGCCACACCAACGAGGACGATCGGTGGTGCGCCGTGATCAGCGGCAACGGCGGGTTCTTGCCCTGGTCCGCGTTCAACACCCGCTGCTGGGACGACTCGGGCAACTGGTACGACGACGAGCCTCTCGTCTCCGCGGCGATCCTCGTGCCCGGACACAACGTCACGCCGCGCAATTTCGACTTCTGCCTCCACTCCATCGGTCAGCCCGAGGACGATGACGGTGGCCCCGGCGGGACCGGCGGCGGTGGCGGCACCGGCGGAACCGGAGGCGCTGGTGGCACCGGCGGTGCTGGTGGCACCGGTGGGACGGGCGGCGCTGGCACCGGCGGCAGCAGCGGTTCCGGTGGCGGCGACGGCGCGGGCGGGACCGGCGGTGGCGGCCCCGAGGGCGGCTACCTCGAGTCGGGCCACTGGCACGGCCACGCCTGGACCCACGCCCAGGGCGGCGCCAGCATCACCCCCGACGACTACGAGGACGTCCACGACTTCCCCCTGTGCGCGTCGGGCACCGTGGCCGCGGACTACGACGCGTTCGGGATGGTGGGCTGGAACCTCAATCAGGGCGAGGGTGAGCTCGAAGGGAGCACCATCGTGCCGTCCTTCGACGGGATCCGCGTCAGCGTGACCAGCAACACGACGGCCCCGCTCCGGCTGCAGATCGCCGGTCCCAGCGCGGAGACCGACGAGCTCGATCGCTGGTGCGCGCCCATCGGCAGCGGCGGTCAGGACCTCTTCATCCCCTGGACCGCCTTCAACACCCACTGCTGGGATCTCGAGGAGGGCAACGACTACGCGGGTGAGCCGATCGTCAGCGTGGCGGTGATGGTGCCCGGCGACGTCGGAGGGACCCGAGCCTTCGACTTCTGCGTCGACGCCATCGAGGAGAGCGACGACAGCGACCCCGGCAGCGGGGGCGGCTGCAGCATCTCCGGCAGCGCGACGACGGGCGGTCTCCAAGGGACGCTCACGGGGCGCTACGACCGGGCCTACGCGACGACGGACAACCGCTACGCCGTCCAG
>JAAZAA010000081.1 GCA_012514535.1 Myxococcales bacterium | reverse complement strand
CACGCCGTCCGTCGCGCACCTCGCCCGGGAGCGCGCCTGGCACGCGAGCCAGGAGCTGACCGAGCTGCCCGATGGCTCCTGTGATCTGCACATGCGCGCCGCGGGGCTCCCGGAGATCGCCGCGTGGATCGCCTCCTTCGGAGGCAAGGTGCGTCCCGTGCGGCCGCCGGAGCTGGTCAGCGCGGTTCGGGAGCTGCACCGGGAAGGGCTGGAGGCCGTAGCTCGATCGGACCCATAGCCCTCGAGGAGGGGAGACGTGGCGGGGAAGGCAGAGAAGGAGCTCGAAGGAGTCTCGGACGAGGGGGAACGTGCGCGCGCGAAGACGCTGCCCCCGCGGGTCCCGATGGTCACCACCGTGCCGGCTCTCGTGCCGGCGCGCATGATCAACGAGGTTATCTATTGTGAGCGGCTCCTCTACCTCGAGTGGGCGCAGGGCGAGTTCGCCGACAACGCGTTCACGGTGGAGGGGCGCGCCGTGCACAAGCGCGCCGATCAGCCCCGCGGGGAGCTCCCGCCAGCGCCAACCGCTGACGAAGGCGGAGCCGATGGCTCGCGGGCGCGAGCAAAGACGAGCGCCACCACGGACGAACCGGACATCGAGGAGCTCATCGCGGAGCGTCCCTATGAAGCTCGCTCGTTGTGGCTGTCGTCCGAGCGCCTCGGCATCACCGCCAAGATCGACGTCGTCGAAGGGAGCGAGAGCGGAGTGGTGCTCCCCATCGAGTACAAGCGCGGCGCGGCGCCCGATCTGGAGGAAGGAGCGTACCTCCCCGAGCGCGCGCAGGTGGCGGCCCAGGCGCTCCTCCTTCGGGAGCACGGCTACCGCTGCGACGAGGGCGCCATCTACTTCGCCAAGTCGAAGCGCCGCGTCCCGATTCCCATCACCGAACACCTGAAGCAGACCGTGGAGGTAGCGGTGGCGCGGGCGCGAGAGGTGGTGGGGCGCGGCGCGCCACCGCCGCCTCTGGACGACAGCCCCAAATGCCATGGCTGCTCCCTGTCGGGCATCTGTCTGCCGGACGAGACGAACCTGCTGCGCGGCCTCGCCGGCGAACCTCTCTACGACGGCCCGGAGGAGGTGCGAGCGCCCATCGAGGACGACCTCAGCGGCCCCCTGGACCCCGATCCCTGGAACCTCGCCGGACCTCAGACGGAGCCGTCGCGGACCCTCCGGCGCCTCCACCCCGCCAGGGACGACAAGCTCCCGATCTACGTCCAGGACGCAGGGACACAGATCGGGCTCTCCCAGGAGCGTCTGATCGTGCGATCCAGACAGGCGGGAGCAACCGAAGCCCGCCTCTCGAACACCTCACAGGTCGCTCTCTTCGGAGCCGCCCAGATCACGACCCCGGCGCTGCGGGCGCTCCTCGAGCGCGGCATCCCCGTCTCGTTCTTCAGCCACGGCGGCTGGTACTATGGGCGCGCCGGGGGCTTCGACACGAAGAACGTCGAGCTACGCGTCGCGCAGTATCGCGGCGCCACCGATCCAGCCACGTGCCTCCGGCTCGCCCGGACCTTCGTCGCCTCGAAGATCCGCAACTCGAGGACGCTGCTCCGCAGGAACCACGGGGCTCCGCGCGCGGTCACCCTGGGGGAGCTGGAGCAGCTCGCGAAGAAGGCGGAGGTCGCCGAATCCTTGGAGTCGCTCCTCGGCCTCGAGGGGACCGCGGCCCGCTTCTACTTCGGGGACTTCACCGGGATGCTCAAGGGCGACGCGCGCTCGGGGGACTTCGACTGGGAGGGCAGGAACCGGCGCCCCCCGCGGGACCCGATCAACGCGCTGCTCTCCTTCGCCTACGCCCTGTTGACGAAGGAGCTCACGCTGACCCTCGGCGCCGTCGGGCTCGACCCGCTGCTGGGCTTCTACCACCAACCCCGGTTCGGGCGACCGGCGCTGGCGTTGGATCTCATGGAGGAGTTTCGGCCCATCGTCGCCGACTCCGTGGTCATCGGCGCATTGAACAACGGCGTCGTCACGCCCAAGGACTTCGTCGTGCGCTCCTCGGGGGTCGCCCTCAAGCCCGCCGGGCGCAAGAACCTGATCCTCGCCTTCGAGCGTCGCATGGACCAGCTCGTGACGCACCCCGTCTTCGGTTATCGCATCAGCTACCGCAGGGTGTTCGAGGTGCAGGCGCGCTTGCTGGGCAAGCTCTTGCTCGGGGAGACCCCCGAGTACCCACCGTTCCGGACTCGTTGACCGAGGGCTGGGTGCCAGAGCCTCCGTGAGGACGTCATGCGACAGACCTACATCGTTTGCTACGACATCTGCGACGACAAGCGCCTGCGGCGCGTGTTCAAGACGCTGCGAGGCTGGGGAGACCACCTGCAGTATTCGGTCTTCCGCTGTGAACTGACCCACCGCGAGCTCGTCGAGCTCCGCGCGGAGCTCGGCGCGATCATCCACCACACGGAGGATCAGGTCCTCTTCGTCGACGTAGGCCCCGTCAGCGGTCGCGGCAGCACCTCCATCGCCGCCATGGGCAAGGCCTACATGGCGCCAGAGCGCCTCGCAGTGGTCGTCTGATGGGAGCCTCGCCGTTGCTACGCCGACCGTTGTCACGCCCCCCCGTGCTCTGGAGGACTCTGCACGTCGCCCGTCGAGCGCCTGCCCCTCGCTCCACGGATGGCGATCACCGCCCATCGGTCGATTCGCCGCTCGGTTTCCTGCACTCCCCTCCGCGAGCGGTCCTGTGGCATCATGACCCCGAGCACCGCTCGCGCGGCCTCCAGGTCCTTGAAAACCCAACGAAAATGAACCTCCAACCCCCGACCCCACCCCTCCAACACCCCCGCTCATCCGCGCCCCCGCCACCACCTCTCGCATTCCGCCCCCCATCGCGGCAAGATCACACGAGATCTCCGAGGCGGGTCTCCGTCGCGTTCGCGCGACGGCTCCATTGAAGCGAGAGCCCCGGGCGTTGCCTCGGGGCGGGTTGCCTGTCTCCGTCGCGTTCGCGCGACGGCTCCATTGAAGCGGCGTCACGTTGGTGGCTGCGGCTGTTGGCGTGGGGGTGTCTCCGTCGCGTTCGCGCGACGGCTCCATTGAAGCGCT
>JAAZAA010000011.1 GCA_012514535.1 Myxococcales bacterium | reverse complement strand
GGGGTACGCCTCGACCCTTGGGCGGTGAAAAAGTTCGAGGAAAGCGGAGCGGGGGCTCCGTCGGCGCCCTGCCGCGGTCCTGTCCCGTGACGGTCGGAGCGTGCGGCGGGGCAGGGGCGATGGGCGATGTCGCGTGCAGCGGCGGGCCGCGTCGACGTCCGCCGGCCAGCGATGGTCGACGTCGCGCGAAGCGGTGAGCGATTGACGACGTCACCCGGCGCGACGGGCCCACGTCGGTGTCGCGCGCAACGCCGGTGGCTCCGCGCGGAGCCGCGAGTGATGGGCAGTGACGCACGAGACGCCGATGCCCCCTGCGAAGCGGTGAGCGATTGACGACGTCACCCGGCGCGACGGGCCCACGTCGGTGTCGCGCGGAGGAGCGCCGCGGGGGTCGAAAGTTTTTCTCATGGGCCCGTTAGGAAACGGCTCCAGCGTCCGTCTGAGGCGGCACGGAGCGCTTCGAACGTCCACGCGGAGTGCTCCCGGACGCTGCGGCCGCGGCGGTGCCCTTCCCTTTGGTCGTGGGCCCGGGACGAGCTCGCCGACCTCGGCAGCCATGGATCAGGTAAACACCATGTTCGACCAAATGTTCGACAACTTTCGGCGAATGTCCGAATCGGCACTCCAGATGCAGCAGGACATGTTCCGGCAATGGACACAACAGTGGCCGATGTCGATGCCCATGGGTGCTGCGTCACCCGACTGGGCCCAGACCTTCCAGAAGCGCTGGCAGGACCTGGCGACGGACAGCTTGAAGCGGCACCGCGAGGTCCTCGACGCGACGTACAAGTCCGGCATCCAGGCCATCGAGCAGACGTTCCGCGCCTCCGAGGCGACCTCCCCGGAGGAGCAGCGCCGCATCGTCGAAGACCTGTGGCGCAAGCTCTTCGACACGATGAAGGAGCACTCCGAGAGCCAGTTCCGAGAGTTCCAGAAGAGCGCCGAGCTCTGGGTCGAGATGATGCAGAAGGCCCACGTCTGAGGGGGCGCGCGCGGACGAGCGGGAGGACGACAATCATGTGGAGATACGACCGCTTCCCCGCACATCCCGTGGTCGCGCTGACGCGCACCTGGTTCGACTGCGCGCTCGAGCTGTCCGCGGCCCTGGCTCGCGGCGAAGCACGCCTGGAGGAGCTGCGACGCCTGCGGGGACGTTGGCTCGCCAGCGTCGCCGACGCCGCCGATCAGGCCATGCGCAGCGCGCCGTTCCTCGAGCTGGTGGGCTTCACTCTGAACACGATGAGCACGCCGGTCGCCCGGATGCCCGGGCCGCGGCTGGTGGGGCTCCCTGGGGGCAAGTCAGGAGTTGCACGATGAACACGAAGGTCCACGCGAACGATCCTTTCCTCCGCAGCTTCGAGTTGGTGGGGCGCAAGGCTTTCGTCTCCGGAGGTTCCCGCGGCATCGGCCGGGCGACGGCGCTGACTCTCGCCGCGGCGGGCGCGGACATCGCCATCGGTTCGAGCCGGGGCGGTGACGACGCGGAGGAGGTCTGCCGGGAGATCCGCGCCTTCGGGCGCAAAGCCCACTGCTACGTCTTCGACGTGAGCCGGCCCGGCGAGGTGGCGGAGATGTGCGCGCGCATCAACGACGAGTTCGACGGCGTCGACATCCTGGTCAACAACGCGGGGATCACCCGGGATCGCTCCTTCCGCAAGATGGATCGGAGCTCCTGGGACACGGTCATCGAGACGAACCTGAGCAGCGTGTTCGAGATCACCCAGCGGTTCATCGAGCCGATGGCCGCCCGGCGCTGGGGGCGCGTCGTCAACGTGTCGAGCATCGTGGGGCGGGTCGGCAACTTCGGGCAAGCGAACTACGCCGCCGCCAAGGCGGGGCTCATCGGCCTGACGAAGACCCTGGCGCGCGAGTACGCGAGCAAGGGAGTGACCGTCAACGCGGTGGCCCCCGGCTTCGTGCGCACCCGCATGCTCGACGCGGTGCCGGAGTCCGCGCTGAAGACGGTGCTCGATCTCACGCCCGTCGGGCGCCTCGGCGATCCGATGGAGATCGGCGCGAGCGTGCTCTTCTTGGCCTCGCCCGCGGCGGGCTTCGTCACCGGCCACGTGCTCGACGTGAACGGCGGGATGGCCATGTGAGCCAGGACCACCGAGGGGTTTCCGTCGCCAGCCAGAGGCACGAAGGTCGCCATGTCCCTTTTCTTACCGTCCCCGATCCGTGAGCTGCAGGCGCTGGTGCTCGAGGAGCAGCGCAACGCCTGGCAGCGGCTCTTGCGCTTGCCGCGCGCCCTGGACGCGGCGCGGGAGGTCCAGGTGGGCACCACCCCCCACGACGTCGTCTTCGAGGCCGGCGGGATGCGTCTCTTGCGCTACCGCCGGGAGACGCCGTCCCCGTACCGGGAGCCGGTGTTGTTCTGTTACGCGCTCGTCAATCGGCCGTACATTTTGGACCTGCAGCCGCGGCGGAGCGTGGTCGAGCACTATCTCGAGCGTGGCTTCGACGTGTACCTCCTCGACTGGGGGGCGCCGAGCGCGGCGGATCGGAGCTTGGATCTGGAGGCGTACGTGTGCCGGCGGCTGCGGCGGGTCGTCGAGTACGTGCTCAGCCGGGCCCGCTGTGAGCGGATCCATCTGGTCGGCTACTGCATGGGGGGGACGCTGTCGACGCTGCTCACCGCCCTGCGCCCCGATCTGGTGGCGAGCCTGACCCTCCTGGCGACGCCCATCGACTTCAGCGTGCGGGACTCGTTGCTCAACATCTGGACGACCCCGGAGCGCTTCGACGTGGACGCCTTCATCGACGCCCACGGCAACTGCCCGGCCTGGTTCCTCCAAGCGTGTTTTCTGCAGATGAAGCCCGTGCAGAACCTCGTGGAGAAGCCCATGGCCTTCTACGAGCAGATGGTGGACCCGGATTTCGTCGCCAACTACGTGGCCATGGAGCGCTGGGTCAACGACAATGTCCCCGTGGCGGGCGAGACGTTTCGTCAGTTCGTGAAACACCTCTACCAGGAGAACCGGCTGGTCGAGGGGCGCCTGGAGGTCGGGGGGGAGCGCGTGGACCTGCGTCGGATCACCTGCCCGCTGCTCGTGCTCACGGCCTCGGCGGACCACCTGGTGCCGCCGGCGTCGTCGGAGGGCATCCTGTCCCGCGTCGGGTCGTCGGACGTCACCTCCAAGAGCGTGCGCGCGGGGCACGTGGGGCTCGTGGTGAGCAGCAAGGCGCGGCGAGAGCTCTGGCCCGAGGCGACCCGGTGGCTCGCGGAGCGCTCGTCTCCCGTGCGCGGCGGCTCCGGGCGCGCTCCGGAGCAGGCGTCGCGCCCCGAACCCGCGGTGGTTGGCTGAATGGCGACGCAAGAGGGGGCTCGGACGCGGGTCGCGGTGGCGTGTCAGGGCGGTGGCAGTCACACCGCGTTCACGGCGGGGGTGCTGCAAGGGATGCTCATGGGCTGTCCCCCGGACGTGGACATCGTCGCGCTGAGCGGCACCTCCGGGGGCGCGATCTGCGCCACCCTGGCCTGGGAGGGCATGCTGCGGCGCAACCACGATCTGGCCTTCTCCAAGCTCGGCGGGTTCTGGAAGCGCATGGCGGCCCGGGGACTCGTCGACAAGTTCACGAACCAGGCGCTGATGAGCGTGATGAGCCTGCGTGATCGCATGGTGTTGCCGGAGGTGAGCCCGTACCAGCTGCCGACCTGGAGCGCGGACTACTTCCGGGACGTCCTGCTCGAGTTCTTCGACTTCGACGAGCTGCGGAAGCTGGCGGCTCAGGACGACGCGCCGGCCCTCAAGATCGGCGCGGTCGAGGTGCTGAGCGGACACTTCGAGCTCTTCACCGGGACGGAGCTGCGGGTGGAGTGCCTGCTCGCCTCCGCGGCGATCCCGGAGTTCTTTCGCGCGGTCCACGTGCCGGGGCGCGGGGTCTACTGGGACGGCCTGTTCTCCCAGAACCCTCCGATCCACGATCTCCTGGATCACGCGGTGGACGAGATCTGGCTCATCCAGATCAACCCGAGCACCGCGCCGAGCGTGCCCACGGAGACCCACGAGATCCTCGATCGGCGCAACGCCCTGTCGGGCAACCTCTCCATGGAACAGGAGCTGCGCTTCATCCAGAGC
This sequence comes from Myxococcales bacterium, assembly GCA_012514535.1. Taxonomy (GTDB): domain Bacteria; phylum Myxococcota_A; class Polyangia; order Polyangiales; family Polyangiaceae; genus NIC37A-2. The sequence goes on along the minus strand of JAAZAA010000011.1, from coordinate 14,015 downwards.
ATCAACCGCGCCATCGCCCGTGGCGACCTGCAGAACCCCCGGTTCCGCCCCATCCGGATCTCGAGGATCGCCCTCGACCGCGACCTCGACTCGCGGACGAAGCTGGATCGACGCCCTGGGCTCCTCGAGGAGCTCCGGGAGCACGGCCGCACCAAGTGGCGCTGGTTCGCGAAGGAGCGCGCGGAGGCGCGGGGCCCCTGATCGAGCGAAGGGGCGCCAGGCAGCGGCAGGGATGAACCGCCAGGCAGGAGCAGCCGTCAGGGATAATCGTAGGATCAACCGAGAGCACCATGGGAATTCGAGTCATTGGGGTGGGCGCGTACGTGCCCGAACGAGTCGTCACGAATCACGATCTCGCCCGGCGTGTCGACACGAGCCACGAGTGGATCGTCTCCAAGACCGGCATCCGAGAGCGGCGCATCGCGGCCTTGGATGAGGCGCCCAGCGACATGGGGGCCCACGCCGCGCTCCAGAGCCTCGGGCACGCGGGGGTCGATCCGAGGGACGTGGATCTCATCGTGACGGCCTGCGCTACGCCGGATCAGTCGCAGCCGGCCGTGGCGACCATGATCCAGGAGAAGCTCGGCATCGGCAGCACGGGGTGCCCCGCCTTCGACGTCAACTCCGTGTGCTCGGGGTTCGTGTTCGCCTTGAGCGCCGCCCAGGGCATGATGCTCGCGGATCCGGAGCGTTACCGGAACGTGCTGGTGATCGGCACGGACGCGTTCTCGCGCATCTTGAACTGGGACGACCGCCGCACCTGCATCTTCTTCGGGGACGGGGCGGGGGCGGTGACCTTGCGCCAGACGGGGGACGACGCGCGGCGGATCCACTTCGAGCTCGGCAGCGACGGGCGGGGCGGGCGCGCCATCGAGGTGCCGGCGGGAGGGTCGCGGCGCCCCGTCGACGGCGACGTCCTCGAGCAGCGCCTGAACACCTTCACGATGGATGGCCCGAAGGTGTGGGACTTCGCGGTGGAGACGGTGCCGCGGACGGTCCGCGCCCTGCTCGCGCGGCAGCGGCTCCGCCCCGGGGATCTGGACCTCCTCCTGCTCCACCAGAGCAACCTGCGCATGATCGAGGCCCTGATGGGCTCCCTGGAGCTGCCGATGGACCGCACGGTGACCACCCTGGAGCTCCTGGGGAACACCGCGTCGGCGAGCATCCCCATCACCCTGCGGGCGGCGTGGGAGGAGGGGAAGCTCCGCCCCGGCACCCGCGTCGGCCTCTGCGGCTTCGGCGGCGGACTGTCCTGGGGGGCGGCGCTCTTCGACTGGTGAGGGGCATCACCTACGCAGCGAACCGATGGCGACGATCCTCATCACGGGCGGAGCGAGCGGGATCGGCGCCGGCATGTCCCGGGAGCTGGCGCTCCAGGGGCAGCACGTCGTGGTCGCGGACCGCGATGGGGAGGCGGCGAGCTCCGTGAGCCGGGAGATCGTGGCGGCGGGGGGCTCGGCAGAGAGCGTGGCCATGGACGTGACGGACGCGGACAGCGTCACGCGGGCGCTGGGCTCCTTGTCGCGGGCAGTCGACGTCCTGGTGAACAACGCCGGGCTCCAGCACGTCGCGCCCCTCGAGGAGTTTCCCCTGACCACCTGGGACCACCTGGTCCAGGTCATGCTCGTGGGCAGCGCGCGTCTCACCCAGGCGGTGCTGCCGGGCATGCGGGAGCGCGGCTTCGGGCGGGTCATCCACATGGGCAGCATCCACTCCCTCGTGGCCAGCCCCTTCAAGAGCGCCTACGTGGCCGCGAAGCACGGGCTGCTGGGCCTCACCAAGACGATCGCCCTGGAGACGGCGGACACGGACATCACCGTGAACACCATCTGCCCGAGCTACGTGCGCACCCCCCTCGTCGAGCAGCAGATCACCGCCCAGGCGCAGACCCGCGGGATCCCCGAGGCAGAGGTGATCGACCGCGTCATGCTGGAGCCGATGCCGAAGCGCAGGTTTATCGGCTTCGACGAGCTCGCCGGGATCGTCCAGTTTCTCGTGTCACCCGTCGCCCGCAACATCACCGGCCAGGTCATCGTGGTGGACGGCGGCTGGACGGCGCGGTGACGTCGCGGTCGGCCAGCTCCCTGCGTCCCAGAGGGCGCGGAGGAGAGGCGCGGGCGTCGGAGCGGTGCTCCGGGCGGGCGCAGCGGCGCGGCGCGCCGGCTCCGTGCGCGCTGGCTCTGCGTGCGCTGGCTCCGCGTGCGCTGGCTCTGCGTGCGCTGGCTCTGCGTGCGCTGGCTCTGCGTGCGCTGGCTCTGCGTGCGCTGGCTCTGCGTGCACGGCGGGGTGCGCCGTGCTCTCGCGCGCCGTGCTCTCGCGCGACGGGGTGCGCGCGGCGGGGTGACCTCGTCGGGTCCTCTGCGCGCGGAGGTGTGCTTCGCGGTGGGCGCGCGGTGTGGCGCCGTGTGCGTGCGCGGAGGTGCGCTGGCTCTGCGAGCACGGCGGGGTGGGCCGTGCTCTCACGCGCCGTGCTCTCGCGCGGCGGGGTGCGGACGACGGCGTGCGCGCGATGGGGTGCGCTCGCGTGCGGCGGGGCGTGGTGAGGACGGAGCGCTGAGAAAGAGGTGCGCTGAGAACCATGTGCGCTGACTGAAGGGTGCTGGGGAAACAGCCGGGTGGCCCCGTCGCGGGATGGTGGAGGAGTGCTTATCGTGTGAGCATGGCCGCCTTCCATGGGGCTGCAGGTTCTTGGGGGGAAGGAGCCGAATCCCACGATGCTGTATCACCTCCATGAGTTCAATCGCGCGCTGCTCGGCCCGGTCACGCACCTGGCGGAGGCGGGAGCGCGCATGTTTTCCGCCCCCGGGAGCTGGCTGTCGCAGGTGCCCGGCGCCGCGCGCATCGCCGCGGGCTACGAGCTGATGTATCGGCTCGGCAAGGAGTATCAAAAGCCGGAGTTCGGCATCCGCTCCGTCGAGATCGACGGCGCCCGCGTGGCCGTGATCGAGCGGGCGGCGGTGACGAAGCCCTTCTGCCAGCTCGTCCGCTTCAAGCGCTACAGCGACGATCCGGACCTGGTGGCGAAGCTGAAGCAGCAACCCGTGGTGCTCGTGGTGGCGCCCCTGTCGGGCCACCACGCCACGCTGCTTCGGGACACGGTGCGGTCCCTGCTCGTCGACCACAAGGTCTACATCACCGACTGGATCGACGCCCGCATGGTCCCCGTCGACCAGGGTCCGTTCACCCTCGACGACTACGTCGACTACATCCGGGAGTTCATCGATCACATCGGCGCGGAGCACCTCCACGTCATCTCCGTGTGCCAGCCGACGGTGCCCGTGCTCGCGGCGGTGTCGCTCATGGCGGCGGCGGGTGAGGCGGTCCCCCAGAGCCTCACGATGATGGGCGGCCCCATCGACGCGCGCCGGAGCCCCACCCAGGTCAACGATCTCGCCTCGACCAAGTCGCTGCGCTGGTTCGAGACGCACCTGGTGCACGAGGTCCCTGCCCACTATCCCGGGCGCGGGCGGCGCGTGTATCCGGGGTTCTTGCAGCACGCGGGGTTCATCGCCATGAACCCCGGGCGCCACATGAGCTCCCACTGGGAGTTCTACAACCACCTCGTCCAGGGCGACCTCGAGGACGCGGAGGCGCACCGGCGCTTCTACGACGAGTACAACGCCGTGCTCGATCTCCCCGCCGAGTACTACCTCGACTGCATCCGCATCGTGTTCCAGGAGCACCTGCTCCCCCGGGGACTGTGGCACGTCCATGGCACCCGCGTCGCGCCGGAGCTCATCGAGGACACGCCGCTCCTGACCATCGAAGGGGAGCTCGACGACATCTCCGGGCAGGGCCAGACCCGCGCCGCCCACGACCTGTGCACGGGGATCCGCGACGAACTCAAGTTCCACCTGACCGTGCAGGGCGCCGGGCACTACGGGATCTTCAGTGGTCGGCGTTGGCGCAACCACGTCTACCCGGAGGTGAAGGCGTTCATCGCCCGGGCGAGCGAGCGCTCCACGTCGAAGCCGCCGCCGTCGCTGGACGAGGACGAGGGCTGCGACGGGTGAAGGCGCGGGCCAGGCGCGGGGTCCGCCCAGGCGCGGGGTCCGTAGAGCTTGGGCAGAGCTTAGGCAGAGCTTAGGCCGGGGGGCTCGACGCGGGGACGGTCTCCTCCGCGGGCTCGCTGGCCACCTCGCTGGCCACCTGGGGCAACGAGCTCGCTCGCGGGGGACCGCTGGGCGTCTTCGGCAGCGCGCTGCCGAAGACGCCGGCCGCGACGGAGCGGACGTCCTCGATGGTGAAGAAGATGGTCGGATCGTGGCGCTGGATGATGCGAATCAGCGCGTCGATGCGGCGGCGTCGGACCGCGACGAAGAGGATGTCCACCGGCCCCTGGGAGCCCTTGGCCTGCACCACGGTGAGCCCGAAGCCGTCGGCGACGAGCTCCTGGGTCAGCTCGGGCGACCTGCGGTTGGTGATGATGCGCACCAGCTGGTAGCCGAGGGCGAGCTTCTCCTCGATGAGGATGCCGCAGTAGGTGCCCGCCGCGAACCCGAAGGCCCACGCGAAGTAATAGAACGGGCTGTGCAGGTTCTGCATGATCTGGGTGATCGCGATCACCCAGATCAAGGCCTCGACGAAGCCGATGAGGGGCGCGACGCGCTTGATCCCCCGGAAGATGAGGATGTGTCGCAGTGTCGCGAGCGAGACGTCGATGAGCCTCGCCGTGAAGATCAGCAACGGAATGCCGACCCACGCCATGAAGGGATGCTGCTCGACCAAGCTGAAACCGGGCTCCTTGCGGAGGCAGCCTTGGCGACGGCGCTGACGAAAGCAAGGGGGGGCGCGGCGGATGTGTCGGAGGGCGGTTTACCCCCGCTGACCACCCCGTGCCGTCAGCGGGGTGGCAAGGCGATGCTCAGCTGGCGGTCCGGTGGGCGAGCGCCTGGGCGCGCCTGTGGAGGAAGAACGCACAGGCGAACAGGGCGTAACCCACGGTGATGTAGACGTCGGCGACGTTGAACACGGGCCAGTGGTGGACGTGCACGAAATCGACGACGTAGCCGCGCACGACCCGGTCGAGATAGTTCCCGATCGCCCCGGCGGTGACGAGGACGAGAGCGATCCGCGGGAGCCGCCCCTCGCCGTATCCCTGGAAGAGCAGCGCCAACATGACCACCACCGCGATGGCCCCGGAGACGAGGAGCGCCGGGAAGCGGATGTGCTCGGGGATCCACCGCAGGAGGTTGAAGGCGATGTCCGTGTTCTCCACGTAGCGGAAGTCCACGACGCCGCGGATGAGCTCACGGACCGCGCCCCCGTCCAGTCCCGCCTTGGCGACGCCCTTCGTGGCGTGATCGCAGCCGACGAGGAAGAGCAGGGGGATGAGGATGGCGAGGCGTCTCGTGATGTTGCCCATGGAGAAATGCGTCCGTCCGTGAAGGCGGGCAACGTACCGCGCAGCCCGGGCGCCCGCAAACCGAGCCATCCGCCGCGCCAGCCCGGGTGAGGCCCCCCACTTGCGTCAGGGGGACCTCGGAGGAGGGCGTCGCCGGACACCGGCCGCGGGCGCTCACGTGCCGCAGTAGCCGCGGCTCTGCAGGCGCACGAAGGTCTCGGCGAGGACGGCGTCGGAGGCGACGAGGGCGGGGTCGACTTCGAGACGTGTGTTGCGGGCCCGCGTGGGCTGCGCGGCGCGCGGAGGCGTTGCGGACGTGGGTTCGCGTGCTTCACTCGATGCAGGAGGGGACATCATGGGCAGAAGGATGCGACTCGTCGCGGCGAGCAGCCTGGGGCTGGGCTTCGGGTTCGGGGTGGCGCTGGTGCCGGCGGTGGCGCAGCAAGAGAAGGCGCCGCAGGGGGAGATGGAGGTGACCGGTCCGGTGACGAACCTGAGCGGGACCTGTCCGAGCCTGCAGTTCACCATCGCGACGCAGCAGGTGACGACGGACGCGAACACCGAGTTCGATGACGGGACCTGCGACGCGATCGTCAACGGCCTCGCCGTCGAGGTCGAGGGCATGGTGGGCAGCGACGGCGTGCTCGCCGCCGAGGAAGTCGACCTCAAGGTGGACTGACCCCGCCGCGCAGGGATGCGCCGGGGAACCCGCGGGGGGCCGCGGAGGTCGAGGACAGGATCTGTCCTCGATGACGCCGAGAGCGGCTCCCCGAGCGGAGGTGGCGAAGTGCCGGGCGCCGTGGTCGCGGGATCGGGGGCGCCTGCGTGTGCTGGGTGAATCGAGGGTCTTGGCGCGGGTAGCCGTGACCCCTCGAATCGGGTGAAGCTCGATCGACGCTCGATCGACGCTCGATCGACGCTCGATCGAAGTGCTTTGCGGCGCACTTGGCGAGGGGCGACGTCTTCGGGGGCGTGGGTATTGAGGACAGGATCTGTCCTCGATGGCGGCGCTGCGCGGAGGAGTTGAGCGGAGGAGTCGAGTTGGGAGCGCTTCTCCGGTTTGGGGCGTGGGAATTGAGGACAGGATCTGTCCTCGATGGCGGCGCTGCGCGGAGGAGCTGGGCGGAGGAGTCGAGTTGGGAGCGCTTCTCCGGGGCGGAGGAAGTCGAATGAGGACAGGATCTGTCCTCATTCGACCGCTCAGGCCAGCGTGGGTTCGCTCTCGACGAGTTCGATGCGTCGCCAGCGGCCGGAGGCGAAGCGGAGGGACAGGGCCGCCGCGAGGAGGGCGACGTAGGTGGCGACGACGACCATGACCGTCACGACGCCGCCCTCGAACACCCGGAGCCCGAGCCACGCGAGCGGGAGGAAGACGAGCCACCCCAGGAGGATGCGGGCGGCCATGCACCAGGTGGTGTCCCCGGCGGCGCGCAGGGCTTCGCCGAGGGTGAGCCCCAGCGCGTCGAAGAGCTGCCAGATGGCGGAGAACACGAGCATGGTGGTGCCCGTCGCGACGAGCGCCTCCGCGGCCGCGTCCGTGGAGCCGAACCAACCCATCAGCTGCCGCGAGAACGCGACGTAGAGCAACCCCATCGACACCATCCACGCGCAGGCGACCGTGCCCGTGAGGCGCACGATGGGCCACACCTGGTGGTGCGCGCGGCGCCCGATGGTCTCGCCGACGAAGATCGCGCCCGCCGACGCGAGCCCGAAGGCGGGCATGAAGGCGACGGAGTTGATCTGCATGACCACGGAGAAGGCCGCGAGCGCCGTGGTGCCGAGATCCGCCACGAAGACGTTGATGAAGACCGTGAAGGACGCGAACTCCAGAAACCAGTTCGCTCCGTTCGGCAGCCCGAAGCGCAGCACCCGCGCGAGCTCGCCGAGGCGCAGGTTCAGGGGGCCGCGCGGCTTGTCGTACCCCATGCCCCGCAGGAAGGGGACGAGCAGCACGAAGAACCCGGCCGCGCTCCCCAGCACGCTCGCCCAGGCGGCGCCCTCGATGCCGTAACCCGGCAACCCGAAGCGCGGCTGGATGAGCGCGTAGTTGGCGACGACGTTCGTCACCATCGCCGCGACGCCTGCGAACATGGCGGGGCGAGTGTGGCCGAGGCCGCCGTACCAGTTGCCGAGCGCTTCGGTGCCCACGATCACGCCGACGGACAGGAGCCGGATCGACAGGTAGCTCGTCATGAGCGCGTGGACGCTGTCGGTGTAGCCGAAGAGCCCGAGGAGCCACGGCACCGCCGGCAGCCCCGCCGCGGAGACGAGGGCCGCGACGCCCGCGAGGAGCAGGCCGTACCAGGCGTAGCGGGGCAGGGCGTCCCGTTGCCCGCGGCCCCGGAGCTGAGCGGCGAAGCTCTGCACGATGAAGACCGTGCCCATCGGCAGGATGACCAGCAGAAAGGCGTTGAGCGCGCCGGTGGTGGCCGCGGCGAGCACGTCCTCGCCGAGCGGCGCGACCATGAGGGCGTCCGTGAACCCGATGACGGACTGGGTCGCGCGGGCGAGCACCACCGGCCAGGCCAGCTGCAGCAGGGTGCGCAGGGATACGGGGGTGGCGGACGAGCGGGCGGACGGCGCGGTCATGAGCGAGCCGCTCCGGGCGGCGGGTGAGCCCCGACGGCATGACCGGGGTCCGCTTCTCTGCGACCCGGAGAGCGGGCTGTCAACGAGTTTCCGGGGCGATCGGCTCGTCGCGCGGAGCCGATCGCTCGGGTGGCGGCTCCGCGGTGGTCGCGGTGAGCGACGCGCGCTCGTCGCTCGCGGGGAGGGGAGCGCGGGCGGCGAGGGCCGAGGCGCCGAGGAGCAGGCCGCCCCAGAGGGGGACCATCAGCGCCGCCAGGCGGAGGTTGTCCTGGCCCACGCCGGGCAACAGGGGGAGCAGGGTGCCGAGCACCGCGGCGATCACGCAGGCGAAGGCGATCCGGCGTGTGGTCGCGGCGCTGCCCGCCTTGCCGAGCGCCAGGCGGACGCCGCTGTACGTCAACGCGAGCGCCCAGGGAGCGAAGAGCAGGACGTTGCTGTTTTGGTGGGCCGCCCAGTGCTTCGTGAACCAAAACACGAACACCACCGAGCCGAGCAGGCCGGCGACGAGGCCGAGGAGAGCGGCGAAGCCGCCGAAGAGCGCGCGCGCGGCGCCGCGCGCCCGGAGCAGACGACGACCCAGGGGAGACGAGCCGACGCGCCCGGCGGCGACGTGACCCAGGCCTGCGACGCACGCGCCGAGGGCGAGACCGATCAGCCCGAAGCGCGGCACCCAGCGGGGCGGCGCCTCTCGGGAGGGCGGACGCTCGGTCTCCGCGAGCACCCGCGTGGCGCGCACCAGGGGGACGCGCCGTTTGCCACGCTCGAGGGTGACCTCGTCGAGGGCGGCGGAGAGCTGGTCCGGCACCCAGAGCTCCTCGAAGCGCGTCGGCACCTGATCCGTGAAGCGACCGAGGGCGATGTCGAGCCCGACGTACAGCCCCAGGTTCTCGGCGGAGAGGCGCTCCGTGTGCTCGCGAAACGTCAGGCTGCCGGGCTCCTGGAAGCTGCGCCGCAGCGCCCCTCCGAGGACCTCGTCGAGCACGTCCCGGACGCGCGTGGTGCAGTTGTCCTTGTAGTAGTCGTAGTCGTAGAAGCGGTTCTCGGGGCGGGCGTTCTCCTCGAGGAGCCGCGCCAGCTGGAGGGCTTGCTTGCGCGTGAGATCGAGATCCTGCGCGATGAGGGAGCGCTCCTCTGCCTGGTAGTGAGCGAGGGTCCGCTGCAGATCCGAGACGCTGAGCCAGTAGCGGAAGCGGCCCGCCATGAAGTCTTTGACGCCCTGCAGCCCGTCGAAGAAGAACGTGCCGAAGTTGTAGACCCGGGTGTGATCGCCCCACTCGAGGAGCAAGGCGGTGTGCCCAAACCGCGCGAAGGGGTGGTCTCCCGGGCCCATGGTGAGCAGGGACACGCGGGTGGGCGCCTTCGTGGTCTGCGCCGGGAGGCTGCGGCGAGCCGGGGCCGCGGAGGCGGTGCTGACGCCCAGGAGCGCCGGGCCGAAGAGGCTGGCGCCGCAGACGAGCGCGAGGGAGACGAGGAGGGCACGAGCCAGCTGTTTCATGGGCTGCGCGGTAGCTTTACGCTGGCTGGATGGTCGGGCCAATGGGGCCGCGCGCGCGGGGCACATCGGCCCCCTGGGTGGGAGAGAAAATGGGCCAGTGAGCGCATTGTGCACGAGTCGGCCGACCTTTCCGGCTATCCTGACGGGCGACTATGTCTGCATTGCACGCGATCGAGGCATCCCGGGTGGGGGACGTGGATTTGGGGGAGCTGCTGCGCGAGTTCGACGTGCTCGCGGGGCTGGACCGGGCGGCCCGGGAGGAGATCCTGAGTGAGGCGTTGGTGCGGGATCTCGACTACGGGGACACGCTGATCCGTCTGGGAGCCCCCAACCGCAGCCTGTACCTGGTGCTCGAGGGGAAGCTGGGCGTCTTCCGCCAGGCGATGGCGACGGAGCCGGTGGCGGTGGTCGAGGCGGGACAGACCGTGGGGGAGCTCAGCGTGCTCGAGCGGCGTCCGGCGCCCGCGAGCGTGATGGCGCTCGAGGCGAGCCGGGTCGTCGTGTTCAGCGAGACGGCCTTCTGGCGGCTCATCGACGCCTCCCATGCCTTCGCGGCGCGCCTCTTGAAGCAGGTGAGCGAGCGACCGCGGGGGAGCGACGAGACGTTCACGCGGGGGGCGCCGCCGCGGACCGACTACGAGCGCGCCGCGATGTACGACGCGGCGACCGCCGTCTACAACCGGCCCTGGGCGGACGAGACCATCGAGGAGCTCGCGAAGCGGGACGTGGCGTTCTCGGTGGTGCGGCTCGAGGTGGACGACTTCGAGAAGGTCGGCGCCGAGCACGGCCGGGCCGCCAGCGACGTCTTGCTCGCGAAGCTCGCCGCGCTCCTCACGCGCACCCTGCGCGGCACGGACTACGTCGCTCGCTACGGCTCCGAGGAGTTCATCCTGATCTTGCCCGAGGCGAAGGCGGAGTCCGCGGCCATGGTCGCGGAGCGGGTGCGCCGGGCGCTGGCGGCGGTGGCCTTCGAGACGAAGGACGGGACGGTGCTGCCGCGGGTGACCATCTCCGCGGGCGCCGCGCAGCACGAGACCGGGCAGGGCGCGGCGGAGCTCGTGGCCAAGGCGGGAGCTGCGCTCGCTCGGGCCAAAGAAGCTGGCAGGAACCGGGTCGAGCGCGTCTGAGGAGACCTGAAGGGATCTGCTCAGCCGGCAGGGCGCTGCTGGGCAGGGGCGCGCTCGCGCTGGGCCAGGTTGAAGGCGGTGTTCACGAGCCCCACGTGGGAGAACGCCTGCGGGAAGTTGCCGAGGAAGTGGCCGGTGACGGGGTCGTACTCCTCCGACAGCAGGCCGACGTCGTTCCGTAGCGCCAGCAGCCGCTCGAACAGGGCGTGGGCCTCCCGCTCCCGCCCCAGGAGCATGTAGTTGTCGGCGAGCCAGAAGCTACAGAGCAAGAAGGCCCCCTCGTTGCCCGGGAGCCCGTCCTCACACTGGTCCGTGCGGTAGCGGAGGACGAAGCCGTCCTGCAGGAGCTCTCGCTCGATGGCCGCTACGGTCGACACGACGCGCGGATCGTCCGCTGGCAAGAAGCCCACGAGGGGGATGAGCAGCAGGGCCGCGTCCAGGACGCGCGATCCATAGGATTGCGTGAAGGCGCGCTTGTCGTGGTCGTATCCCTTCGCGCACACCTCTTCGTGGATCGCGTCGCGGATCTCGCGCCAGCGCTCGACGGGGCCGTCGGCGCCGAAGTCTTCGACCGCCTTCACCGCTCGATCGAAGGCCACCCAGGCCATCACCTTGGAGTGGGTGAAATGGCGGCGGGGCCCCCGGATCTCCCAGATCCCTTCGTCCGTATCGCGCCACTTCGTCTCGAGGAACTCCATGAGCTTGCGCTGGACGCGCCAGGCCTGCGGATCGGGCGGGATGCCGGCGCGGCGCGCTTGGTGGAGGGCGTCCATGACCTCGCCGAAGACGTCGAGCTGTTGTTGGGTCGTGGCGGCGTTGCCGACCCGGACCGGCGCCGAGCCGGCGTAGCCGGGGAGCCACTCGAGGGTGAGCTCCGGCAGGCGCCGCTCGCCGGCGACTCCGTACATGATCTGCAGCTGCTCGGGGGCGCCGGCGACCGCGCGCAGCAGCCACTCGCGCCAGGCGCAGGCCTCGTCCGTGAAGCCGGCGTCGAGGAGCGCGTAGAGGATGAAGGTGGCGTCGCGGAGCCAGGTGAAGCGGTAGTCCCAGTTGCGCACGCCGCCGAGGTGCTCCGGCAAGGACGTGGTGGGCGCCGCGACCATGCCCCCGGTGGGAGAGTAGGTGAGGGCCTTGAGGGTGATGAGCGAGCGGACGACGGCGTCGCGCCAGGGGCCCGCGTAGGTGCAGCAGCCGCTCCAGTCCCGCCACCAGGCCTCCGCCGCGGCGATGGCGCGAGGTGCGTCGATGGGGGCGGGGGCGGGCTCGTTGGAGGGGTGCCAGCTGAGCACGAAGGGCACGCGCTCGCCCGGGCGGACGACGAACTCGGAGACGGTCGTGAGGTTCTCGCCGTGATGCTCCACCGGTGTGCGCAGCGTGAGCGCGTCGGGGCCGCCCACCGCGTGCAGCACGCCGTCCTGCGTGCGCACCCAGGGGACGACCCGGCCGTAGTCGAAGCGGATGATGAGCTCCATCTCCAGCGCGACCTCCCCGCGGATCCCCTCGACGAGGCGCACGATGTTGGGGCGCTCCTCGCCGGGCGGCATGCAGTCGATCACGCGCACGGCGCCCGTGTCCGTCGCGAACTCCGTCTCCAGCACCAGGGTGTCTCCGCGGTAGCGGCGCCGCGTCGCGAGGACCGAGCACTTCACCGGGTGGAGGGACCAGCGCCCCTGGTGTGGGTCACCGAGGAGCGAGGCGAAGCACGCCCCGGAGTCGAAGCGCGGCAGGCACAGCCAGTCGATGGATCCGCTCTTGCTCACGAGGGCCGCGGTCCGGGTGTCCCCGATGAGCGCATAGTCCTCGATCGCCATCGGGGGTGACCGGTCAGGGGCGCGGTGTGCCCGCGACGAACTCGGCGAAGCCCGCGACGAACTCCGTCAGGAGCCGCCGCACCGCCTCGTCCACCACCTCGCCGTCCTCTGCGAACACCTCGCCCGCGCCGGCCACGTAGAGCTGCTTACCGGTCCAGAGGCGCATCCCGAGGGTGCGGAACACGGGGAGCCACGCGGCTTGCGCCAGGCGCGTCCCACCGCGGCCCGGAGTGGCGCCCAGCAGGGCCACCGGCTTGTTTCGGAAGACCCGGGGGATGTCGGCGGGAGGACGAGACAGCCAGTCGATGGCGTTCTTGAGGACCCCCGGCATCGAGTTGTTGTATTCCGGGCTGACGAGGAGGAGCCCCTGGGCTCGGGCGATCTCGTCCTTGAGCTGCGCGACGGGCCCGGGCACGCCCTGCTCTCGCTCGACGTCTCCGTCGTAGAGGGGGACCTCGGCGATGGACGCGATCCCGATCTCGAGCTCCCGGGGGGCGAGCGCCGCGCAGGCCCGGAGGAGCCGGGCGTTGTAGGAGCCCCGCCGGAGACTGCCCGCGATTCCGATGATTGCTGTCATGACGTGCGCCTCGGCCACCGCTCCGCGAGAGGTGCTCTTGGGGACGTCCGCCCGGGGTGGACCTTTAAGAGCGGTGCGCTCCAGATCGGGGTGCTGGTCCGGGGTCGCCGCCGCGTCGCTGCCCTCCGTGGGGCAAGGGGGATTCGAGCGCTGGCGCACGTTGGCGGTTGCTGGGGGGGCCGGTGACCTCCACATTTTTACGCGGGAGTTCGTCGCGCTGGACCGAGCCCGGGGGCTCGCGACGAACCGCACACGAGGGGAAGGCATGACCGAACTGCTGTCGGGCTTGCCGCGGCTGGCGACGATCGTCTTCGCGGTGAGCAGCATGCTCGCGGTGGGCTTCAGCTACAGCCTGCGTGACATTTTCGGCCCGCTGCGCCGCTTCCCCCGGGTGGTCCGGGCGTTGGCGGCCAACTTCTTCGTGGTGCCGCTGATCGCCTACCTCGTCACGCAGGTGCTCGCGCTGGAGGCGCCGCAAGCGGCTGGTCTGATCCTGGTGGGGACGGCAGCGGGCGCGCCGTTCTTGATCAAGCTGACGACGGCTGCCGAGGGGGACGTCGCCCTCAGCGCGACGCTCCTGGTGTTGTTGCTGCCGGCGACCGTCGGCCTCATGCCCTTCATCGTGCCGCTGCTGCTGCCCGGCACGACGTTGAGCGCGCAGGTCATCGCGGTGCCGCTGGTCGTGACCATGCTGCTACCTTTGGCGGTCGGGCTCCTCGTGCGGGCTCGAGCGCCGGGCTGGGCGGAGCGGTTGCGGCCGACCCTGGGGGTCGTCTCGAGCTATGCGCTCGTGGTGATGGTGGCGGCGACGGTGCTGATCAACCTGTCGGCGATCCTCGATATGACGCTGCGCGCGATCGCGGCCGCGCTGCTCCTCACCGGCGGCGCCTTCGTCGTGGGGTACCTGCTCGGCGGGAGGAACCCCGCCGCTCGTGAGGTGCTGGGGTTGGGCACGGGACAGCGCAACATCGCGGCGGCGACGGTCGTCGCCGCCCAGGGCTTCGGCCCCGACACGCTCATCATGGTGATCGTGGCGTCGCTCCTCGCGCTGGCCGTCCTGTTCCCGGTGGCG
>JAAZAA010000080.1 GCA_012514535.1 Myxococcales bacterium | reverse complement strand
CGAGCTGAGCCTGTCGAACTTCGACGTCTTCGAGGGGAACCAGGACCTGCGCTTCAAGCTCTACGGCATGCTGAACATGATCAGCGTGGACCAGCGTGAGAAGCAGTTCCTGCAGCCGGTGGCGGACGCCGCTGGCGTGGACGTCAACGACATCACCCAGGACGGCACCCGCAAGGTGAAATTCGGTCTCGACACCGAGTTCTTCGCGACCGACTGGCTGAGCGCCGGCCTCCGCGCGGATCGGCTGCAGCCCCACAGCAAGGTGCCCGAGCACTCCTTCACGGTGATCTCCCCCCGCCTCACCTTCCGCTCCGCGATGGTGACCCGCGAGCAGATCACGATCCAGTACTCCCGTTATCTGTACGACCAGCGTGAGTGCCTCGACGGAAACGGGAACATCGCGAGTCCGGCCGACAACCCCTTCCGATCCGGCAGTAACTGGGACGCTGCGGCCGTCAATGGCCTACCCGCTCGAGTCTACTGCGTGCGGCCCCCTGCCGCTGCCGTCACTCCTGATGGGTTCGGCGCCCACACGGACAATCAGCTCGCCGGCAACCGTGGCTCCTCGACGCTGCGGCCCGACGTCAACGTCATCAAGATCGAAGCCAGCATGTGGTGGTGAGACCCACCCTGCGCTCTTGAGCGAGAAGCCCGGCAGCCCTGCTGCCGGGCTTTCTTTATTTCCTGCACGCACGACCCCGGGCTCGACGGGCTTACGCTCCGGGCTCGACATCTTCGGGCTGGTCGTCAGGGCGCGGAGTCAGGCCCCCACCCTCCTGACCCCTCCCCGACCGCGCGGTAGCCGTCGCTGGTGCCTTGGAACCCGAGTGCGTCCGTCAGGCTCGGCCCTTCCCCGAGTAGCTGGCGGCGACGCTTTCGCGAGCACCGGAGCGGAGCGCCCGGCTATCGACTCGACCTTCTCGTCGTTCTTTCGAGTGCACCAAGCGAGAGGAGGCGCCTCGAGCGCGCGACTTCAGCGGGGCGGGAGCCCCCTGAACGGGTGCGGCTCCTGCGCGGGGCGCCAAGGCCACAGGAGCGGGTGCGGCTTCAGCGGGCACGGAGGCAACCCAGTGGCCCCCGCCAGCGAGGGGGCGCCTTATGGGTGCGAGGGGACGGACGCGTGAACGCGCGGGACCAGACTGAGGGGGCACGGGGCGCGCGGGGCCCCCCTGCGTGTGGCGTCAGCTGAGCGAAAAGGCGCCGCTCATCGGGCCCCCGCTGGGTGGGCCCTGGCGGATCCACGACGCCCGCCTCCCCGGGCGGGCGTCGTCTGGGCGCATCGAACGGCGTCCGTGCGTCGCTCCGCCGTTTAGGCCGCGGCGGCGGTTTCGCTGTCCGCTTCGTCGCCGGCGGCCTGGTCGTCCTTCACGTGGAACGGCGCGAGCCAGGTGACGACGAAGGACGGGATGGTCGCGACCATGACGAACCAGAAGTACGCCGTGTAGCTCCCCAGCGCCTTCGCGATATGCCCGCTCACCATGCCGGTGAACATCATGCAGAAGCCCATCAAGGCGGTCCCGATGGCGTAGTGCGCCGTCCGGTACTTCCCCGGAGCGAGCTGCTGCATCATGTAAATCATGTGGCCCACCGCACCGAAACCGAAGCCGAACTTCTCGAGGGTGACGATGGTGCCAATGAAAAGAGCGCTCTCCGGCTGCGCAGTTCCCAAGTAGATGTACGTCGCGTTGGGGATGTTCATCATGCAGCAGAGGAAGAACAGCAGCTTGGTGCTGAGCCCGTTCTTCGCGACGAAGAAGCCGCCGAGCAGCCCGCCCAGCAGAAAGCCGATCATCCCGTAGGTGCCGTTGATGTCGCCCAGGAGCTCGTTGCTCAGGCCCAGACCGCCCGCAGCGCGATCGTTCATCATGAACAGCGGCCCGATCTTGTCGAGCAAGCCCTGCCCGAAGCGGTAGAGGAACGCGAAGGACAACATCAGCCAGATCCCCTTCTTCTCGAAGAGGGTCCGGAACGTGTCCACCATCGTGGTGGCGGCGTCGCTCACCGACTTCGGCGCGTCCTTCGCCTTGTCCCCCGGCGGCATCATCTTCAGGTGATACAGGGACAGCACCCCGACGGTGGCGGCGATCACGAAGCAGATCAGCTGCCAGGAGTCTGCCCAATCCATCCCGCGCTTGTGAAAGGTGCCAGAGAACCGCACGAGCACGCCGGACGCGAAGATGGGACCGATGCTCCAGCAGAGGCTCTGGAACCCCGTGAAGCGCGCCTGGTCCTTCCGATTCAACGCGGTGACGTAGACGCCGTCCGCGCCCACGTCCTGGGTAGCGCCGAGAAACGCCGCAACGAAGAGCAACGCCAGGGTGATCGGGACAAAGGCGGGCAGCTTCAGCGCGATCGCGATCGCGACGAAGAGGGCGGCGATCCCGAGCTGCGAGGTCACGACGAAGATCTTCTTCGTCCCGAACATCTCGAGCAGCGGCGCCCAGAGGAACTTGATCACGTAGGGGAAACCGAGCGCGCTCGCCCAGAAGGCCGCGTCCTCGTCGGCCATCCCCAGGTTCTTGTACATGATCGTCGTGACCAGGGTGATGGTCATGTAGATCGTCCCCATCGAGAAGTAGCTCGTGGGCACCCACAGGATGGGATGTTTGACTCGGACGGCGCTGGGGGGGCTCGTGGGAGGCGGCGCGTTCATGATGGCCGCGCATCCTAGGCGGAAGATGGCCCAGGTGAAATCGGTTCCT
>JAAZAA010000079.1 GCA_012514535.1 Myxococcales bacterium | reverse complement strand
GGGGGACTGGTCCTGGGGGGACTGGTCCTGGGGGCACTGGTCCTGGGATGGCGGGGCCTGGCATGGCGGGAGGGCGTGGTCCCTCAACCTCCTTCGCCGCCGTCCTCGTCGCCTCCCCCGATGTCCCCTTCGAGGCCCCGTCGCAGCGACTCGATGAACGCGTTGCGGAGGAGCCCGCCGATGGTCGCCCAGACGTCGGCGTTGGGATCTTCGATGTCGCCGCGCAGCGGGACACGCGTCGCGATGGTGTCTCGCGGTTGGTCCTCGAGGACCTCCGAGGTCACCTCGACCACCCCCTCCCAGACTTTCGTCAAGAAGCCCTGGTCGTCGTCCCCGAGGTCCAGGACCTTCAAGTGGCGAATGAACGGCTTCACGTAGCCGCGGAACTCACCGCCCGCGGCCGCGAGCTCCAGGTCGAGAGAGAACGCCCCGCGCTCCGCGTCCACGGCAGCATAGGCCTTCAAGAAGGGGTTCAGCTGGGTGATGTCGAGCTGGGCCAGCTCTCCGCGCAGCTCGAAGGTGGGCTGCTCCGCGTAGGGGTTGACGCTGCCTTCGATGCGCAGGTCGCCGCTCTGCATCGCGGTGCCCCGGACGTCGAAGCGGGCGAAGCGGCTGCCGCCCAGCTCCTCGCTGTTGGTGATGTTGGTCACCGCCCCCTCCAGCTCTTGGAGATAGATGTCGACCTCCGGATCCCCGTGGAAGTCGCGGTAGTGGACCGCTCCGCCCTGCAGGGTCACGCGATCGATCCGGAAGGGGACGAGCTCCTCCACGGTCTCCCTCCAGTTCGACGCCGGCTCCGTCTGCTCCTGCGCCGGCTCGGGCCCCACGACGAAGTTGAGTTCGGGCGAATGCAACGCCAGCTCCGCCACGATCGAGCCCCTCAGCAGGGCGTCCCAGGCGACGGACAGGTCGATGGTGTGCGCGCGGAAGAAGGGGACCGGCACCTCCCCGTCCATTTTCTCGATACGCAGGCCCTCGACCCGATAGGCGCCGCGCCACAGGGCGAGGTCGACGTCATCGACGCTCCCCGTGTACCCCTCGAGCTGGTCGAGGGTGCGGTCGACGTACGCCTCCACGACGTGCGGCAGGGCGATCCGTCCCGCGACCGCCATTAGAAGCGCTCCGCCGAGGATCCACGTCGACTTCCTTCGGCGTGCCCGACTCTGCTCCCCCATCGTGATTTCATGTCACGCAAATGCACGACGCGCCCCCTGGAAGCACCAGAGAGCGCGTCGATGCGGTGTGACACCTGGTGAGCGGGCGTCTCGAAGACGCCCGCGCCAGAGCCCGCCCCTCAGGCGAGGATCGCGTCGAGGAGGCCGCCGCCCTGCCCGAAGTCTTCGGTGGGGTGGCCCGCAGCGGTGATGAGCGTGCTGAGCAGCCGCGCGTTGCTCACGCCGCCGGCGTCGACGTAGGCGCCCTGCTTGAGCATCCCACCGGCGCTGCCCGCGATGATGATGGGCAGGTTGGAGAAGCTGTGGGAGGGCCCCTGCGCGACGTGACTGGTCCACAGGGCGAAGGCATTGTCCAGGAGCGGGCCGTTCGCCGTCGTGAACTCCGACCACCGATCGAGCAGGTGCTTGAAGGTGTTCATGCGGATGCGGTCGATGGCGATGTGCCAGTTCAGCGCCTCGGGGATCGCAGCGCCATCGGAACCGTCGCTGGCCACGCGGTGGCTGACCCAGTGGAACCGCTCGACGGTCTCTCCGTTGATGCTGTACCGCGTCTGGTCCGTGCCGTCGCCGATCTGGAGCGTCGCGACCCGGTTCGCGTTGCAGGCGAACGTCAACCCGACGAGGTCCATGTGCAGCTTGGCGACCTCCTCGATCTGACCGTTCTGCCGGAAGGCCGCGCCGGAGTTCATGGCTTCGAGGGCCGTGAGGTTCACGTGGGACTCGCTGCAGGCGTCTCCCATCTCGTGCATCGTCACCTCGGTGTCGCGGATCGTCGTGAAGTACAGGTCGAGCCTGTCACGATCGGCCTTGCTCAGCTGCGGCTTCGCCTTGAGCCAGTTGATCTGGTCTCGGACGAGGTCGTTCACGCTCTTGCGTCGTTGCGCGAGCATGTCCGCAGTCGGCGTGGGCGCGCCCGTGTCCGTGTCGAGCAGACCCGCGAGCCTCTGGTACACGTTGTACGGGTTGCCCTCGGCGGCGCGCACCTGACCCGCGGCGCTGAAGGAGAGCTTCTCGTCGATGTAGCCCTGCTTCATGCCGGAGTAGAGCGTGAGCGGCCCCACGCCCGCCGGATTCAGCGCCTGAGCGATGACCGTGTCGGCAGAGGGTCCCGTCGAGGTGGCGTTGTTGGCGCTCCCCGTCGACGGCCGCGCCGTGAGGCACTGCACCAGACCTTGCGCATGTCCGCACCCCGACAACGGACCGGGATAATTGATCCCGCGCACGAAGAGGAGGCGCGACGCGTGGTCCGCGAGCAAGCCCGTGCAGCGCTCGGCGGCGAAGGCGTTCATGCTCTCGGTCGTGAGCGGACCGAGGCTGGTAGGCCAGAAGCGCTCCGGCTCGGAGCCATACTGCTGCACCACACCGTTCGCCGTGCAGATGAAGAGACCGAAGACCGGCGGCTTCGCTTCCTGAGCGAAGGCCGACCGAGCCGGCAACCCCTCGAGGAAAGGAAGGGCAATCCCAGTCGTTCCGGCCGCGTAGAGAAAGGCTCGCCTGTTGATTCTGCGTCGGGGTGTCATGGGTTGGGGGTCCTTGCAGTCGTGAAGTCAGGGCTCGTGACCATCGCGAGGAGTAGCTCGCCGATGGACGTGTTCCGATCGATGCTCTCCTGGTGGAGCGTGGTGAGCAGATCGGTGTCGCCGGGGCCCACGTCGCGCGCGAACGCGTACTCGGCGAGGTGCACCACGTAGCAGGAGTGGGCGACCGAATTCTCCGCGAGGATCGACGCCAACTCCGTGATGTTCGAGAAGGCGGGCTCGCCCTCCAGGATCGTGAAGACGCCGGACGTGTCGACGGGTTGCCCGTTGTCGGTCGTCCGGATCTGTCCCATCGCGTCGAAGTTCTCGAGGGCGAAGCCGGGCGGGTTGATCACGCCGCCGTGGCAGCCCTTGCACGCTCCGACCTCCGTGTGCGCCTGAACTCGCTCACGGTTCGTCATGCCCGGGACGAAGTCCGGCAGGGGCGGGATCTCCCCCGGCGGCGGCTCGAGCTTCGCGCACAGGATCTTGTTGTTGATGTCCACACCCCGGTGGATCGGATCGGGGTCGTTGAGGGTCGCGTTGTAGGCCAAGAACCCGATGCGCGTGAGGAAGCCCGGGCGCTCGGGCCCGAGGGTGACCTCCGTGAGCTCCGGCCCCGACGCGGTCAGCCCGTAGAACGGCGCCGTGGCGTCGTTCACGAACGCGATGTTCGAGGTCAGGATCTCCCGGAACCCGAAGCCCGCCGTGTACAGCCGATTGAAGAAGGCACGATCGGCCTCATACAGCACGTCGTTGAGGGCTTCCGTGTAGGTGGGGAAGGCCTGTTGGTTCTTCAGGATTGAGCGATAGCGGCTCAACCCGAACAGCTGCTCGTGGAAGGCGAGCACGGCGTCGCTGGAGGCGGGCTCTGCGAGCATGGAAGAAACGACGCTCGCCAGCCCTTCGTCCGTGTCGAGACCTCCGGAGATCGCGAGATCGAGCAGCTCGTCGCTCGGCGTCGTGTTGCGCAGCAAGAACGACAGCTTCGTCGCGAGCTCGGTTCCGCTCAGGCGCGAGCCATCGGGCGAGGTCTCGACGCGAAAGAGGAACTGCGGAGTCTGGAGCACCGCCTCGATGAAGACGCGCGCGCCGTTGGTGGCCGGATCGCCGTCCTCGAAGAGGTTCGCGCCGGCGTCCCAAATCGACCGTAGCGCGACGCGCTCCTCGTCCTCCAAGTCACGGCGGAAGGCTCGCCGCGCCACGACGTCGATGAAGGCATCCGGATTCGCCACGTCACCGAGCCGCGCCAGCGCAGCGGGATCTCCGGCGACCATCTCGGCGACGGCCTCGGCGCTGCGCTGGTAGTCGATCCTGAGCGTGTCCGAGATGTACAGGGCACGCTCGTTGTTCTGGAACTTGCCGTCTGGCGGGTCCGGCGAGAACCCGGAGGACAAGCCCGTATGCTCCGGGAGCAGCAACACGTCGCGGACGCTGTTCTCCCACTGCTGATGGGTGAGCCGAACCACTCGGTAGTAGCTCGGCTTCCCCTCGACCTTCAAACCACCCGGCAGCTGAACCGTGCCGCCGCCACCCCCCGGCCCTTCCCCGCTAGAGGGGTTCCCGCCGCCGGGACCGCCGGAGCCGGCCCCCTCCTCGGAGAGACGCCCCGTACAGGCGAGCGCGAAGGCCGGGATCAGCCCTAGCCACAGAACGCGTTTCATGGGCATCACCAAAGCACATCTCGCCATGACGGAGATCAGCTTTTTTTGGCTCGATACGTTATTTCGACATCCGTGATCAGTCTTCCCGGAAGCGGGAATAGGAGGGCTTGGTCAGCCCTCCCAAGGAGCCCTGTCACTGCAAGTTTTCCAGGAAGTCGAAGATCGCGGCGGACGCGAAACAGGGGATGCCATGGTTGCTGTTCCCGTACTGCGGGTCGTTGTGGTTGCACCACGTCACCGGCTCCGAGCACCCCTGGAAGTCGACACACCCTGGCGTCACGGTGCCCGGGCACCCGGCGGTGTCGATGCCCGAAGGCACGCTGCTGGCGCTACAGCCGTTGCTGGTCCGGTAAGGCACGATGTCCTTGGAGCCATCACCGTCGTTCAGCCCATAGGCCTTGCGCTCCTGGTCGTTCGTGCCGTGGATGTTCAACGTGGGCACGGCCTTCCAGCTGTTGCAGTAGACGGAGGAGGCGATGGGCACCACGGCGTCGAAGCGGTCTTCCCCGGCGCAGAGCAGCTGCACGATGAACTGCGCCCCGGAGCTGTGTCCGAGCGCGTACACGCGGTTCCGGTCGACGCACGCCTTCTCCATGACCTCCGCGTAGGCGGCGTTGAAGCGCTGCTGATCGTTCTGGATGGTCCAGCCGCTCTTGTTCTGAGCGGCGAGGTAGACCATCAGGTACTTGTCCCCGAGGGGCCCCGACTGGAAGCGATCCCGGAGCTGGGTCACCTCGTTGTTCGCCGCGTGGAAGCCGAACACCACGGGCACGGGGGTCGAGCCGTCGTAGCCATCCGGGGTCTCCACCATACCGTTGGAAATCGAGATGTTGGTGGACCCGGAGCCGCAGCCCGCGCTGGGATCCGGCGGCGTCCCCGGGTCGTTCGTGCCACCAGAGCCGCCCGAGCCCCCCGTATCACCCCCTCCGCTCATGTCATCGCCGCCGCTTCCAAGGCCTCCCGTGCCCGGAGCGGCCCCACCGGTCGCCGCACCTCCGGAAGCAGCGCCTCCGCTCGCCAGCCCTCCGGTTCCAGTGATTCCTCCGCTCGCCAGGCCTCCGGTGCCTTCGACGGACGGTCCCTCGTTCTCCGAGCCTGGCTCCGCAGGATCCCCGCAGCCTACCAAGGAGCCCGTGACCACGAGCGCCGCGTGAATCGCGCGCCACCTCCAGCCCCCGCCCCCGAATCCCTGTCGCCGATGGCCCATGATGATGTTCGTCATGGGCGCAGTTGTAAGGGAATTCGCGAACCAACTGCTCAAGTTTTTTATCGCGTGAAGGTTTGTGTTGTCACTCCCACGGCGTCGGTGTGGTCGTCCTTGCCCTCGAGCGGCGCGGCGATGACCCGTCGCACCCGATCCACGAGCGCCTCGATCCCACCGCAGTCATCGGAGGCGCGCCCCGGATCGATCGGCTCGTGCACGATGACCCGAACCACACGCCCCTTGGTGATCCGCGTCTGCTTCTTGCCCAACACGTGCCGCGTGCCGTCGATGCTGACGGGCAGGATCGGCAGCTCCAAACAGCGCGCGAGAGCGAAGCCGCCCTTACGAAAGTGCAAGAGGCGCCCGTTGGGGCTGCGGGTCCCCTCCGGAGCGACCCAGACGCTGAGGCCGAGCTCCCGAAGCTCCAGACCGCGCTCCTGCATCACGCGGTACGCCTCGGCGCCGCGGCTCCGGTCGATGCACACGAACTGCGCGGCGAGCATCGCCCTCCCCCAGACCGGGATCCGGAAGAGCTCTTGCTTCGCCACCATGCGAAAAGACAACGGTAGCGCACAGAACAACACGGGAATGTCATAGAGCGACTGGTGATTGCTCATGATGACGAAGCTGCGAGCGCTCGTCGCCGTACAGCGTCGCTCTCCGACCGCAGCGTGCCACTCAGCCCGCGCCCGCTCGCCGTTCATCCGTTCGCTCTGCGCCCCCACGTTGCGCCGTTCGCCGCGCGTCTCCCCGGTGCCCTTCCGTTCGCCGTGAGTCCCCGCGTTGCCCGTCCTTACGCTGTCCGTCCGTGCGCCGTGAGTCCCCGCGTCACCCGTCCCTTCTCTGCGCATTCCCCCGCTGCCCGTCTTTGTGCCATGCGTCGCGTCGGTGTGGCCCACGGTGTCCCCTTCCTCTCGAAGGTGCTCGAGCCCGGAGACCTCCAACCGCACGTCCGCTTGCTCCAGCAGCCGATGTGACCACTCGCCGAGCCGCGCGGAGGAGACCTCGGGGCGCAGCCGCCCGCGCTGGGCGTCCACCACGGTGAGGACACTGATGCGAGCGGTCTCGTACAGGGCGCGTGCGATGAGCGGCAAAGTCATGGCTCTGTCCAATAGAACGGCCGAGGACTCCGATCCGTTTCGCTCCCCCGACTCGACCAGCTTCTCGAGCCGCTGCGGTATGGGGCCGCGCTCCGCCTGGGGAAACGTGGCGCTGCGCTCCGGCGCACGCGCCCCACGTAGGTTCACTGCGCCTGCGGCGCTCCTTCGTGCTGATGACGGTCCTGGGCCCACCACGCGCGCTCGAGCCAGCGCGCTCGCTGCCGCCGGCCGACGAGCGCTGATGCCGAGGTGACGACGGACCACCGCCGGCTGTCGGCAGTCCGTCGGTGGACGACGACCAGCGCTCTCGGGCGCTCCCCGCACCTTCCCGGGTGAACGACGGGTCGCCATGTCGGCGACTGTGGGAGGCTTCTCCACGGAGCAGGCATCCAAGGGAGGCCCCCAGCCCGCGGTTCCGGTAGCCTCCCCGGCAGGTGGCCGCGGCCGCCAAGGAGATCCTCGATGCATTTCTTTTCGCGCACCTTCTTCCACCTCGTCGCCGCACTCTGCCTCCTGACCGCTTCGACCGGCTGCGGCAGCGCTCTCACGGTGACGCGCGTCAACTCGGAAGAGAAGAAGCCCAACAACGTGTGGGTCTTCTTCACGGTCGAGAAGGGCGACGAGCCCGTGGCGGGGCTCGAGGCAGATGATTTCAAGATCTACGAGGACGGGGAGCTCGTCTCCCGCTTCGAGAGCCAACAGACGATCCAGAACCCCGAGGTAGCCGCCGTCATGTACACGCTGCTGCTCCTGGACGTCAGCGGCAGCATCACCGACTCGGGGCAGATCGACCCGCTCGTGGACTCCGCGCAGATGTTCACCGAGCGCGTCGGGAAGACGCAGAAGGTGGGGGTGTACGCCTTCGACGGGTCCGAGAAGCTCCACCCCGTGGTCCCGTTCACGGAGACGGAGGGCGCGGTGAAGGGAGGGCTCGAAGGGCTCCGCAGCTTCAAGCCGAAGGATCCTTCCACGAACCTCCACGGCGCGGTGGTGCAAGGCCTCCAGGTCCTGAAGGAGGGACTCGACAAGGAAAAGAAGCCCCTCAAGTTCGGGACCCTCGTGGTGTTCTCGGACGGCGCCGACCGGGCCGCCCGCGTGAGCCGCGAAGAGCTCGCCGAGGAGCTGGCGAAGAAGGAGTACGAGCACTTCGATCGGTTCGCGATCGGCATCGGAGAACCCGAAGAGCTCGCGAGCGCGCGCCTGAGCGAAATCGGCCGGGACGGCACCGAAGAGGGCAACGACCAGGCCAAGGTGAAGGAGGCGTTCGAGCGCATCGCCTCGAAGATCGAAGCGCACTCCAAGCGCTTCTACCTCCTGTCGTACTGCACGCCCGCCCGCAAGGGCCAGCACGTCGTACGCATCGAGGTCGACACGGACAAGGTCGAGGGCAAGGGCTTCCTCGAGTACACCTTTGACGCGGATGGCTTCGGGCCTCCACCCCACTGCGACCCCGAGCGCAAACCTACGTTCAAGCTCGACGCCGTGGAGCAACCGGAGAAGGCGAAGTAGGGCGGCGTGCAGGGACGCGCGCCCGCGCTCCGGGGGCTCCGCGGGCGCGGCGGCCCCTCCGGGGACGGGCGCTCGTCGGGCCTCGGCGAAGCTCTCCCGGGGTCCCCCTTCGTCCACGGGTGGACTCGGGGCGGATCGTGGCGTATCTGAGGCTCCCTCGCACGAGTGGCGAAATTGGCAGACGCACCGGATTTAGGTTCCGGCGCCGAGAGGCGTGGGGGTTCGAGTCCCTCCTCGTGCACCAAGGTTCCGTAATACGACGAAGAGCGGCGATCAGCGGCGTACTCAGGAACGGGACTCGCCTCATGGGCGGAGCTGCGCGTGAACGAGCTCACGATGTCGGCCAAGGGCGTCGTCGTGAGCTCGGGTCGCGGCTCGGGTTGGTCGTTGGGCTCGCGGACCCTCAGGTCTCGAACGCGGAGCGCACGCTGGAGAGGACGCGGCGCGGTGAGGTGCGGAGGTTCGAGTAGGTCCGGAGCAGCAGGTCCTTCGAGTGGTCGCGCAACGGCGACTGCCCGACGGGGAACGGAGCCCACCCGAGCCGACGGCGCAATCCGTAGTTCAGCTGATAGGCGTTCCTCAGGCGGTCGGTGCGACGCGTCCGGAAGATGATCGACAGGGAGATGGAGACCTCGTCTCCGTTCTTTACCCAGTGGGGCGCCGTGAACGGGATGTGGAGACACTCTCCAGGCGAGAGGGAGTGCTCCGTGCAGTACTCCTCCCGCGACGGAGGCAAGAGGGGACTCCTCTGGCTCGGATCCGCGAAGAGCGTCTCCAGGGCTTCCTCGGAGACCGTCTCTCGATCGCTCGCAGGCCACACGAACAGCTTCTTGTTGCCCGTGATCTGCATGAGGAACGTGATGTATCGGTCCACATGGAAGGGCGTCGTGCTGTGGGGGGACGAGATGAAGAGGTAGAGCATCGGGTCCCGAATCTCGGGATCGAGGTCACGCGTATAGC
>JAAZAA010000078.1 GCA_012514535.1 Myxococcales bacterium | reverse complement strand
GATATCGAGAGGACACGGAGCGAGGGACTGAGGCGCGGGACAGCTGGCCAGCCGAAGCCGCGCAGCACGCCCGGAGCGACCGTGTTCCCAGGGGAGGTGACGCTCGAAAGAGTGGCCACCTACGAGAACCTCAGGGAAGCTTTCCGTCGAGTGAAAACCAACGGAGGAGCGCCCGGACCCGACGGACGCACGGTGGGCGACATCGAGCGCGAGTATGGGTGTCGGGCGGAACGCCTTCGGCGGTTACTTCTCACCGGTCGATACCAGCCTCAAGCAGTGCGGCGGGTATGGATCCCGAAAGGGAACGGTGGGAAGCGCGGACTCGGGATCCCGAACGTGGAGGACCGCTGGGTACAGCAGGCGCTGCTGCAAGTCATGGCGCCTGTGTATGAGCGGATGTTCCACGGGAGCAGTCACGGGTTTCGCACGGGACGGAGCTGCCACACGGCGATCGCGGAAGCGAAAGGCTACGTGGAAGCAGAGCGGTACTGGATGGTGGACATCGATCTGGAGAAGTTCTTCGATCGGGTCCCCCATCAAAGGCTGCTGGCGAAACTGAGGAGGACGATCCGCGACGAGCGAATCGTCCACATCATCGGTACGATGTTGCGAGCGGGGGTGGTCATGTCGGATGGCGTGGTCATCGCCACGGAAGAGGGGACGCCGCAAGGCGGCCCGCTCTCTCCATTGCTCAGCTGAGCAGGGCCATGAAAGGCGGCGGCAGCGCTCGCCCCGTGGAGCCGCTCCGTGGCATCCTGCCCGGCGAGCTCCATGGCCCGGCGACGTACCTCCCTTTGGCTGGCGCTGGCGTCTTCGCTCGTCGTGAGCGGGACCCCCGGGACCGCCGCCGCCACCTGGTCGATCGCGGCGGTCGATCGACGGACAGGGGAGGTGGGCGTGGCGGTGGCGTCTTGCATCGCCGGGGTGGACCGGGTGATCGCCCTCGCGCCGGGGATCGGCGCCGTCGCCGCGCAGGCGTACCTGGAGGAGCGGAGCCGTGACGTGGCCTCGCGCCTGCTGTCCGAGGGCGTCGCGCCCGCGGAGGTGGTGGAGCGGGTCAAGGCGCAGGATCCAGAGCACGCCATCCGCCAGTACGGCGTCGTCGACCTGCGGGGCCGCGTGAGCGCGTACACGGGGGCGGAGACGGGCGCCTGGGCGGGTCACTCGATCGGCACGGACGTCTCCGTCCAGGGAAACCTCCTGACTGGCCCCGACGTGGTCGCCGCCGCGCTCCGCGCCTTCGAGGCGGCGCCTCCGGATCCCGGCGCGTGGACCCTGGCCGACCGGCTCCTGGCCGCCCTCGAGGCGGGAGCCTCCCACGGCGGCGACCGCCGCTGCGACCCCGAGCAGACCGCCCTCAGCGCCGCGCTCCGGGTCGCCGCCTCCGCCGCGACGCCCCCCGGGACGACCAGGGGGAGCGACCTGAACCTCTACGTTGCCCGGGACCCCGGCGCGGGCAGCCCCGTCGTCGCCCTTCGCGACGCGTATGAACTCTGGAGACGCGAGCGCACGGGCGGCGCGCCCTCCGCATCTTCCTCTCTTGCCACCAGCTCGGCAGCCTCGAGGGGCCCCGCGCGGGGGTCCTGCGCTCTCCGCCCTCCGTCCCCGGGCGGGGCTTCCCCTTGGGGCGAGGGACTCCGGGGCGTGCTGGCGGTTGGTGTCGTCGCCTTCGTGGCGCGGCGGCGTCGGCGGAGGGAGCCAGCGCCCGCCGGCCAGCCATAGGGAGCGTCCCCCCGTCGAGCTCTCCCGTAGCCGGGCCTCCCGTAGCCGGCCCCCTCTATCGCCACCCCCTCTATCGATTTTGCCTCGACTCCTGCACAAAACGCCAGTACCCACCCGGAGAAATTCGCTCATGGACGGGTTGCGGGCTCCAGCGGGCTTTGCTAGGTACGCAGCCCCTCTTCGGAGGCCTTCCCGATTCCGCGTCTTCGGACCCCGAGCGCGACCGTCAGGGAGATCCCGGAGAGACCGCCGGAATACCGGCAACCGATACCCCGCGAGGCGGGCCGCACCGAAACGGAGTGGACCGAACCGGCGGTGAATCGGGAGGCAGCAGACTCCGGTTCAGCTGCCGCACCTCGAATCCACGCGCGCCCGAAAGGATGGCATCGCCGTCCCGAGGGCCCGGAGCGCGCTCCCTTCCGGAGGCGCTCGCGGCCTCGAAGGCCTCTCTCAGGAACTGCCAGCCATGATCAGCACCGCCAAAGCGAACTTTCAGCGGATCAGCCCGCGCAAGGCACGCGTGGTCATCAACATGATCCGGGGGCGGAACGCCGCGGAGGCGCTCCAGCTCCTCGAGTTCACCCCCAAGGCCGCCGCCCCCATCGTCAAGAAGGTCGTGGCCAGCGCCCTGGCGAACGCCAGGCAGGTCCGCTCCGACGTCGACGCCGACTCTCTGGTGATCAGCAAGGCGACGGTCGACATGGGGCCCAACCAGCACCTGCGCCGATGGCGTCCCCGCGCCATGGGTCGCGCCACGCAGATCAAAAAAGGCGTCAGCCACATCACCATCGAGCTCGACCAGCGCTGAGGCGCGAAGCGGCCAGAGGTTGTCATGGGACAAAAAACTCATCCCTATGGTTTTCGGCTCGGAGTCATCCGGACCTGGACCAGCAAGTGGTTCGAGGACAAGAACTACCAGAAGTGGCTTCATGAGGACATTCGCATCAAGCGAGCCGTGAAGCAGTACCTCTACAACGCCAACGTGGCGGGTGTGGAGGTCGAGCGGGCCGCCAACAAGGCGAAGGTCATCGTGTACACGGCGCGTCCGGGCATGGTGATCGGCAAGGGCGGCAAGGGCATCGAGGTCCTCAAGAGCGGCAACCTCGACTCGGCTGCCAAGGGTGAGACGAAGTTCCCCGGCGTGCAGTCCTTCACGGACAACGAGATCTTCATCGACGTCCAGGAGGTGCGCAAAGCCGAGACGAACGCGCAGCTGGTGGCGGAGAACATCGCCACGCAGCTCGAGCGCCGCATCGCTTTCCGTCGCGCCATGAAGAAGGCCCTCGGCACGACCATGAAGTTCGGCGCCAAGGGCGTGCGTATCCGCTGCGCGGGTCGCCTGGGCGGCGCCGAGATGGGTCGCGTCGAGACCTACCGCGAGGGCCGCGTGCCGCTGCACACCCTGCGGGCGGACGTGGACTACGGCCTCGCCGAAGCTCGTACGACCTACGGCATCATCGGCGTCAAGGTTTGGATTTTCAAGGGCGAGGTCCTGCAGCGCAAGGCCCGCCGCATCCCGGAGTGAGGCGAAGTCATGCTCCAGCCGAAGCGCACCAAGTGGCGTAAGCAGCAGACGGGAAAGAATCGCGGCACCGCGTGGCGTGGCAGCGACGTGTCCTTTGGTGAGTATGCCCTGCAGGCCACCGAGCGGACGTTCATCACGGCCCGTCAGATCGAGGCCAGCCGTATGGCCATCCAGCGGCACGTGAAGCGCCAGGGCAAGCTCTGGATCCGCGTGTTCCCCGACAAGCCCCTCACCAAGAAGCCCCTCGAAGTCCGCATGGGTAGCGGTAAGGGCTCCGTGGAGCTCTGGGTCGCCGTGATCAAGCCCGGGCGTGTGCTCTTCGAGATCTCGGGTGTCCCCGAGGAGCTCGCGCGCGCCGCCTTCAAGGTCGCCGCCGCGAAGTTGCCGATGCCCACGCGGTTTTTGGTGCGAGGAGCCCTGTGATGAAGGCGAAAGAATTGCACGAGCGCACGACGGAGAGCCTGGTCGAGCTCAAGGCTTCCCTGAAGAAGGATCTCTTCTCCTTCCGCATGAAGAACTTCACCGGCCAGCTCGACGACACGAGCCTGCTCAAGAAGGCGCGTAAGGACATCGCGCGTATCGAGACGATCCTCGCGGCTCGCGCGAGCGAGAGTGAAGGAGGCCAAGCATGAGCAGCACGGAGACCACCAACGGAGTCCGCGACAAGCGGATCCGCCGCATGATCGGGCGCGTGCGGAGCGACAAGATGATGAAGACCGTCGTGGTCGAGGTCATCCGCTACAAGCTCGACCCGGTCTACAAGAAGTACGTCCGCGTGCGGAAGCGATACAAGGCCCACGACGAGGCCAACGAGTACCGCGTCGGCGATCGCGTGGAGATCATCGAGCACCGCCCGCTCTCGAAGGAGAAGCGCTGGAAGGTGTCTCGCCTGGTGGAGCGCCCGGCGCTCGCGGGGAGCTGATTCCGCAAGGAAGCAGGCTAGAGCTTTGGTTAGGAGCTAGCTGAAATGATTCAGGTAGAGTCAGTTCTCAACGTCGCGGACAACTCGGGGGCCAAGGTGGTGCAGTGCATCAAGGTCCTCGGCGGGTCGCGCCGCCGGTACGCCGGGCTCGGCGACGTCATCGTCGTCAGCATCAAAGAAGCCTTGCCCAACAGCAAGGTGAAGAAGGGCACCGTCGCGAAGGCCGTGGTCGTGCGCACGAAGCGCGAGAACCGCCGTCCGGACGGCAGCTACATCAAGTTCGACGAGAACAGCGCGGTCATCATCAACGCTCAGATGGAGCCCGTCGGCACCCGCATCTTCGGGCCGGTGGCCCGCGAGCTGCGCGCTCGTCGCTTCATGAAGATCATCTCGCTGGCTCCGGAGGTCCTCTAATGCAGCGGGTACGAGTAGGCGACCAGGTGGTCGTCGTCAGCGGCAACCACAAGGGCAAGCGCGGACGGGTGAGCCAGGTGCTCGTGGAGCGCAACGCGGTGATCGTCGAGGGTGTGAACCTCGTGAAGCGCCACGTGAAGGCCACCCCGCAGCAGCAGGGCGGCATCGTCGAGAAGCCGGCCCCCCTGGATCTGAGCAAGGTCATGTTGCTCGACCCCGAGTCGGGCAAACCCACGCGCGTCCGCTTCGAGGTGCGCGACGGGGAGAAGGTCCGCGTCGCCAAGAGCGGTGCGGTGATTACCGCGGAGCAGGGCTAAGCCATGAGTGAAGCTGCAGCAAAGCGACAGCCGCGTCTGCGGGAGACGTACCGGAAGACGGTGCTCCCCGGGATGATGAAGCGCTTCGGTTACAAGAACGTCATGCAGGCTCCGCGCCTGGAGAAGATCGTCGTCAACATGGGTCTGGGTGAGGCCGTGGCCAACCCCAAGCTCATCGAGTCGGCGACCAAGGAGCTCGCCGCCATCACGGGTCAGAAGCCCGTCGTGACCCGCGCCAAGAAGTCGATCGCCGGCTTCAAGCTGCGGGAGGGCATGCCCATCGGCGTCAAGGTGACGCTGCGTCGCGAGCGGATGTGGGAGTTCCTGGATCGCCTGATCTCGCTCAGCATCCCGCGCGTCCGCGACTTCCGGGGCGTGAGCCCCCGCGCCTTCGACGGCGCAGGCAACTACACCCTGGGTCTGAAGGAGCAAATCGTGTTCCCGGAGATCGACTTCGACAAGGTCGACAAGATCAAGGGAATGAACATCACCATGGTCACGACCGCCAAGACCAACGAGGAAGCCAAAGAGCTCCTCGCGCAGCTTGGAATGCCTTTCAGGAGCTGAACCGGATGGCACGCGCATCTCAGTGGGCGAAAATGACCCGCCCCCCGAAGTTTTCGACCCGTTTCGTGCGACGCTGCCACGTCTGTGGCCGTCCGCGAGGGGTGTACCGCGACTTCAACCTTTGCCGTGTTTGCCTGCGACAGATGGCTCTGCGCGGGGAGCTGCCCGGCGTCACGAAGGCGAGCTGGTGACACCATGATGACCGACCCGATCGCGGACATGCTCGCGCGCATCAGGAACGCGGCCCTGGCCCGTCACGATGCGGCGCACATCCCCGCAAGCAAGCTGAAGAAGGAAATCGCCGTTCTGCTCAAGCGCGAGGGCTACGTGTCCGACGTGCGTGAGGAGGAGTGGGGTCCCAAGAAGCGCAAGACGCTGACCGTCACGTTGAAGTACGGGCAGGATCGTCGCAGCGCCTTCATCGGGATCCGGCGCGTGTCCAAGCCTGGTCGGCGCGTGTACGTTGGCCACGCGGACATCCCGCGGGTGCTCAATGGACTGGGCGTCTCGATCCTGAGCACCTCCCAGGGGCTCATGACGGACCGAGAGGCTCGTAAGCGCAAGGTCGGCGGCGAGCTGTTGTGTGAGGTTTGGTGATGGCTGAAGCACAGGACATCAAGCTGTCTCGGCTGGGCAAGCGCCCCGTACCGATCCCGAAGGGGGTCACGGTCACCCTGAAGGACGGCGCCATCGAGGTGCAGGGTCCGAAGGGCAAGCTCAGCCGGGTGCTGCCGAAGGGCGTCCTCGTCGACCGCGAGGGCGACGAGCTGAAGCTCCGCGCGGACGCCACCGGTGTCGACTACGCCCGCATCCAGGGCCTCGGGCGTGCGCTCGTGGCGAGCATGGTGAAGGGCGCCGCCGAGGGCTACGAGCGGATCCTGGAGCTGCACGGCACCGGTTACCGCTGCGAGCTCAAGGGCACGACCATCAACTTCAACCTCGGCCTGTCGCACCCCGCGCAGATCCAGGTGCCGACGGGCATCAACGCGACCGTCCCCGGGGACTCCAAGGGCACGGTGCTCATCCTCAACTCCGCCGACAAGGAGCAGCTGGGACAGCTGGCTGCGACGATCAAGCGGCTGCGTCCGTCGGAACCCTACGGCGGCAAGGGCATTCGTTACCGCGGCGAGCAGATCCGTCGCAAGGCCGGCAAGGCAGGTAAGGGCCGCAAGTAAGCGGGTTCGAGAGAAGCTGTCGATCAGAGGGCTCAACCATGGCAAGAAAGCTCACCGGCCGAGAGCGCCGCAAGTTCCGCATCCGCAACAAGATCTCCGGCGTGTCGGAGCGTCCGCGGCTCACCGTCTTCCGCAGCGCGCGGCACATCTACGCGCAGGTGATCGACGACGTCGGAGGTCAGACCATCGCCGCTGCTTCGACCATGTCGCCCGACCTCAAGGGCAACCTGGGCGACGGCGACAAGACCGAGGCGGCGAAGAAGGTTGGCGCGCTCGTCGCCAAGATCTGCCTCGAGAAGAAGATCGAAAAGGTCGTGTTCGACCGCAACGGGTACCTCTATCACGGGCGCGTCAAGGCTTTGGCCGAGGCGGCTCGCGAGGCCGGCCTCCAGTTCTGAGAGACGCAGCATGGCATTTGAAAGCTTCGACGACGACAAGCTCAAGGAGCGAGTCATCCACATCAACCGCGTGGCCAAGGTGGTCAAGGGCGGTCGCCGGTTCAGCTTCTCCGCCCTGGTCGTGGTCGGGGACGAGGACGGCCACGTTGGCGTCGGCTTCGGCAAGGCGAACGAGGTCCCGGAGGCGATCCGCAAGGGAAACGAGCGGGCTCGCAAGAACCTGTTCAAAGTCCCGATGATCGGCCGCACCATCCCGCACCAGGTGCTGGGTGAGTTCGGCGCCGGTCGCGTGCTGCTGAAGCCCGCCGCCCCTGGTACGGGCGTGATCGCGGGCGGCCCGGTGCGTGCGGTGGTCGAGTCCGCGGGGATCCAGGACATCCTCACGAAGTGCATCGGCACGACCAACAAGCACAACGCCGTGCACGCCACCATCACGGCGCTGCAGGCGCTGCGCTCGCCCGAGGCGATCGCGGCGGCTCGGGAGCTCGAGGCGTCGGTCGTCGCCGAGGACTACCCGCTGGCGCAGACCGCGGCGCAGAGCAACGTCGCCCAGTCGATCGTGGTCGGCACGGGCGCTTCGACCGGGAGTGCGTCATGAGTATCCGCCTGGAAGTTCGCCAGCGGGCGAGCGTGATCGGGCGCCCCGAGGCTCAGCGTAAGGTGCTCAAGGGGCTCGGTCTGCGCGGCATCGGCTCCAGCGTGGTGGTCGACAACACGCCGTCGTTCCGCGGCATGATCAAGAAGGTGCTTCACCTCGTCGACGTGAAGGAGCTGAAGGCATGAGCGAAATTCTCTCTCGGTTGGCTCCGCCGCCCGGCGGACGCACGTCGGAGCGTCGCGTGGGACGCGGCACCGGCTCCCACCTCGGCAAGACCTGTGGCCGTGGCGTCAAGGGTCAGAAGGCCCGCAACGGCGGCAACATCGGCAAGCTGCACTTCCAGGGTGGCCAGACGCCCATCCAGCGCCGGCTCCCGAAGCGCGGGTTCCGCGTGCCGTTCCCGGTGGAGACGGTGGCGATCAACCTGGCAGCCCTCGATCGCTTCGAGTCGGGTGCTACGGTCGACGAGGCGAAGCTCCGCGAGGCGCGCCTCGTCCAGGGCTCGGACGTCCTCATCAAGATCCTGGGTGAGGGTCAGCTCACGAAGAAGCTCACCGTGCACGCCCACAAGTTCAGCAAATCTGCTCTCGAGAAGATCCAGGCAGCGGGCGGCAGCGCCGTCACGCTGGGTGCGACCGACTCCGAGGGCGCGGCCAAGGCGGAAGGCTGACGCCGGCGGCGCCGGTGTCCTGACCGGAATCGGCGCCCGCACGTCACGCACGATATGGCTCTGTTTCGAGGTTTCTCCAACATCGGGAAGGTGCCCGAGCTCCGGCGGCGGATCATCTTCTCGCTGACGGTGATCGCGATCTACCGGATCGGCGTGTTCATCACGACGCCCGGCGTGGACCGGGCCGTGATGAAGGACCTCATTCAGCAGGAGGGCGGGGTCCTCGGGCTGATGAACCTGTTCTCGGGGGGCGCCCTCGAGAACCTGTCCATCTTCGCCTTGGGCATCATGCCCTACATTTCCGCGAGCATCATTCTGCAGCTGCTCGGCCTGGTCTCGAAGACCGTCGAGGAGATGCGGAAGGAAGGCGAAGCGGGGCGCCGTAAGCTCGAGCAGTACACGCGCTACGGCACCATCATCCTGAGCTTCGTGCAGGGCTTCTTCATGGCCACGCAGCTCGAAGCCCAGAGCATGAGCGGCCAGGGCGACCTGGTGGCGGAGCCGGGGTGGAGCTTCCGGTTGATGACGGTGCTCACCTTGACGACGGGCACGGCCCTGTTGATGTGGCTGGGCGAGCAGGCGACGGAGCGCGGCATCGGCAACGGTATCTCGCTCATCATCTTCGCCAGCATCGTGAGCGGCATCCCGACGGGCGTGACCCAGTACTGGGCCAGCACGGGCGGTGAGATCGAGCCGCTGACCGTCGCCATCGTGCTCGCGGTGCTCCTGGTGAGCATCGCCGTGGTGGTGTTCTTCGAGCGGGCGCAGCGCCGCATCCCGATCCAGTACGCGCGTCGCCAGGGTGCGCGGCGGATCTACGGGGGCGAGACGGCCCACCTGCCGCTGAAGGTCAACATGGCGAGCATGATCCCGCCGATCTTCGCGTCCAGCTTGCTCGTCTTCCCCGCGACCTTGGCGAACTTCGACATCCCGGGGATGCAGACCTTCAGCGCCGTGCTGAGCCGGGGTGACTGGGTGTTCCACACCATGTTCGCCTTGCTGGTGGTGTTCTTCTGCTTCTTCTACACGCAGGTCACCTTCCAGCCCGTCGACGTGGCGGAGAACCTGAAGAAGCAGCAGGCGAACATCCCGGGGATCCGTCCGGGGCGGCAGACCGC
This sequence comes from Myxococcales bacterium, assembly GCA_012514535.1. Classification (GTDB taxonomy): domain Bacteria; phylum Myxococcota_A; class Polyangia; order Polyangiales; family Polyangiaceae; genus NIC37A-2. The sequence continues at coordinate 10,329 of JAAZAA010000078.1, read as the reverse complement.
CGAGTACCTGCAGCGGATCGTCAGCCGCCTGACCGTGGGTGGTTCGGCTTACGTGGCGGCCATCTGCGTGATCCCCGCGGTCATCGCCCAGTCCTTCCGCGTGCCATTTCAGTTCGGCGGCACCAGCCTGATGATCGTGGTGGGCGTGGCCCTCGAGACGGTCAACCAGATCGAGGCACACCTCATCACGCAGAGCTATGAGGGTCTGACTGGACCCAAGATGACCCGCCTGAGCGGGCGGAGGCCAGCATGAGACTCGTACTCGTCGGGGCACCGGCCAGCGGCAAGGGAACCCAAGCGAACGTCCTCAGCGAGAAGTTCGGCGTCCCCAAGATTTCGACGGGGGACATGCTGCGCGAGGCGCGGAAAGCCGGAACGAAGCTGGGGCGGGAGGCCGAGGGCTACATGAACGCGGGCAAGCTCGTGCCCGACGAGGTGGTCATCGGGCTCGTGGACGAGCGCCTCGAGCAGCCGGACGCCGCCAAGGGTTTCATTCTGGACGGATTCCCGCGGACGGTGGCCCAGGCCGAGGCCCTGGCCGGGCTCCTGGAGCGGCGAGGGGTGACGCTCGACGCGGTGGTTCAGCTCGATGTGGACCGGGAGCTCCTCATGGAGCGCGCCACCCTGCGCCGGACCGACAAACGGACTGGACAGATCTATCACCTGAAATATAATCCTCCGCCCCCCGACGCGGACCTCGATCATCGAGCCGACGATCGGGAGGAAACGGTCGCGGCCCGACTGGATCAGTACGACGCCATGACCGCGGCTCTCCTGCCGCACTACGAGCAGCAGGGCCTGCTCCGACGCATCGACGGTGTTGGGGCGCCCGAGCAAGTGACTGAACGGCTCCTCGCCGCCCTCGGGCAGAAGGTGGGTTGAGCTTTTCTGCCGTCTCACTTCGGAGAGGCGGCCCAATTTGGAGGCAACGGAACGGAAAGCAGAAAGACTCTCAGCGGTGTGGTGGTCGAGGTCCGACCCAAGGCGCTCTTCCGGGTGACCTTGGAGGACGGCAAGACCGTCCTGGCAGGTCCCTCGGTTCAACTTCGCCACGCCATCGTTCGACTCGTGGTCGGCGATCGAGTCACCGTACAGCTTTCCACCCACGACCCCAGCCGGGGACGAATTATCGCCAAGGCCTGACCGGAACGGCCGAGGGCACTGCGAAGGAAGAGTCCGATGAAGGTGCGTCCGAGCGTCAAGAAGATTTGTGACAAGTGCAAGGTCATCCGCCGGCAGGGCGTCGTGCGCGTGATCTGCGAGAACCCCCGGCACAAGCAGCGTCAGGGCTGAGGCCGAGGAGAGGACTGAGTCATGGCACGTATCGCTGGAGTTGACCTGCCCCGCCGCAAGGCGCTGGGCTACGCCCTTCCGTACATCTACGGCATCGGCCGCACGAAGGCCCTCGAGATCTGCGACAAGGCCGGCATCCCGCCGGAGCGCAGGGTCGACGAGCTGAGCGACGCTGACGTCAAGGCCCTGCGTGACACCATCGAGGCCGGTTACAAGGTCGAGGGTGACGCGCGCCGGGAGGTGCAGCAGAACATCAAGCGGCTCATGGACCTCGGTTGCTACCGGGGGCTGCGTCACCGCAAGGGTCTGCCCGTCAACGGGCAGCGCACTCACACCAACGCTCGCACCCGCAAGGGCCCGAGCAAGGGCGCTCCGCGCCGTAAGTAAGGCGCGGACACTGACGCCCAGACGCCGGACGCACCGACTGCCTGACGCACCGAGGAAGATTCGAGATGGCTACAGCTAAGAAGCGCGCAGTTCGCAAGGCCCCGAAGAAGAACATTCACGCGGGGATCGCGCACATTCGTTCGACCTTCAACAACACCATCATCACGATCACCGACGTGAACGGTAACGCGGTGTCGGCGGCCAGCGCCGGCTCGCGTGGGTTCAAGGGCTCGCGCAAGAGCACGCCCTTCGCGGCGCAGCTCGCCGCGGAGGAGGCCGGGCGTCGGGCGATGGAGCACGGGATGCGCTCCGTGGCGGTGTTCGTGAACGGTCCTGGTGCGGGTCGTGAGAGCGCTCTGCGTGCCCTGCAGCAGGTTGGTTTCCGCGTCACCATCATCCGCGACGTGACCCCCATTCCCCACAACGGTTGCCGCGCTCCCAAGCGCCGCCGCGTGTAAGGCCGAGAGAGAGAGACTGTCATGGCACGTTACCTTGGTCCCGTCTGCAAGCTCTGTCGCCGCGAAGGCACGAAGCTGTACCTGAAGGGAGAGCGCTGCTTCTCGGAGAAGTGCGCCGTCAGCCGTCGTCCGTATCCCCCGGGTCAGCACGGGCAGGGTCGCATCAAGCTCAGCGAGTACGGACTCCGCCTCCGCGAGAAGCAGAAGGTGCGCCGCATCTACGGCCTGCTGGAGAAGCAGTTCGCGGGCTACTACTTCACCGCCGCCCACATGAAGGGGCCGACGGGCGAGGAGATGCTCGGGCTCATCGAGCGGCGCCTCGACAACGTGGTGCACCGCATGGGCTTCGCGGTGAGCCGCGCCCAGGCACGCCAGCTGGTGCGTCACAACCACATCCTGGTGAACGGCAAGCGGGTCAACATCCCCAGCTACCGCGTCAGCCCGAACGACAAGATCGAGCTGCGTGAGCGCAGCCGCAAGATCGTGTTCGTGCAGCACGCGCTGGCCGTCGCCGAGGGCCGCCCCACGCCGGGTTGGGTCGAGGTGGACAAGGCGAACTTCGCCGGCACCGTCAAGTCGATGCCGATCCGCGACGAGCTCAACGAGCCGGCGCTCCGCGAGCAGTACGTCGTCGAGTACTACTCACGGTGATTCAGCACTCTGGTGAAGGCCCACGTTCACGCGCTGCGTGAGGTGGGCTTTTGCCGCACGCGGGCAGGCCGCGGGACCGAACGAAGGAGCGGGTTCCTCTGAGGTCCGGGACGGCCGCGCGAACCAAGTCGCCGATCTCGGCGCAGCCCCCACGAGGAGAAGGTACAGCACATGGTCACCCAAATGATGAGCCGCAACTGGCGTGATTTGATCCGTCCGAAGGCGATCCAGCTGGAGACGGAGAGCGCGAGCGACTTCTACGGCAAGTTCACCTGCGAGCCCCTCGAGCGGGGCTTCGGCATCACCATCGGCAACTCGCTGCGTCGCGTGCTGCTCGCCTCACTCCAGGGCGCGGCGATCACGGCGGTGCGCGTCGATGGCGCCCTCCACGAGTTCACCACCATCCCCGACGTCGTCGAGGACGTCACGGACATCATCCTCAACCTCAAGGAGGTGGTGTTCCGCGCGGAGACCCCGAAGACCTACACGGTCCGGGTGGAGAAGGAAGGTCCTGGCGTCGTCACCGCCGGGGACATCGCCCTGGTCGACGGCCTCAGCGTCCTCAACCCCCACCACCCCATCGCCACCCTCGACAAGAAGGGGCCGCTGTCGATGGAGTTCACGGTGAACGTGGGGCGCGGCTACGTGCCGGCGGACCGCAACAAGAGCCCGGCGATGCCCATCGGTACGGTGCCGATCGACGCGCTGTTCTCGCCGATCCGCAAGGTCAACTACACCGTGCAGAACGCCCGCGTCGGGCAGGTCACGGACTACGACAAGCTGATCCTCGAGGTGTGGACCAACGGCTCGGTCCGCCCCGCGGACGCACTGGCGTTCGCCGCCAAGATCCTGAAGGAGCAGCTCTCCATCTGGATCAACTTCGAGGAGACCGAGGACACCGCCTACCAGGCGAACGGCTCCGAGGACGAGCCACTCAACGACAACCTGTTCCGTTCCGTGGACGAGCTGGAGCTGTCGGTGCGGTCTGCCAACTGCCTGCAGAACGCCAACATCTCGCTGATCGGGGAGCTCGTGCAGCGCACGGAGCAGGATATGCTGAAGACCAAGAACTTCGGCCGGAAGTCCCTCAAAGAGATCAAGGAAATCCTCGCCACGATGGGTCTCTCGTTGGGCATGAAGCTCGACGGCTGGCCCCAGATGCTGGACCGCTGGAAGCAGCAGCAGGCGCAGGGTTGAGCGTCCCATTAGGAGCAAACAGTCATGCGACATCGCAAGTCCGGGCGGCAGTTCAGCCGCAACACGAGCCATCGGCGGGCCATGCTCCGCGCGCTGACCGCCAACCTGATCGCCCACGAGCGCATCGAGACCACCGACGCCAAGGCGAAGGAGCTGCGGCGGGTCGCGGAGCGCGTCATCACCCGGGCGCGTCGGCTCGGAGACGTGGCGTTCACCCCGAATGACCAGCTCAGCGTGGCGGATCGGTCGCGGCGCCTGGCTGCGCAGCAGCAGGTGGGGCGCTTCCTGCAGCGCTTCGCGGTCGTGACGGAGTCGGAGGACTCCTCCAAGAAGATCGATCTGATCGAGAAGGTGTTCGTCGACCTGGCGAAGCGCTTCAAGGATCGTCCGGGCGGCTACACGCGCATCATCAAGGTGGGCAACCGCCGCGGGGACAACGCGCCGATGTCGATCATCGAGCTGGTCGATCCGGGCGCGGCGCCGAGCGCCGAAGAGTAAGACGCGAGAGCGTATCCCCGTCAGGGGAAGATCGTCGGGCCCGCAGGGCGCGTCGTCGGTGGATGCTACCGACGGGCGTTCTGGTCGGGCCCGTGGTCGTTCTTGGGCGAAAGCGGGGCCGCCGAACTCGGCGTGCGCGCCGTGGGCCGAGGGGCGCGCGGACATGGGGGTGATTGACGTCGCTGGCGGCGTCGCGGCGCGTCGTTGCGGGGCCGTCGTGAGGACAGCGATGCTCGTCGTGGCGAGGTGGCGGGTGGCGTCGTGGCGGAGAGCCGTGAGGGCAGCGATGGTCCCGGTGACGAGCGGTGGGACGTCGCGGCGCGTCGTCAACGCGACCAGGGATCGTCGTCGGGGGAACTAGCCGTGTCTGCGTCGCCAGTGGGTGAGCCGTCCGCGAGGGCATCCGCTGGGGCCGTTCGCGTGGCGGTTTGGGCGGCGGCGGTGTCGTCGTGCGCGGCGGGCGCGTCGTTGAGCGCGTCGTTGGACGGCACTGCGCCTTCCTGCGGCAGCGCGGTGGGGAGCGCTTCGGCGGGCGGCGCTGCGGGGGCTCCGTCGCTGGGGGGCCCTGGGGCGTCCGCGGCTTGCGGGCTGTCCACGACGTCCGCGGCGATGCCGTCGGGGGGCTCGCTGGCGGACCGTGGGGCGTCGTCCGTGCCGTCGGAGTCGTCGTCGCTCTCGGGGGGGCTCGTGGCGGGCAGGGCATTTATCGCGCTGGAGCCGATGTCCTCGTTGCCGTCGGCGAGGGCGTCAGCGCTCGCATCGGGGCGGCTCGCCCCGTCGTCGCTCGCGTCGCGGCGAGCGGCGGCGTCACCGGCTCGTCCCGCGTGGAGCGGGTCGTCACCGGTCGCGCCATCGCCGTCCCGGGCTTGTGCCTCGTCGGTCCCCTGGTCGTCGGTCCCCTGGTCGTCGGTCCCCTCGTCGTCGGTCCCCTCTTCGGCTGGCGGCTCGTCGTCGTTGCTGGGCGAATCGCGGTGGATCTCGACGGAGCGACGACGGCGCGCGCCGATCCACAGGATGCCGCCTGCGCCCAGGAGCGAGATCCCGGCGATGGCGGCGGCGCCCCAGTAGCGCGTCGTCGGGCTCAGGGGCAGGGAGTCGTCCGTGAGGGCCGCCTCGAGGGTCTCTTCGGCGAGGCGATTGGACGGATCCAGAGCCATCGCCTGGTGCAGGAGCCCCTGGTCCACGATGCCGCGGTCGATCAGGCGTCGCGCCTCGAAGGTGAGCCGGAGGCTCTGGAGAGCGCGGCGCTCCTTGTCGCTGGAGGCGACGCGCTCCGCGGTGCGCAGGGCGGCGACGGCGCGCTCCGGGTGCTGATCGCCATGAGCGCGCACGTAGTCGAGGTACCCCGCCGTCATCTCGTCGCGACGCTCGAACATCGGGTTGAAGGCGAGCACGCGATCGTAGCGCTCCACCATCTCCTCGAGCTTCCCCGCCCGGTGAGCGGCCTGCCCCTGCTCGAAGAGATCGTACTGCTCCGCCTGGCGCAGGCGATCGAACTCGGAGAAGAGCTCGCGGGCCGTGCGCTGCCAGCTCCACTCCCTCGGCGCGCGCTTGCCCATGGTGTTCTCGTAGGCGTCGCGGAGCTGCCAGGTGGCGACCTCGCCCAGGAGCACGAGCGCTTCGCGGGCGGCGCCGCGCAGCTGGGCGCGTTCGCTCTGGGCGAAGCTGATGATGACGCGGGCCGAGTCCGGATCGCGGATGCGCCCGAAGGCCCGCAGGATGTCCGCGAGAGCCTCCGGATCCTCCGTGCGGAGGGCCTCTCCGGCGATGGCCTTGCCCCGCAGATCGAGCTGGCGCTCCGCCCACTGCGCGATCTTTTGAGCCGGGTGGCGGCGCGCCTCGATGAGCGCGGCGATGCTGCGGTCACCCATGGCCTCGAGCTCGAGCTGGGTGTTGATCCGGAGGAACTCTCCGTACCGGACGTAGACGTGCACCAACGACCGGGCCGCGGCGGCGGTGTTGATGTGACGCAGCATGCGGCTCATGGCCAGGGCGTGCACCAGGTTGCGCCAGATCTCGTTCGCGGGCTCCGCGCGTTCGACGACGATCGCCAGAAAATCGCTGGCGGAGCCGCCCTCGCCGGGGTTCGCGCGGAGCTCCTGGCGCTTCGCAGCGCGGATGCGGTCGAGGGCGTCCCGCATCGCCCCCTTGTTCGCCCTGTCCGCCAGCTTGTCGAGGCGGGTGTGCAGGGAAGGGACCCAGCGGGTCTGGACCTCGAGCAGCTCACGCACGGCCCGCTCGCGCACCATGGGCTCCGCGTCGGTCAGGCGCGCGAGCAGGGCGTCGAGGGCTTCCAGATCTGCCTTGGTGGGATCGGGCAGGGCGATGGACGGCGGGTCCGGGAGCTCCGCCAGCGGGCGAGGAGGGGCCTCGGAGGGCTCTTTGGGGGCCTCTTCGGAGGGCTCCGTGGAGGGCGGCGCCGTGGAGGACTCCGTGGACGGCTCGGCGTCCGCCCGTGCGTCGGGCGTCGCGGTGGCGGTCGCGCCGAGGAGCCCGGCGCCGAGGAGCCAGCGGGCGAGGAGTCCATGCACGACGGCGCGCCGCGCGCGCAGGGGACGACCCGGGACAGGACGGTGCAGCGCGCTCACCTCCAAAGTCAGTCGAGGATCCGGAAATCCGAGAATTCGCCGGTGTAACCACGCCAGCGCGTGTCGACGCGATCGACCCGCGCTGCGCTCGGTCCCTTCTGGGCCCATCCGAACAGCTCGCGGATGGACAGCTCCTCGCCCTCGGCGAGGATCTCCACGGAGCCGTCGGGGCGATTGCGCACCCAGCCGCACAGCCCGAGGCGTCGGGCCTCGCGCTGGGTGGACGCTCGGAAGTAGACGCCCTGGACCCGTCCGCGAACGAAGAGCTGAAGCTGCTTCAAAGCCATGCGCTCCGCGTGTTACCGAACCCCATCGAGGCGAGCAACTCGCGCGAGCCCTGGGGCCGCCGGATTCGTCCGGGGGAGCGGAGCCGCCCTGTCAAGTCGAAGTGGGCCAGTCGGGAAAGGCCATCCGAAGGGGGACACGCCGTCGTTGCGAGGGGGCGGCCGGCGGGACCAAGCGGGCCGGAGGAGCGGCGAAACACGGGCTTGGTACGCCGTGTGGACCCCCTCTCGCCCACTGTGGTCGAATACCTCTGTGGCACACGCCAACTCGGACCTGACGCCCGGGGAGCCCTCCGCAGGTCAGCTGCGGCGAGCGCTCGAGCGGGAGGAGCGCATCGCGGCCGCCCTGCGGGACGTCGGGCAGGCCCTGGGCTCGACCCTCGAGTTGGACGATCTGCTGCAGCTCATCCTCTCCCGGCTCCAGGAGCTCGTCGAAGCCGAGCGAGCGGTGCTCTACCTCGTGGACGAGCCGCGGCAGGTGCTCCGGTGTCGCCGCGCCACCGGTCCTCCCCTGAACCTCGAGGTGCCCGTGGGGGAGGGGCTGGTGGGGCGGGTGGCGCGCGCCGGCCGGGCGCTCCGCCTGGATGAGGGGCGGCAGGAGGCGTGCTTCCAGCCCCGCTGGGACGACGTGCCCGGGACCACGTCGGGGACCGCGCTGGCCGCCCCCCTCAAGAACAACCTCGGACGCACCATCGGCGTGCTCGAGGTGGTGGGTCGGCGGGAGCCCTTCACGGAGCAGGACGAGGCGATCCTCAACGCGCTCAGCACCCAGGCCGCCGTCGCCATCGACAACGCCCACTTGCTCGGGACGTTGGTGGAGCGGAACCGCCAGCTGTCCGCCACCAAGGTGCAGCTCGAGCGTCGCGTTCGGGATTTGGAGCTCCTGTTCGAGCTCGAGCGCTCGACCGCTCACGCGGCGTCCCACGAGGAGCTCGCTCGCGCGGTGCTCGGGCGCTTGGCGCGAGCGTGCGATGCGCGGGCCGCAGGACTCCTCCTCCGCGACGAAGAGACCCGCGAGCTGGTCGAGTACACCCTCGACGTGGAGGCGCCCGGGATGCGCGCGCGGGGCGGTGTGAGCGAAGGCCCCTTGCTCCGGGCGATGGTGGCGAACGCTCCGCTCCAGCAGACGGCGCCGCCGCCCAGCGACTCCGATCTGCTGCTCCCCGCGCTCCCGTTCCCCATCACGACCTTCGCCGCCGAGCCCCTCGAGGGGGACGAGGGGACGCTCGGGGCGCTGGCGCTGTTCAACAAGCTCGACGGCAAGGCCTTCTCGGAAGAGGACCTCGGGCTGCTTCGGCTCGTCAGCGCCAACCTCTCGACGGCCGTCCGGCTCTTCGACACGGGGCGCGCGCGGGAGCGCGAGGAGCGGCTCACGAGCATCGGGCGCCTCTTGTCGCAGGTCATCCACGATTTCCGATCGCCGATGACGGTCATCAGCGGCTACGTGCAGCTGATGGAGGAGTCGGACGATCCGGCCCAGCGCCGCCGCTACGCGGAGGAGATCCTCGCGCAGTTCGAGGCAGTGGCGTCGATGCAGCGCGAGGTGCTCGCCTTCGCGCGGGGGGAGAGTGATGTCTTCGTGAGGCGCGTCTACCTCGATCGGTTCTTCGCGGACCTCGCGCGTCAGCTCCGCCACGAGGTCGAGGGGCGGGCCGTCGAGGTCGTGCTCGACGTCGAGCCCAAGCTCGTGGGGCGCTTCGACACGGAGCGGCTCACCCGCGCTCTGCTCAACCTCGTGCGCAACGCCGTCGAAGCCATGGGACAGGAGGGCGGTCGAGTCACCGTCGGGGCACGTCGGGACGGCGCCGAGCTGAGCCTGTTCGTCGAGGACACGGGGCCAGGGATCCCGGAGGCGGTGCAGGCGCGGCTGTTCCAGTCCTTCGTCACCGCGAACAAGGAGGGCGGCACCGGGCTCGGGCTCGCCATCGTGAAGCGCATCGTCGAGCAGCACGGCGGCACGGTGTCCGTCGACACGTCTCCGGGGCGCACCCGCTTCGACCTCCGGCTCCCCGGGCAGTTCGAAGCGGAGCCGAAGCCCAAGGTCGTGGAGACGCCCACGAAGGCGCAGCCGCCCCCCCGGTCCCGTGCCAGCTCCTCGTCGGGCCCGAGCAGGACCCGCGCGCGAGCCCCTCGCTCCAAGGCTTCCCATCCCACGCGCCGCTCGCCCCCAGGAAAGCGTGCGTGAGCGCATCGCACGGCGCGGCGTTCTGCAAGCACATCCAGCGATCAGACGCGGGGAGCGAACGCCAACGTACGGTCGACCTCTGCGGGGCCCCTACTCGGCGCCCCTCGCGCCCGGAGCGGAGCGAGGACGCGAGGTCGTCCAGGGACGCACTGCGCCGGGGGAGCAATCCTGGAGACACTCGCCAGGCAGGTCCCCGGGGTCGTGCCCAGATGAACGAAGGAGCAGGGCAGCTAGAGGGGCGGCAGCCAAGCTGGGTGGGCGAGGGAGGGCCCCCGCTCGCTGTGACACCCCCCTACGCGATCCGGGGCGATCGCCCGCGGCCTGGCTCCATCGACCCGCCCTAACGCCTTCCCATGGGCAGCGACGCCCCGATCGCGGTAAGCATGGGAGAGGAACTGGAGTGCCCCCCTACGACGTGAACCCTGGCAAGGTGGCCCAGCGCCGCCTCGAGCTGCCCATCGCCCGGGAGCGGCGCATGGAGCTCGAGACGTGCGCGTACTGTCCGCGGTTGTGTCGGGCGGTGTGCCCCGTGTCCAACGCGGAGCCCCGGGAGGCCTTGATCCCCTGGGGCAAGATGACCTCCCTGCTGTCGACGGAGGCCTCGGAGATCCGCCTGGAACCCTGGGGGTGCACCGGCTGCGGCGCCTGCACCGAGCTCTGCCGGCACGACAACCCCGTCGCCGAGGTGCTGATCGAGGGGCGCGCGTCCGTGTTCGCGGCGGGGCGGGCGCCCGAGGCCGCCGTCCGGATCGCCCAGGAGCACCCCGGGCGGCTCCTGCGGCAGGCGG
>JAAZAA010000077.1 GCA_012514535.1 Myxococcales bacterium | reverse complement strand
GCGATGCCGTGCCGAGCGATGCCGTGCCCGAGGGGACGGACGAGAGCCAGGCGCTCGACGCAGAGTCTCCCGAGCGGGCGCCCGAGGACGCGCAGTCCGACGAGAAGCGCCCCGAAGGGGAGGACGTGGCCGACGCGATCGAGCCGGGCCCCGCGCCGACCTTCGTGTTCTTCGGGGTGGTCGCGGCGGTGTCGCTGGTCCTCGACGTCGCCACGAAGGCGTGGGCCGAGATGACCATGAACGCCCGGGGCTTCGTCCCGATCGAGCTGATCCCCGGGCACCTGAACGTCATCCTCGCCTACAACCGCGGCGGCGCCTGGGGCCTGCTCCAGGACGCCAGCGAAGCGGTGCGCAAGCCGTTCTTCCTCGTGGTGAGCGTGGCCGCGATCCTGTTCATCGTCTCGCTCTACGGCAAGCTGCACCACAGCCAGAAAGCCCTGAAGTGGGGCCTGCCGCTCGTCCTCGGGGGCGCTCTCGGCAACCTGAGCGATCGGATCACCCGCAGCCAGGTCATCGATTTCATCGATTACCAGGGGCAGTGGGTGCTCGCCCTGAACACTTTCGTGCGGCGGTACGTGGACGGCTGGACCGTCACGGATCACTGGCCGACCTTCAACGTCGCGGACATCGCCATCTGCGTGGGCGTCGGGCTCATGGCCGTCGACATGTTCACGTCGCGTCGTCTGCGACGGGCGCTCGAAGAGCAGGAGCGACGGGCCATCGAGGAGCAGGAGCGGCAGGGACAGGGAGGAGCGCCGGCCGAGTCACGCTCTCTGTGAGCTCGTGACGCGGCGCGGGCGACGCGGGAGGACAGGCGATGCAGGGGCGTCTCTTCACACTGCTGGACACGGCGTTCCCCAGCTACTTCGTCCTGCTCGTGACCGGGTTCGTCTTCGCGACGGCGATCGGGGCGCTGTGGGCGCGGCGGGTCGGGCACGATCCCGACGTGATCGTCGACCTCGGCATGGCGATGTTGCTCGCGGGCGTCGCCGGCTCCCGCTTGCTCCACGTGATCGCCGATGGCTACTTCTGGGACTACGTGCACCTGTGCACCGATCCCGCGCTGGTGGAGTGGCGCATCAGCCGGGCGGAGTGCCTGATGGAGTACGAGCCGGGGTTCGTCGGGTCCCTGCTCGGTGAGAGCGCCGGGGCCCGCGGTCGCTGGGACGACGCCGCGGGCGTGTGTCGTCCCCTGCACGCGGACTGCTGGGCGTGGGCTCGGTTCTGGGCGGGCGGACTCACCTATTACGGCGGCTTCCTGGGAGCGGGGCTCGCCGCCTGGTTCCTCCTGCGAGCGGATCGCTTCCCGTTCTGGAAGGCCGCCGACATGGCCGGCATGGTCGTCCCCGTCGGGCTCGGGTTCGGTCGTCTGGGGTGTGTCCTCGCCGGCTGCTGCTTCGGACGCCCCTGGGACTCCAGCCTGGCTCTGGTCTTCCCGCCGGGGAGCGCCGCGAGCGAGGCGCAGCACCGGGCCGGCCAGCTGGCGAGCGCCTACGCCCCGTCGCTCCCGGTCCATCCGACGCAGCTCTACGAGTCAGCGGCCTGTTTCGCCCTGGCCGCGTTCCTCATGCTCTGGCTCCATGGTCGGAAGCGCTACGACGGGCAGCTCTTCGTCACCTTCGTGGGCGCTTACGCGGCCCTGCGCTTCCTCATCGAGCTCGTGCGCGCGGACGATCGCGGGGGCCTCCTGGGCCTGAGCACGAGCCAGCTCATCGGTGCGGGTTTGGCGCTCGCCGCCCTCGCGGTTCACCGTCGATTGGCCGCCCGCGCCGCCAAGTTGAGCTAACCTGCGCCGGTGGACTCGAGAGGCCCGATGAGCGATGGAGGCGCGATGACGGGGGGTGAAGGGAGGATGGCGCGCGTCCGGCGTGGCGCGGCGCTGCTCCTGCTGATCGCGGGGGCTGGCGGCTGCTCCGGAGAGCCCGACCGCCCGCCGATTCGCCCCGCCTGCAGCGCCGACGACTGTCTCCCGGCGCCGGGGAGCGGCGTGCCCGGAGCCGGGGGCGCTCCCGGCGGCGGTGGGGGGAGCGGTGGTGGCGTCGAGGGGGAGGAGGTGACCGTCACGGGGGCGATCCTCCAGTACACGGAAGATCAGTTCCTCCAGCCCACGACCTTCACCGGCCCCGGCGAGCTCGAGGCCTTCGAGACGAGCGGCGCACGCTTCGCGGGGACCTTTGCGGACGGGACCTTCACCCTGCCCGAGGTGCCCGCGGGGGCTTCGCTCTGGCTCCTCGCCCGTCCCAGCTCTGCCGCGCTGCACTTCCCGACCTGGACGTTCCTCGAGGCGAGGGACGACATCCAGGTGACGGCCCCGCTCCTGCAGCGCGCCGTCGTCGAGGAGATCATGAGCACCCTCACGGTGCCTGGAGTGCCCCTGCAGGGGACCGCCCAGGTCGTGCTGCGGGTGCTCAACGCCAACCAGACCCCCGTGGAGGGCGTCACCGTGGCGGCGCCCGCGGCGCAGCTAATCATCTACGGCGCCCAGGGCACCTGGAGCGAGACGGAGGTGAGCACCGACACCACGGGGCTCGTGGTGCTGGGGAACGTCGCCGCGTCGCCGGTCCCTGGCAACGAGCTCGATGTGATCCTGAGCGGCGCGGGGAGCGGCAGCTTCGCCCTACGGGTGGCGAACGACACGGCGACCTTCGTGCACATCATCGTCCGCTGAGCCCTCCGGCGCTGCCATCGGCAGCCACGGACGAGGACGCACCCGGTCGAGGACGCACCCGGACGAGGACGCACCCGGTCGAGGCCCCCGCGCCGCCGCAGGGGCCTCCAGCGCAGCAGAGACTCAGCCGCGCACGGCCTGCTCGGCCACGCTGCCCAGGAGCCGCGTGAGGCGCTGGGCGACCTTGGCGGGCTCGTCGACGGGGCTGCCCTCGGCGATGAGCGCCTGGTCGTGCAGCACCTCGATCCACTCGTCGAGCTCGGGCGAGTCGGGTTTGACGAGCAGGAGCTTGCGGAGGTTCGAGATGACGGGGTGCTCGGGGTTGACCTCGAGGATACGGCGGGTCGGCGGCACCTGGAGCTTCTGTGCCCGCAGCATCGCGAGGACGTGGGGCTGCAGGCCCCCTTCGGGGGTCACCAGGCAGACGGGAGACTGATCGAGGCGGCGGGAGTTGCGGACGTCTCCGACGCGTTCGCCGAGGACCTTCTTGAAGCGCTCCGTGAGGGCGTCCCCCTCGGGGGCCGCTTCTTCGTTCGCGTCGAGGGCGAGCTTCTCGGTCATGGCGTTGACCAGCTTCTTGCCCTCGAACTCCTTGAGGTTCTCGATGACGAACGGGTCGATGGGGTCCACGAGGAGGAGCACCTCGTAACCCCGCTTACGGAGCTGCTCGAGGTGCGGGCTCGCCGCAAGGATCTCCCGTGACGAGCCCTCGACGTAGTAGATCGCCGGCTGCCCCTCGGGCATCCGCGCGACGTACTCCGCGAGGCTGGTCCACCCGGAGTCGTTCGAGGCTTCGGCGCCGTCGCCGCGACCGGTGCTGTGATAGCGGAAGAGGCGCGCGAGGCGATCTCGCAGCTCCGGCTCGAAGTGCAGCCCCTCCTTGAGCACGGGCCCGAAGGTGCTCCAGAACTTCGCGTAGTCGTCGGGGCGCTCGATGGCGAGCTCTTCGAGGAGCCCCAGCACCTGGGTGACGAGCTGCTTGCGGATGATGCGGACCGCGCGGGAGTCCTGCAGGGTCTCTCGGGAGACGTTGAGCGGCAGATCCTCGGAGTCCACGACCCCGCGGACGAAGCGGAGCCACTTCGGCAGCAGCTCCTCACAGTTCTCCATCACGAGCACCCGGCGCACGTGGAGGCGCACGCCGTGCTCCGCGCGGGGATCGAGCAGCTCGCCCCGGGGAGTCTCCGGGATGAACACGATGCCCGAAAACATCTGCGTCCCCTCGATGTGGAAATGACGCCAGGCGAGGGGGTTCTCCCAGTCGTGGCTCAGGTGCTTGTAGAACTCCTGGTACTGGGCCTCGGAGACCTCGCTGGCGGGTCGCTGCCAGAGGGCGCGCGCCTGATTGATCACCTCGACGCGGGGCTCCTCCTTGGCCTCGTCCTTCGTCTCGAGCTCGATGGGGTGACCGACATAGTCGGAGTGCTTGCGGATGACCTCCCGCAACACGCTGGGGTTGGAGAACTGCTTCTGGTCCTCCTTCAGGTGCAGCACCACCGTGGTGCCGCGCTCCGCCCGTTCGGCGGGTTCCACGGAGAAGCTCTCCTTCGCATCGCTCTCCCAACGAAACGCCTCGTCGGAGCCCGCGGCCCGAGAGATGACCTCCACCCGATCCGCCACCAGGAAGGCGCTGTAGAATCCGACCCCGAACTGGCCGATCAGCTGGGCCCCCTCCGCCTTCGCCTCCTGGGCCTTCCGGAGCTGCTCCGCGAACTCGCGGGTGCCCGAGCGGGCGATGGTGCCCAGGTTCGCCACGAGCTCGTCGTGGCTCATGCCCACGCCGTTGTCGCTGACCGTGAGCGTGCCAGCGGCCTCGTCGGCGGAGATGCGGATCTTCAAGGCCTCGTCGGCCCCGAGCAGGTCCTTCTCGCTCAGAGCCCGGAAGCGAAGCTTGTCGAGGGCGTCGGAGGCATTGGACACCAGCTCGCGGAGGAAGATCTCCTTGTGGCTATAGAGGGAGTTGACGACCAGGTGGAGGACCTGGCTCACCTCGGCCTGAAATGCGTGCGTTTGGCGCTCAGACATGGCGCCTTGAAAAGTCCGATCGTCCCCTTCGTCAAGGGGGGACCTCACAATTCTTGCCGGGGCGCGGGCAAATTCGGGGCTCGCGTCGTCGTGGACCCCGTGCGCAGCGGAAGCCTTCGGCGGTCGGGCTCGACGAAAAACGGCTTCGGTGTTGGGGGCGGCGCGCCGGATCGTGAATCGGGAGAGCGGGGGTGAGGGTGCCCGTGGGCTCAGGTGGGAGCTTGCTCGTTTCAGGGGCCGGAGGGCGTCAGAACTCCCACAAAACTTCGCTTCCACGCGGGGAAGCGGCAGGATCTCGATAGTCAATCGTCAGTGGCATCGGTATGGTTGGGACCATGGCCATGCTCCGTCTCGATGACCGTTCCAGCCCCCTCGAGCCGCACGAGATCCACCTGTCGCGTTCCCTCCGGGGAAGGCGGGGGTTCACGGTGGTCGAGCTGATGATGGGCGTCTCCATCGCCGGAGTGCTCGCGACGCTCGGCACCTACTCGGTGCGCAACCACGTGAACTCGTCGAAATCCGTCGAGGCAGTGGCGATGCTTGGAGAGATGCGGGCCAGCGCCGTGGGCGCCTCGATGGGGTTGGACCAGGCGGGGCTCGAGTTCGGGCGCGTCATCGCCTTCGGGCCGCCAGCCGGAAAGGGGAACGGCAACGGCAACAACGGGAACGGGAACGGAAACGGCAACAACGGGAACGGGAACGGGAACTCGGGGAACGGCAACGGAAATGGCGGAGGGCCGAAGGGGGACGTGGACGGGGACGGCAACCACGGGCACGGCAACAACCCTGGCGGCTGCGACCCCAGCAACCCCGGCAACGGGCACAAGTGCTCCGAGGGGGGCGGATCGAACTCGGGGAACGGGAACGGCAACGGCAACGGCAACAACGGGAACGGAAACGGGAACGGGAACTCGGGGAACGGGAACGGCAACGGGAACGGCAACGGCAATAACGGGAACGGGAACGGAAATGGCGGAGGGCCGAAGGGGGACGTGGACGGGGACGGCAACCACGGGCACGGCAACAACCCCGGCGGCTGCGACCCCAGCAACCCCGGCAACGGGCACCGGTGTCAGGAGGCCGGCGGCGGTGAGGACCAGGGAGACGACACCGGCGGCGGCGACGTCGGCGGCGACGTCGGCGGCGGCGACACGTCCGAAGAGGACGGCGGGGGCGGCGAGGCCACCGGAGGCGGCGCCGGCAGCGCGCCGCGCGAGCAGGTACGTCTTTGTGGGACCGCGAAGCCCGTGCCCGCGTCCATCGAGTCCGTGCGGGGCCGGAGGTACCAGTCACCTCCCGCGGCGTGGCGTACGGGGGACGCCAGCAGCGGCTGGACTTGTCTGAAGCTGAGCCGCTCGGAGCCCCAGCACTATCAATACGGGTACGATGTGGGGAGCTCTGCGGCAGCGGGCGGCGAGGGCACCGGGGGCACGGGCTTCACGGCGTGGGCCCGGGGGGATCTCGATGGCGATGGACGGACTTCCTGGTTTACGATCGAAGGATCAGTCGTCGACGGGCAGCTCGTCACGGCACCTCGAGTCAACGTCATCGATCCTCACGAGTGACCCGACCCGATAGCGGTCGAGTATGGACGCGGAAGCCCACAAAGCTCTCCTCGGCGCCCTGAACGCGCGTCGACAGGGGGATCCGGTTCGGATCGACTTGGCTGGGCGTGATCTTCGGGGGCTCTATGCCCCCGGAGCCGATCTGGTCGCGGCCCAGCTCGCGGGAGCCAAGCTGCAAGCGGCCGGGCTGCCGGGCGCGCGGATGGCGCGGGCCGATCTGTCGGAGGTCGACCTGAGCGGGTGTGATCTCGCCGGCGCGGACCTGACGGGCGCGAACCTGTGCGGCGCGGACCTGACGGACGTCCTCGTCGACGACGCCATCTTCGCCAGCGCCGATCTGCGCGGGGCGCGCTTCGGAGGCATCCTGGGCGAGCCCCTGTCCCTCGCCGCTGCGCGCATGGATCGGGAGACGATCGAGCGCTCCGGCTTCAGCGACGCCGACGTGGCGCGCCTGCTCGCCCGCGGCGTGACCATCGACTCCCCCGCCGAGTCACTCCCCCCGAGCCTCCGCGGGAGCCACGAGGTCGCGCGTCCCTCCCTGAGCTTGTCCCTCCGTCCCCTCGAGGTCGCGGCCCGTCAGCAGATCGCCGAACAGGACGCGCTGGAGATGCCCGCGTCGCTCCGGGCCTTTCGAGAGCTCTCCGCCTTCATCGAGGAGGCGCGGCGAGCGGGGCAGATCTCGCTCCCCCCCGGCGCTCCCTCCGAGAAGCCCCCTCCGACGTCGACCGACGGGGTTCAGGCGCTCCTGCCCCTCGAGCCGTCATCGCTGGCGCCGCTGTCGTTGGCGCCGCCTCCTCCCGCGGCCTCCCCCGACGACCTGCTCCCCTTCGCGCTGCCGCAGGTCGGCGAGGAGTATCTGGGCGTCCGTCTGCAGCGTCGGCTCGGGTCCGACACCCTGACGGCGACCTTCCTCGGAGTCACCGAGGAGGGGCAGCGTGTCGTCGCTCGGGTGTTCGATCCTTCCTGTCCGGGGGCGGCCCTCCAGCTCCCGGCGTTTCAACGCGGGGTGCGCGCGCTGAACCGCATGCAGGGGATCGAGGGCGGTGAGGGGGTCGTCTCCCTGATCGCCGTCGCCGCGGATCTCACGGGTTACCTGGTTCGGTTCAGCGACGGCGGGCGTCTCCCGGATCTCGTGGGGGTGGCGATCTCCCTCGACGGCAAGCTCGATCTGTTCCGGAGCGTGTGCAGGACCGTGGGCGCCCTCCACCGGGAAGGGCTCCTGCTGCGCTGCGTGCGCCCGCAGGACATCCTCGTGGACGGGCTCGAGCCGATCCTGGGTGAGATCGACATGGTTGACTTGCCCGCCCTGCGCCAGGCCTCCCGGGACCTCTTCGGGTACGGTGGCTACGCCGCCCCGGAGGAGATCATCGGGCAGGGGACCCGCAGCCCGACCGCGGACGTCTACGTGCTGGGGCAGCTGTTGCGTTACATGCTGAGCGCGGGCGGCCCGGCGCCGGACGCGAGCGCCGCGGAGCCCTTGCTCCAGGTCGTCGAGCGAGCCACGGCGCTGGATCCGGCGCTTCGCTACCAGTACGTCGACGAGCTCGTCACCGACCTCGACCGCTGCGTGGCGCAAGGGGCCACGGCGGTGCTCGGGCCCTCCCACCGCCCCGCCTCGCTGAGCCGTCTGGCGGCGCGCCCCATGACGTCCCCTCGACCCAGCCGGCGGGACACGGTCGGGTCGGTGCGCACGGTCCGTGAGCACTCCGCGCGCCCTGACGAGGAGGGACGCTGGTTGTCCCCGGTGCTCGAGCGCGGGTTCGCCGGGTTCGGCGTCGCCGTGGCGGCGCTGATCGGCCTCGGCATCTGGTTGCGCCCGACCCTCGCCCTCACCCTCGAGGGGTATGGTCTGCTCCCTGCGGCCCTGATCGGCCTCGCCGCCTGGGGTCTCCCGGGGCTCCCGAGCCACGCCAAGCTCTTCCGCTGGGTCAGCTGGGCGGTCCTGGCCACCGCGGTGTTCCTCGTGGACCTCGGCACGATCGCGACGCTGCGCTGGCGGAGCGACCTGCGCTCGGGTTCCCTCGATCGTAAGAGCGAAGCCGTGGCTCACCTGGCGCGGCTCGGTCGCCGTGGCTTCTCCCGAGCGGATCTGGCCGGGGTGTCCCTGCGCTCCGCGGATCTCGGCAGCGCGGATTTCCAGGAAGCCTCCCTGAAGGCCAGCGATCTGAGGGGCGCGTTCCTCATGGAGGCGCGCTTCGCGGGTGCGGACGTGACGGACGCGGACTTCACCGCGGCGGACCTGCGGGGAGCGGAGCTGGAGTTCGCGATCGGCGTCGAGCGGGCCCTGTGCGACCGCACGACCCGCCTGCCCCAGGACCTCCGGTGTCGGCACGGGCTCCTCGTGCGGATCGACGGCTGAGGGGAATGGGAGACGCGAGGCGCAGAGGATCGTGGGGTGCGGGCTGGGGCGCGCTCGCCGTCGCCGTCGCCGTCGTGGGGTGCCTCGCGGCGGTGGTCTGGGCGCTCACCGGGG
>JAAZAA010000076.1 GCA_012514535.1 Myxococcales bacterium | reverse complement strand
CCCCTCAAACCTCGACGATGGCCTCGAAGCCGCCGTAGATGAGGCGCTTGCCGTCGTAGGGCATCGGGTTGTTCTCCGGTCGTAGCCGCGGGTCCTCCATGGACTTCTTCATGCCCACGTTGCGCGCCTCCTTGGAGGGCCAGAGGATCCACGAGAACACGACCGTCTCGTCCTCCTTGCACTTCACGGCCATGGGGAACGACGTCACCTCTCCGGGCGGGACGTCGTCGCCCCAGCACTCGACGACGGCGGTGGCGCCGTTCTCCTTGAAGACGACCGCGGCGTCGGCGGCGTGCTTGCGGTACTTCTCACGGTTGGCGGTGGGCACGGCCACCACGAATCCATCCACGTAGCTCATTTCTTGTTCCTCCTGCTCGTTCCGGTTGCCCTCGTTCCGATGGTCTCGTCGCCGTCACTGGCGTTTCTCGAGGGAGTCTTGGGAGCGCTGCGCCGCCGGAGCGCGTGTCGGCTCGGCGGGCCCACCCGACAGGAGTTCGATGTAGCGTCGCAGGTGGTTCACGCAAAGGCGTCTCCCAGGGCCCCTCTGGAGAGCGACCGGCGGTCTCTCGACGGCTCCTCTCATCCTCCGGCTGAGCTCTCGGGTCGCATGGCCGGTCGCGGGAGGCCGCGCGGCGGCCGCGCCTAAGGTATCGGGGATGGGGCGAGGCCTGCGAAGGCTCAGCGGGATTTTCCAAGCCGATGCTTGTCTCCGAGGAGCAAACGAGAGAGGTTGCGCCCGATATGAAGAATGCAGTCTTCCGTTGGGGCGCCGCCCTCATGGCGCCTTTGGTGATCCTGGGAGCTTGTTCCAGTGACAGTGATTGTAGCCCAGGCCACGAGGGCTGCGCCTGTGCGGAGTCGGCCTGCCTGGCTGGCTTGGTCTGCGCTAGCGGGCTCTGTGTGGACCCAGGCAACCAGGTGGGCCCAGGCAACCAGCAGGGGGCAGCCGGGGAGCGGGGGCAGCGCTGGCGTCGACGTGCAGCAGTGTCGCTCCTGCTGGGAGGCGCAGTGCGACGGTGATTACGGACAGTGCCAGGCGACGGACTCTTGCGGCGGGCTCGCGGACTGCGCGATGTCGTGCATCGCCGAGGGAGACTTCCAGGCGTGCCCGCAGGACTGTACGGCAGACGCGAGCGACGTGACGGCGGAGGCAGTTCAGGCGTTTGGTCAGTTCTGGACGTGCGCCGTGACGTCTTGCGTCGACGAGTGTTTCACGCTCCCCGACGTCGGGGCCGGTGGGACGGGCGGGGACTTCGGCAGCGGGGGCGACCCGGGGTCGGGAGGAGCTGCTGCAGATGGCGGAAGCGGCGGCATGTCCAGCTCCGGAGGGAGCAGTTCGGGGACGGGTGGCCGCTTGGGGGTCGGAGGCAATTCCGGCGTGGGTGGGTCGGGAGGCAGCTCCGGCAACTCCGACGTCATCCACTGGCTCAGCTTCGACGACGCCTGGGCGGACTCGAGCGTGCCGGAGAACGCCGCGGTCGGCATCAGCGGCGGGTTCTATGTCTATGGGGACGATTGCGCCATGCCGAGCGTGGAGTGGGATCCAGAGGGGCGCTGCGTGTCGGGGACGCTCTGCAGCTCAGGAGCCGAGTACGAGAACTGGGGCGTCGCGGTCGGCTTCGACTTTCACAACACCGGTGAGGAGGGGGAGCCGCCGAACACGAAGTTCCCCTGGGACGCTACGGAGCACGACGCGCTCGGCTTGGCGTGGACGGTGAGCGGGGTCGCGCCGGGGCTGCAGGTCTGGGTCACGAACATCGCACCGGCCTACGACGAGGGGTGCACGGAGGACGAGTGCGCGATCGCAGGCCCGCCCGACGGGAAGGAGAGCACCGTCTTGGGAGCGGTGGATCGGATGTACTTCGGGCCACAGGCCAACCAGAGCTGGCGTATGGTGAAGGACAATTGGGGGGGCGCTGGCGAGTACTACACGTTCAACCCCAGGAAAATCCTGGCGCTCCAGTTCAAGATGGCGTCGATCGTCTCGGGAGCCGGCGCCTTCTCGTTCTGCATCGACGAGATCGGCGTCATCCAGTAACGGCTCCGGTGAGGTGAGTGGCCGGTGAGGTCGACGTCCACCGAGGGCGTCGACTTGCCGGGTCACTGGACGAGCGCGGCGAACCGCGTGTCGATTTCCTTCGGGGTGTCGATTTTCGTGATCGGTTCGGGGCGCTCGCGCATCAAACGGACCATGAACGCGATCTTCCGTGGGTCTCTCGGTTCGGTGCTCGTCGGCCTCGCTCTGCTGGGAGGTTGCGCAGGGACGCCGGGGGGTGACCCGGGGGGTGAGGAGGGGCAGCTCGGGAGCGGCGGCTCGGGCGACGCCCAGAGTGGTGGCGGCAGCGGGGGAATGACGTCGACCGGAGGGGCGGGCCCTGCTGGGGAGGTGCCCGGGGCCGCGGGGGCGACCCCGGGAGGCGAGCTCCCGGACGGTGGGAGCGGTGGCAGTGACGGCAGCGGTGGCTCCGATGGTGCTGGTGGCTCCGACGGTGGCGGCGGCTCGGAGGGCGGTGGCGGCTCCGATGGTTCAGGGGGCGACGGAGGGGACGACTGTCCGACGGCGCTGGTGGGCTGGGCGACGGTCTCCGGCGATGGTGTGTCGAGCACCACGGGCGGCGGGGACGCGGCCCCGGTGCGCCCGACGACGGTGCAGCAGCTCCTGGATTACGCCAGTGACTCCACGCCGCGGGTGATCGAGATCGTCGGTACGTGGAACGTGCCGCGCCTCGACATCAAGTCGAACAAGACCCTCGTCGGCATCGGTGACGACGCCACCATCAACGGCGGCCTCCGCATTCGCGGCAAATCGAACGACAACGTGCGCAACGTGATCGTGCGCAACCTGCGCGTGAACGGCGCGACCACGGACGTCGACGACGACGCCATGCAGATCTACTTCGCCCATCACGTCTGGATCGATCACTGCGAGATCTGGGACGGCCCCGACGGCAACCTCGACATGACCCACGCCGTGAACTGGGTGACCGTGTCCTGGACCAAGTTCCGCTACACGACGAACTACCAGCGCCCCTCGGGGGAATCGAGCGATCACCGCTTCAGCAGCTTGCTCGGGCACTCGGACGGCAACGCCAGCGAGGACGCGGGCCGCCTCAAGGTGACCTTCCACCACAACTGGTGGGCGGAGCGGGTGATCGAGCGCATGCCGCGGGTGCGCTACGGGCAGGTGCACGTCTTCAACAACTACTTCGCCTCCCCGGGGAACAACTACTGCGTGCGGGCCGGGCGCAACGCGAGCCTGCTGATCGAGGGCAACTATTTCCAGGACGTGAAGAGCCCCTTCGAGTTCAATAACGCGACGGATCAGGGCACCGCGCACATCACCGCGCGCAACAACACCTTCGTCAACGTCACGGGGACGCAGGCGACGGGCGGCGGAGGGACTCCCTTCACCAGCTACCCCTACAGCGCGACCATCGAGCCGTCGGGAGGCGTCCGCGACGTGGTGCAGCGCTGCGCCGGGCCGCGACCCTGATCAGCCCGCGCGTCCGAGCGGGTGCTTGGCGAACCACTCGACGATGCTGGGCATGTGCCGCTCGAACCCGCCGGGCGCGGAGATGTTCAACACGCCCGCGCGCTCGTCCGAGCGGTTCTCGAAGTCGTGGGTGACGCCTCCTGGCGCCAGCACGAAGGAGCCGCGGGGAGCGTCGATCCACTCGTCTCCCACCAGGAAGCTCATGGTCCCGTCGATCACGAAGAACACGTCGTCCTCCGGGTGGGAGTGCGCGCCGGGGCCGCTGGTGTGGGGCTCGAGCCACCACTGCGAGATGGAGTACCCGGAGGCCGTCTCGTCGTTGTCCGCCAAGAACAGGGCCTCCATGGGGCCCATGGTGTAGCGGCGGCCTTCGTTCGGCAGGAGGAAGAGGGGCTTGCGATCGTTCTTGGAGCTCATGGCGCGGTCTCCCCAGGGTTCAGTGATCTTCCGCCGGGGTCAATGGGGGCGCCGTAAAGCTCAGCGCACCAGCCGCGCGGCGTGGACGACGCAGTTCCTGCCGCGATCCTTGGCCGCGTACAAGGCGCGATCCGCTTCGGCGACGAGGCTCGGACCGTCTTGGGGAGAGGGGCTCGTGGCCGAGAGGGTCGCGATGCCGACGCTCGCGGTGACCTGCAGGGACTTGCCCTTCGAGTCGACGACCGCCGCGGCGACCGCGGCGCGGATGCGCTCGCCGAGGACGATGGCCTTCTCTCGCGGCGTGCTCCGGGCGATGACGGCGAACTCCTCGCCGCCGTAGCGGGCGACGATGTCCTCCGTGCGTACGGTCTTCAGCACTTGCCCGCCCACGCAGACGAGCACGGCGTCACCCGCCTGGTGCCCGTAGGTGTCGTTGAAGAACTTGAAGTGGTCGATGTCGAACAGCAGCAGGGACAGCTCCACGCGGTGGCGCTTCGCGAAGGCGACCTCCGCGGCGAGCCGGTCCTCGAAGACGCCGCGATTGTAGACGCCGGTCAGGCGATCTCGGAGCGCGGCCTCGTAGACGGACAGAGCCGCCTCTTCTTCGAGCTCGTCGTGGAAGCTGATGGACACCAACGTGCGCGTGCCCAGGCGGATGCGGGCGCCGGAGCCGATGCGCACCGGTGAGGTCACGGGGAAGTCGTCGAGGTACGTGCCGTTGGTGCTGCCCGCGTCCGAGAGGAGGAACGCGTCACCGGTCCGCTCGAGCCGCGCGTGGACACGGGACAACCCCTGATCGGGGATGCAGATGGTGGCCTCATCGGAGCGCCCGATGGTGAGGCTCGTCCCCTGCAGGCGATGGATCGCCCCCTTCTCCGGACCGGTCAGCACCGTGAGCAGCGCGCGGTTCTTCGGCGTGCGCGTGCTGATGGGAATCGACCCGACCTCGATGGGGTCGATGAGGGTGGGCATTTCGGAACGAAACCCAGAGTCCTCGTCGTCCTCTTCCAGGAAGGTGAGCTCGTCGGTGTGCGTGTCGGGTCGGGTCACGAGTAGCACAGCATAACGCGGTGCTCGGAGGAACGCGACGGGCGGAGCCCGTGCAGCTGACGAGGGTCGGGAGGGGGTCGGGAGACGGTGTGGTCGTGGAGGGGCCTCGTGGAGCCAGACCCCGACCGGTGTGGGCGCGCCGGAAGGGCGGCGAGGGCGCCAAGCGCGCCAAGCGCGTCGACGACGTTGGTCGGCGGAGAGTCACTTAGTGAAGAGGACGTCGTTAGTGAGTATTCCGGCCGTGTCTCGGCAATGGCGTGTTTGGAGCACCGCTCCGGGAGCGGGATGTAGAAGAGGCGGTTCGACGGCGCTCAGGGCGTCGGGGGCAGGGCCTCCAGGACCTCGGCGGCGATGCGGTGGGAGCGGAGGCGCGCGGCGTGATCGTAGATCTGCGACACGAGGATGAGCTCGTCGGCGCCCGTGCGCTCGATGAACGCGTGCAGGGCGCGGCGGACCGTGTCCGGGCTGCCGATGGCGGAGCAGGAGAGCACCTGACTCAGCAGCGCCGCGTCGGGCGGAGAGAGGTTCTCCGCGTAGCCCGCCACGGGGGGCTTGAGCGCGGTAGGCTGGCCGCGCCGCAGATCGACGAAGGCCTGCTGCATGGAGGTGGCGAGGAGCTGCCCCTCCTCGTCGCTGTCCGCGGCGAAGACGTTGTACCCGAGCATGACGTACGGACGCTCGAGCTGCGGCGACGGGCGGAACCGCTCCCGATAGAGCTGGATCGCCTGCATCATGTGGGTGGGGGCGAAATGGGAGGCGAAGGCGTAAGGGAGGCCGAAGGCCGCCGCCAGCTGGGCCCCGAACAAGCTCGAGCCGAGGATCCAGATCGGCACCGCGAGCCCCTCTCCGGGGATGGCGCGCACCACTTGGCCGGGAGCGGCCGGCTGGAAGTAGGCCATCAGCTCCGCGACGTCCCGGGGAAACTCGTCCGGATCCGTGGACAGATCGCGGCGCAGGGCCCGCGCGGTCACGGGATCGGATCCAGGGGCGCGCCCCAGGCCGAGGTCGACGCGGCCGGGGTACAGGGACTCCAGGGTGCCGAACTGTTCGGCGATCACCAGGGGTGAGTGGTTGGGGAGCATGATGCCCCCCGCGCCCACACGGATGGTCGAGGTTCCTCCGGCGACGTACCCGATCAACACCGACGTCGCGGCGCTGGCGATGCCGGGCATGGAGTGATGCTCGGCGAGCCAGAAGCGACGGTAGCCCCAGGCTTCCGCGTGGCGGGCGAGATCGAGGGTGTTGCGCAGCGCTTGCGTGGCGTCGCTGCCTTCGAGGATGGGCGCGAGATCGAGGACGGAGATGGGGATCATGATGAGGTCTCCCGTCTGACCTAGCCCGACCCGAGCCTCCACGCACGGCGTCCCCCGTCCGCGACGCCGCGGCGGCCCAGATGAAGCACCTCCGCGAAGGGGGACTCCCCGGGGGTGGACTTCGGGAGACGGACTCCCGAGACGAGCGGGCGCAGGAGCTCGCCTACTTCACCGCGGCGCCAGCGACGAGGGCGTCGTACTTGGCGGCGAGGATGAAGTCGCTCTCGGTGAGCCCATCGATCTTGTGGGTCCAGATTTCGATCTTCGCGTGACCCCAGCCGACGGTGATCTCCGGGTGGTGTCCCTGCTCCTCCGCGATGGCGCCCGCGCGGTTCACGAAATCCAGGGCCGACTGGAAGTCGGGGAACCGGAAGTCCTTGCTCAGGTGGTGCCCGTCGATGACCTTCCAACCGTCCAGCTGCGCGAGCAGAGGCGCCTGTTGCTCGGCGGTGAGCGGGGGGACCCCTCCTCGACAAGGCACGCACACCTTCTCGCTCAGCTTCTCGGCGTGCTCCGCGCCCTTCTCCGTGTTGCTCATGAGAGAAGCCTCCACCCGCGCGCGGTGGACGGCAAGGGGGGCACGATCGCGGCTCGGTGCGTCGCGCTGCCGGGGCTCGTCGAGAGCGTCGCCTCGGGAGGGCGCGCGCGCATCGGGAACTCCTGGAGCGGCTGCGACGACCCTCGAGCGGAGCTCAGTCCTGGCGCGCGCCTCCGGCGGCCGCGTCGAGCTCCGTCACGCCTTCCACGGAGAGGAACAGCTGCCGGAGCGCTTGGAGCACGGCCTGGACGCGGGGCACCCAGCGCATGGTCTTCGCGCAGACGACGTAGACCTCCGCGGCGGGGAGCGGGAGCGTGACGGGCAACTCGACGAGGCGCCCCGTGGACTGGTGGGGATGGTGGGTGCGGGGCAGGATCATCGCGCCCAGGCCGAGGGCGACCGCGCGTTGCTGGGCGAGGTAATCGTTCGAGGCGAACGCGGGGCGAAAGTCGGGGATGAGCTGCTCGAGCTGGGGACGCGGCGGGAGGTGCTCGTTGGGATAGGACCAGGTGATCCAGTCGATGTCCGCGATGGAGAACGGGGCGCGGCAGCGACGCCGCAGGCGCCGCGCGTAGTCGCCGGAGACGAACACGCCGAGCTCCGTGCGCGCCGCGAAGGGGACCATCAGATCCGACTGCGCGGGAGCCCGCGTGCGCACGGCGAGGTCCGCTTGCCCCCGGGTGAGATCGATGTGCTCGATCCCCGTGAGCAGCTCGATGCGGATCCCGGGCAGCTCGTCGCGGAGACGCCGCGCCAAGGGCACCAGCGTGTCGTAGGCGATGCCCGGCGGCGCCGCGATGCGCACGACGCCCTCGAGGGCGTCGCTCCAACTCGCCATGGAGCGCTGCACCTCCGCGGCCCAGCGGGCCATCTGCTCCGCCGCCGGGAGCAATCGTTCTCCCTCCGGAGTGAGCCGCGCCCCCTCCACGTTGCGCAGGAACAGCGGTCGCCCGAGCAGCTCCTCCAGGGCGGCGACGCGACGGCTCACCGTCGGCTGGGTCACCCGCAGGCGCCGCGCGGCCCCGCTGAAGCTGCCCGTCTCCGCGATCGCGAGGAACAGCTCCAGATCCGCCCAGGGGAGGTGCGCCGGCTCGATCACGGCCCAGATATACGATGATGCATGATGTTACTCAAATCGGTCCTTGCATCATGTTCCAGCGCATCGAGGGGACGAGCCGCGCCGTCTGCCCGCGCGCGTCCCCGTAGAGAGGGGCGAAGAGAGGAATCATGCTGGGATCATGCTGCGCACGAGAGAGGCGGATGCGCTTCGCCGAGGCGCAGAGCACGAAGCGCCTCGCGAATTCCCTGTCGCACGACGCTCTAATCCTCCGGGGGTCGGCAGATGCCCTGGGGGCTCTCCAGCGTGAAGCCCTCACAGGTCAAGCCGAGGACGCAGCTCTCGTAGCTGTGACAGGACTGCCCCTCCGTGAGCAGTCCGACGAAAATGGGCCTTTGGTCGTCCTCGTCGAAGAAGTGCCAGGGAGGTGTGTCGCAGGAGGCGCCGTGCATCCGGTCGAGCAGTCGCTCCATGGCTGCCTGGTCGTAGGCGATCTCGCCGCGTGAGATGCCCTCGACGAGGGGCGGACAACCCTCGTACAAGTCTCGAACCGCTGGCACACAAGCGTCCCGGTCGGACGGTGGTCGTTCGGAATTGCAGCGGCCCGCCCAGCCGCAGACGATGTCGACGAGCGTGTCACAGAGCTCGCTCGGATCCGCCGAGCCGCGGCCCCCTTCGCTCTGACGTCCATCGTCGCTCGCGCTCGTCCCGCACGCAGCGGCCCCCCACGCGACGGAGAGCCGCGTAATGACGGCGGGCAGAGAAAGGCTCGTTCGCCGATTACGGAGCCGGTGCATGATGTTCGAGTGTTTACTGCACTGGTCATTACTTTGAAAATGGCGGCCTATTGGCCGGCGAGTGCGCGATGAGCGGGCCGCGCTCCAGGCGCGGGCGCTGGTGGCTCGGGGCGTTGACCAGGGCCTTCGGTGGGTGGCTCGGCGACGTCCCAGCCATACGTTGGCGTATGGCGAGGTACGAATTTGCGCGATTTTCATGCTGATGCGTATCGACGATGAAGGGACTCGAGGGTCGCCGCTGGGGGCGGCCAGGAGGAATCACTCGATGTCTCGTCTCGCAGTTCTCACGTCCCTACGTCTTCGAGCCGCTCGGATCGCCGCAGCGGCGCTCCTCTCCCTGTCTGGTTCGCTCGTGCTCTCCGGGTGCGCTCAGACGTCGCATCCGGCCACGCCCGCGGGTCAGGGCGTACCGCGGACCCTCGCGGACGTGGAGGCGCGGTTGGCGGCGCCGGGCCCAGTCCGCTTCACCAAGGTGACCGCCGCCGACTGGGAGGTGCCCCTCGAGGGTCTCCTCAACCTCCATCATCCCCACGCGGAGCGAGCGGGCCTCGAAGATCGCCCCGAGCCCATCCAGATCTACTTCTACCTGTTGGAGCATCCGACCCGGGGGGACTACCTGGTCGACACGGGCGTCGCTCGCTCCGTCGCTCGGCGCTCCGACGACATGCCCGTGAGCTGGATCGTGCGCCAGGCGATGAACATGGACACCCTGCGCGTGCACGTGGACACGGCCACCTGGCTCGCCCAGCGCGCAAGGCCCATCAGCGGAGTGTTCCTCACGCACCTGCACCTCGACCACATCCTCGGGCTGCAGGACATCCCGAAGACCACGCCGGTGTACGTCGGGCCCGGCGAGGGCGACACCTCGGGCTTTTTGAATCTGTTCTCGCGGGGCACCACGAACGACAACCTCGAAGGCTTCGGTCCGCTGCGGGAGTGGCCGGTGCAGCCTCGCGCCGACGGACAGCTCGCGGTCCTCGACGTGTTCGGCGACGACTCGGTCTACGCCATCCACATCCCCGGTCACACCGACGGCAGCGTGGCTTACCTCGTGCGCAGCACGGAGGGCCCGCAGCTCCTCACGGGCGACGGCTGCCACACCGCCTGGGGGTGGGAGCACGGCGTCGAGCCCGGCACCTTCAACGCCGATCCAGCGCGAGCCGCCGAGAGTTTCACGAAGCTCCAGGCCTTCGCAGCGCGCCACCCCGAGCTCCGCGTGCACCTGGGGCACCAGAGCCTCCCCCACGACGCGCAGGGGGCGCATCCGCAAGAGCGGGCAACGCAGCCCGCACATCCTGCGGAGCACGCGCGTCGTTGACGGCAGGCGCGTGCCGGGTTCGTGCTCGAGGGTCCGTCGGGGGCGCGCGTGTCGCGGTGGCGTTCTCGACGCCGAGGGGCGACGTTCCCGCTCCGGTGCGCCCGTTGCGGGAGGGACGTTGGTCGGCTTGCGTGGGTCGGCGCCGGTCTCAGCGCAAGGGCGCCAAGGTGGTCCGTCCGAGGACGTTCGCCAGCACCTTGTAGGCATAGAAGAAGCCGGCAACTCCGAACGTCACGAGGGTCAGGAACCACCAGACGATGGCGTGCACCACATCCGAACCCAGGTCGGACGGGCACACCAGGCGCCCCACGCGTTGGCCGTCACCATCGATCACGTAGGTGCGCTCGAGCACCGTACGGCTGAGAGAATAGGGGAACAGGAACAGAGCGATTCCGCAGGTGACGAGGCCCAGGAGAAACCAGAGCAGCACGTGAGTGATCATGTCGCCGAGGCCCACGTCCGACTGAAGGCGCAATCCAGGAGGGAGCATCCCTCGACTCTCCGTCGACTCCCGTCCACCGGTCAACGGAGTCTCTGTCGGATGGGGTCAATCGACGGTGCCGCGGGGCGCGTGGAGGTGACTTGCGGACTCGAAAAGGTCTTCAGCCGCACAGGTGAGCGCAGACGCCTTCGATGCAGGCGCCGTCGCGGCAATCGCCGTCGAAGTCGCAGACCTCGAAGCAGCCGTGTTCGACGACCAGACAATCGTCGACGGGACCGCACTCGGCGCACTGGGTCCCGAAGTCGCGGTTGCGGGGACACGAGGTGGGGCAGGCGATCTTCGTGCAGGCCGCGAGCTGACCGTCCGTGCACTGGCAGGTGTTGCAGCTCGCCGCGTCGGGCACGTTGGTCGCGCCGTGCGGATACACGACGCCGTCGACCATGCAGGACGCGCCCTCGGCGGCAGCCGTTCCGCCCGCGCCGCCGCTGGTTGCTCCGCCCGTCGCTCCGCTGCCTGTTGCTCCGCTGCCGGTTGCTCCGCTGCCTGTTGCTCCGCCGCTGTCGGAGCCTCCGCCGCCGCTGGCGCCGCCTTCCGAGGACACGCCTCCGCTCGCGGTGTCGCCGCCCGTCGCGTTGCCTGGCCCCCCCTCGTCTCCGTCCGAGCCGCAAGCCGTGCCGGCGGCGGCGGAGGCGATCGCCGCGATCATCCCGAGGCGTCGCCCCCAGCTCACTGCCTCGCCGCGCATGTCCTCCATGGTAGTCCTCGGGGTGATGTGCGTCAAACGCCGGTCGACGTGGCCTGCTCCGCTGCTATCTTGAGGGCGGCTGCGGGGCGGCTGCTCACGCTGGTGACGACCGCCGGGCGGCGCGGCGCTCATAGGAGGAGACGGAACATGCTCGTCACGATCACACGCACCCGGTCGCGCGGCTATGGGATTCGAGTGGCTCCCCCGGGGCTCCCTGCCCTCGAGATGAGCCCGGCGCCGAGCTACGACGAGCTGCTGCCCCACGACGTCGTGCACTTCGTCGTCGAGGAGGAGCTGCGCCTCGCGGGCGGCATCTTCGGGCAGCTCGCCGCCGGCGGAGACGCGGGGACCTTCCGTCTCGTCCCCGGCGCGGAGAGCCCGCGAGACCGCGCTCGCGCCCAACGGCGCCTCCGGGAGCGGGGCGAACGGCTCCACCGTGAGGGGCGCGCCGATACGGAGTTCTCCGAGCGCGCCGCCACGATCTGCCACCACGCGTGGCTCGCGCGGTCCACGCGCCGTGAGGATCGGGAGCGCGCCGAGCAGGGCGCGGCGTTCGTCGAGAAGACGCGCGCCGCGTGCTCCGCCGCGGAGCGCGCCGCCCTCTCGGAGGAGACCATCGAGCGCATTTGCCGGCGCTTCGACGAGCTCAGCGCTCGTTGGGTGAAGCTCGCCGTCGGAGAGTCCCTGGAGCTGCGTTGGGAGCGCCGGCGCGGCGCCGCTGCTTGAAAGCGGGCGCGGCGTCGTTCGGTGCGCGGGGGGCGTTCTCCGTTGGCGGAGCGCGTCGTTCGTGTCCGGCGACATGGCGGGGAACGGGGGTCACCCGAGGAGCCATCGCTGGGCAGTGCAGTGGCCGGGGACGTGTCGAAGGGGGGCGACGATTCTCGGAGGGGGGGGCTGCGATGGGCGCGCGCGCGCGTGATACGGTTCTTGCATGGTGAAGGGCATGCTCCCCCGAGGTCTCGTCGTCGCGGTGTTGGCGTTGTCCTTCGCGTGCTCCACGGAAGCCGAGGAGCCGTCCGCGCAGGAACCGGCGACGGGCGGCGCTGGAGGCATGAAGGCGACCGGCGGCGCGCCGTCGACGGGTGGTGCTCCCGTAGCCACGGGAGGAAACGACGCGGGCTGCGGAGATCCGGGACAGGCGGGGGCGGCGGGCGCCTCGGGGGTGCCCCAGGAGGTAGGGACGGGGGCGTGTCTCAGCTGGGAGGGGCGGGCCTGCGCCGACGCGGCGGATGAGCCTCTGCAGATCCGCGTGGAGGTGGATGGGGTGCTCGACGCCGTCCTGGACGCGCCTGGGGACGACGAGTGTTCTCCGGACGTCTTCTTCTTCTGGGACACATGCATCGGGCTGCGTCCCGCCGTGTTGGCCAGGTCCACCGCCGGCGAGGCGGCGCTCGATCTGCAGCTCCGTCATCGGCACCGGTGCGTGGAGACGCCGCACCTCGAACTCGAGTTCGGTGAGTACCGCGACTCGAGCGGCGGCACCTGGAGGCTGGAGGAGCTGCCCGACGAGCCCTACGCGGTCCCCGTGCCCCGCGGGCGCTCGTCGGGGAGGATCCTCGACCTGACCCAGCGGTACGCGGGTCACGACGGCGAGGGGAACGAGGTGGAGCTGCGGATCCACGCGGTGGCCTGCGCGGCCTACTATCCCTGCCTCCGCTGAGCGGTGTGCAGGTGGCGGCGCCGTGGAGCGACGCCGCGTGGTCCCTGTGACGTCGCTGCGCGGTGTGCGTGTAGCGTCGCTGCGCGGTGTGACGGCGGCGCCGTGGAGCGACGCTGCCCCGTGTGTGCTCCGCGCGCAGCGTACGTATTGCGTCGTCGCGCGGTGTGCGGGTGGCGGCGCCGCATGACGACGCTGCGTGGCGCGCCGCGCGCGCGGCGCCGAGCGCGCGGCGCGCTGGCGCTGGGTGCTCCAGCGGGATCAGGGCGCGGGGTGGGCGCGGGCGCGACGGATCACTGCCAGGGGGCGTTCGGCCTTCTCGGCGCGTTCGGCGGCGCAGTGACCCGAGCCGCGCTCGAGGGCGCGGCACACGTCGGGGCGGCGTTCGTAGACCGAGCAGAGGAACTGCTCGGTCGGGACGTCGAAGGTGAGGGCCGCGCAACGGCCGTCCTCGAGGCGCAGGAACGCGCGGTTCTCGATGAAGTGCGTCAGGCGCGCGGCGTCGTCGCCGAGCCGCTCGTAGTCGTTGCCGAAGACGCGCAGATAGTCGGGGGCCTGCGAGAAGCAGCAGGCGCCGCAACGCGTGCATTCGGGGACTCCCTGCAGGTCGAGCTCGGTCATTCACCGACCATAGCCCTTCCCCGCGAGAGGGCCCGGATCGCGCCGGGCGGTGGAGGCGCGCAGCGTGCGGCCGAGCCGTCGGGTGGAGCTTGGGCGCGCTGCGCGACGGGGCGTGCGCAGAGAAACCGCGGGGGCGCCTGCGGGGGGCGGGGTGCGGAACGGGGACGGACGGGAGGTAGCCGTGACCCCCGAAAAATCCGTCAGGGGTCGAGGGCTTCGCGGACCTTCTGGCGGAGACCGCCCGGCGTGAAGGGCTTCTGCAGGAAGGTGACGTGCTCCTCGAGGATCGCT
>JAAZAA010000075.1 GCA_012514535.1 Myxococcales bacterium | reverse complement strand
TCCGGAGATGGAGCCCGCCTCTGTCGGCCGCCGGGCGCCCCTGATACCCTGGTCGACATGCCCTTGGACGAGGCGAACAAGAGACTGGTGTGTCGCATGGTGGCAGGGCTCGTCGCCAGCGACGACGACTTCGACGACGACGAGCGGGAGTTCGTCGACAAGATGCTGCAGCGCTTCGACATCCCCGAGACCGAGTGGGACGCCATCTTCCCGCTGGTCGAGCACGACGAGGCGGAGGCGGCGATCCGCGCCCTGGACGAGACGAGCCAGGGCGAGACCTTCCGGTTGCTGCTCGAGGCCGCCCACGCGGACGGGCGCATCGCCGAGTCGGAGCGCGAGTATTTGAAGATCGTGGGCCGCGCGATCGGGCTCTCCGACGAGGCCGTCGAGGAGCGCATCGCCGGCTTCGTGCGCTGAGCGGGCGAAGCGCCGCGCGCGTCGGTGTCGCCCGGAAGGGGTGACCCACCTGCGTGACCAGAACGTGGCCAACGACTCGAACCTGCTCGCCCTTCTCGGAACGCGGCTTGCTCGAGCCGACGTGCCTCCTCACACTCGATGGGGAGGGACCAGGATGATCGCTGAGGAAGTCATGACGACGGAGCCGGTCACCATCGACTCGACCGCCACCGTCCGTGAAGCGCTCAATCGCATGTTCGACGCGGGCATACGCCACTTGCCCGTGATGAACGAAGGCGACCTCGCCGGGATCCTGAGCGACCGCGACCTCCGCGGCCTCTGGGTGCCTCCAGGCTCGCCGCTGGGGCCGCCCGTCGAACCGTCCCTGGGGGAGCCGGTGGGGGAGCCAGTGGGGGACGAGTCCACCGGTGACATGCCGCCCACCTCGAGCCTGGATCAGACCGTCGGGGAGCTGATGAGCAGCGACGTGATCGTCGCGAGCCCCGAGACCGACCTCGGCGAGGTGGTCGATCTCATGCTCGAGCACCGCATCGGCGCGGTGCCCGTGGTGCGCCCAGGAACCCACGATCTCGTCGGGGTGGTCAGCTACGTGGACGTGCTGCGCGCCGCCCGCGACTCCCTCTGAGCGCATCGCCTCGCCGACGTACGGCGACCGCGTCGACGTACCGCAGCGCGCGAGCCCGGGGCGACGAGCGCGCTAGATCGCCGCGTCGGGGCGGGCGCGCAGCACGTCGGTCACCTCGTCGGCGAAGAGGGGGCGCGACACGAGGAAGCCTTGGGCCTCGTCGCACTCCTTCTCTCGCAGCATCTCGAGCTGCCGCTCGGTCTCCACGCCCTCCGCCACGACCCGCATGTCCAGGCTCTTGGCGAGCCCGATCACCGTGTCGACGATGACCTCGCTCTCGTGGCTGGTGTCGAGATCCGCCACGAAGGAGCGATCGATCTTGATGGTGGTCACGGGGAAGCGCTGCAGATACGTGAAGGACGAGTGCCCCGTGCCGAAGTCGTCGATCGCCAGGGACAGACCGAGGGCGCGCAGGGCCTCGAGCCGCTCCGTCGCGTCCTTGAGGTCCTCCGTGAGCACGCTCTCGGTGATCTCCAGCTCCAGGGAGCGCGGGTCGACCCCCGACGCCCGGAGGATCTCCGCCAAGCTCTCCACCAGGTCCGCCTGCATCAGCTGCACCGCAGAGAGGTTCACGGCGACCACGGGCGGCTCGATCCCGGCAGCGCTCCAGATCCGCACCTGCTCACAGGCTTGTCGGAACACCCACTGGCCGATGCTCACGATCACGCCGCTCTGCTCCGCCTCGCGGATGAAGGCGCCGGGAGCCAGGAGCTCCTGCCCCCGCTTCCAGCGCACGAGCGCTTCGACGCCCTGGACCCGGTTCGTCGCCACCTCGATCTTCGGCTGGTACTGAACGACGAAGTCCTCCTGGACGTTCGAGCTCCGCAGCGCGTCCGCCAAGGTTCGGCTCGCCAGATACCGCTCGTACATCTCCGCCACGTAGAAGCGGTACCTGCCGCCCTCGAGGACGTGCTGCCGGGCGAGGTCCGCGTTCCGCAGGAGCTCCTCCGCCGTCTCCCCATCCGGCGGAAACAACGTGATCCCCAGGCGCGCCCGGACCGGCACGAGGCGCTGCTCGAAGGCGATGGGCTCGGAGAAGCTCGCGAGGATCTCCGCGGCGAGGCGCTTCGCGTCCTCCTTTCCCTCGATCGACGGCTGGATGAGGCCGAACTGGTCTCCGTAGAGGCGCCCGAGCACGCCGTTGGCGCTGGCGATCTTCCGCAGGCGTCGCGCGACGGACACCAGCACCCAGTCTCCGGTTTTCTGACCCCAGACGCGGTTGATGCGCGCGAAGTCCTCGATGTCGATCAGGTGCAGGGCGAGGAAGCCCTGCGCGGCGGCCGCGCGCTTGCGCGCCTCCTCCAACAGCTCGTGGAAGGTGGGGCGGTTGGGAAGCTCCGTGAGCGGATCGTGACGCGCGAGGTAGCGGACGCACGCGGCGTGGCGTTGCTCGGCCTCGAGGTGCATGATGAGCTGCTTGCTCAGAACCCGTGACCCCCACAGCAGCACGACCAGCAGCGCCGCCACCACGGACAGCAACGTGATGAAGCTCCTCCGGGCGGACTCGGCGAGCCGCTCCGCCTCGCCCGAGATCCCCTGAACCAGACGCTCCAACGTTCGTTGTTGGTGATCGCTCCTGCGGCTGGCGCGCTCGAACCACTCCAGCGCCACCTCGTCGCTCGGGGCACGCCCCTGCTCCCGGGACTCCAGGGCGGCGCGCAATCTGCGCCGCTCGCCGTCGAAGGGCTCCTCCTCCAGGAGCTGGTCATAGACCCGCCGATCGAGGCTGCCGGCGTTGGAGAGCTCGAGCTCTCGGAGGCCCTCCTCCTGCAGCAGGAGGTTGCGTTCGTAGGCGTCCAGGATTTCCGGCTTCGGCCCTGCCGTCCCCAACAACACCGCGCCGAGGGCGCGCTCGCGGGAGAACAGCTCCTTGAAGACGAGCAGGCGCCGGTACAGATCCGCGCGCTCGGCGAGCTCGCGGGTGGGTAGGGCCACCGCAGCGAACCGCTCCGTCTCGTCGAACACGACGCGGATGACGTCCGAGTACTCGCTCAGCACGTCGAGGGGCTCGAGCTCCTGCGCGTCGTTGCGCCGCCGCGCGCCGGCGAGCTTGTGCTCCATGCGCTGCACGACGTCCCGGAGGGTGTCGATGTTCTCGAGCTCACCGGACTCACCCAGCCTGTGCTTCAACCGCCCCTTCAGCTCATCGGTGACCGCACGGCAACCGGGCAAGCGCGACCCCAGGCCGTCCACTCTCGCCGCGGCCGCGGCGGCGACCCCTCGCTCCGCTTGCAGAGCGTGGACCAGTCGGCCGATGTCGACCTCGAGCTGGGTGCGGACGACCACGTTCTCCGCCTCCTGCAGCTCTCCACGCCACTCGCCAGCGAGCAGCGCCGCGAGCAGGACGCATCCGCTCAGCGGAGCAGCCACGACCAGCGCAGCGCGATTGAGGAGGGAGCTCACGGTCGTCACCGCAAACGGCCGCTCTGGGGGTCGGCTGTACGCCAGGGAGCTGTACGCCAGGAAGGCGGTACGCCAGGGGGCCCGGGAGGTCGGCCTGCCGGCGGCCCGATCCCAGCGGCTCCATCCCGGCGGCCCGATCCCAGCAGCCCAGCCCGGTGCTGGAACGTCAGCTGCGCGCGACGAAGGACTCGAAAACGCTCCCCGTGTCGTTGCCCCACTCCCAGTTCGTCACGATGCCCACCTTCCGGAGCGTGAGGGACGTCACCCGGCGATGCACGTCCCCGAAGGCCCGGTGCAGCACCGCCCGCCCATCGACGTACGCCGTGAACCTCGTGCCGTCGCACAGGACCCGCAGCGTGTAGGGCACCCCCCAGCGGATAGCGCTCCCCACGTTGGTCCACACGGCGTCGTAGATGTCCTCGAAGCCGTCGAAGCAATAGAACGAGGAGATCGACGCCCCCTCGAAATGATCGTGCAACCAGGTGCCCACGACGACGTAGTTCTCGGGGTCCTGCCACAACACGACCCCCGCGCGCCCCTCATGCCCCTCCCCCCGCGCTCGCCCGGGGGGCCGTACCGTCACCTCCAGATCGGCGAAGCGCGGGTTCGCCCAGGGACAGGTGTAGACGGTCCGCCCCCGAGAGGTGAGGGACCGGGCCCCTTGCACCTCGGCGCCCCGCCCCGGGACGACGACGAGGCGCGCGGCGCCGAGCTCCTTGCGCCACCGCTCCGCGCCGATGGAGCGCTCGTCGAGATCGCCGGGCTCGCCGGTGAAGCGGTCTTCCAGGCGCACCACATGCCCCTGCGAGACCGCGGGGATCCGGACGCGGACGTCTTCTGGCACGGGGACGTCCCGCGGCAACACCTGCAGGGAAGAGAGCGCCCGGCGCCGCGCCGCCTCGGGAGCGTCGAGGGCGAGCTCCGCCAGGGGCCCGATGGGACCCTCGAGAGTGAGGCGCTGCGCTCCATCGGCGATCACGCGAAGCTCCTCGTCCAGCACCACGAGCTGCAAGCCCACTGCGTCCCGCGACGCGCGCCACTCGACCTCCCGCGCTCGTCTCTCTGCGCCCCCAGGAGCCCGCTCCCGCAGGCGCAGGCGCCCCTCGCCGAGCTCGAGCTCATAGGACGTCGCGTCGTCGTCGAGGCCCCCGCAGCGAACCCGCACCACCGCGTCTGATTCGAGCTCGAGGTACACGAGCCCGGCGGGCTCTGCCCACCGTGCCCGCCCCCGCTCGACGTCGAGGTCCAGAGACGCGCTCAAGGTCGCCAGCTCCGGCGCGGCGGCGACGCGCACGCCGTACACCCGCGTGTCGGCGCGGAAACCGATCTGACCGAGGACCCCCTGGTGCACCCCCGGGTAGACGACCCCCTGGGGTCGGTGTCGGGTGAGCGCCAGCGGCCGCATCGCCGGATAACGTCCGCCGAGGCCCGCCTCCGCCGCCGAGACGAAGTACGCCGCGTGCGTCGACGTGCGCGCGATGACGAGCAAGAGGGGCACGTTGGGCAACCCCGAGATCAACGGGAGGTCCTCCCCGTCCACCCGCGCGCGGAGCTCGCCGTTGTTGCCTCCGGTGGAGTGCACCACGAAGCCGAGCTCCGCGCGCCGAGGATCCTGAGGCGCCGGAGCCTCGTACAGCCCCACGGCGAGGCTGTCGTCCAGGGGCGCCGCGCGATGGAACCTCGGATCCCGCAGCAGCCAGCTCACGAACTGTCGGAGGGTCAGGGCCCGTTGCCCCGAGCGTACCCAGCGGAGCAGCCGTGCTCGCGCTCGATGGGTGCCGCCCGCGTGGAGCCACGTCGCCAGGCGCTTCTCGAAGGGCTGCTCGATGTGTCCCGATTGTGAGGCGTTGTGCCCGTTCAAGAGCCCCACGGCGAACACACCCACGCTCGCAGCGGGGAAGGGACCATAGGCGATGCCCTGCCGCCCCCACCCGTCCCACAGGAGGGGCTGCATGCGCAGACCGCCGTGATCGATCGCGATCCGGCGCTCCCGGTCCACGCCGAGGCGGGGAGCGCCGCTCGTCGAGAGGCTGCCCAGCGTCCGCCCCGAGTCCCGCGCGACGTCGAAGTCATCCCTCACGTGCATCATGATCCCGCCGGAAAAAGAGCTCGTCGTTCCCCAAGAGGTGCGCCAACCACTCCCCGCGGGCGACGTCGCGCAGGGTGCGCCAATCGGGTCGCCCGAACGGGCGCGCGGTCTGCGTGCGGTAGTGCGCCAACGCGCGCAACTTTCGCGGCAAGACGTCGCCCACGGGGACCGCGCAGCGGAGGTCCCGCAGGAACGCGCGGCGCGCTCGCCAACCGTGCCCGAGGCGCCGACGGCGCTCCCCCGCCGATCCGAGCCCGACCCAGGGGTACCCGCACCAGAGCCACACCGGGTATTCGTACAGGCTCACCCGCAGCCTGGCGCGCTGGAGCGCCGCTAGCACGATCGCCGTCGTCGCCGCGTGGTCCGCGGGGCCATCCAGGGAGTGCGGGACGTACACCTCCTCCGGCCGCAGGCGAGCCACGAGCTCCGCGACGCTCTCCGTCGCGTGGGCCCGCTCCTCCGCCAGCGCGCCGTCGCGGTAGCCGAAGAAGTGCAGGTGGGCCGGGGACACGCCGAGCTCCCCCGTCGCCGCGATCGCCTCGCGCCGCCGCAGCGCACCCAGGCTGCTCGCGCTGAAGGGCGGGCCCGCGTGGGAGCGCTCCCCGTCCGTCATGAACGCCACCCCCACGGTGGCCCCCGCCTGCTGCTTCCGGATCATCGTCCCGCCGCACCCGAGCGTCTCGTCGTCCGGATGCGGAGCGAAGACCAGCGCGGACGCAGCGAGCTCTCGAGGAGTCGGCCGGACGGCGCGCGCGACGATCCAGCGTTTGCCGAGGGCGGTCAGTTGACGTCGCATCGGCCCTCCAGGGTCCGCGCGTACTCCCCGCACAGCTGCTCGGAGATGCGCTGCCAGGAGAAGCGCTCTTCCACGGAGCGCAGACCGCGCTCCACGAGCGCCGCCCGCAGCTCGTCATCCCGCAAGACTCGCGCGATGGCGCGCTCCAAGGCGTCGGGGGCCGCGGGCGGTACCAGGATGCCCTCCTTGCCCTCCTCGACCACGTAGCTCATCCCGCCCACCCAGGTCGCCACCACGGGCACCCCGGCGGCCATCGCCTCGACGAGGCTCATCCCGAACGCCTCGCTGAGCGACGGATTCACCAGCACGTCGGCGCCCCGGTACTCCTCGGCCAGGTGTGCCCGATCCACCTCGCCCACGAAGCGCACTTGCCGGAGCACGTCCGGATCCACCCGGCCCCTCAGCTGCTCGAGGTAGTTCCGTGAGTAGAAGCGGCTCAGCGCCCGCACGCTGGGCTCCTGCGACAGCCCGACGATGTACTCGAGCGGCGTGGGCTCATAGGGGCCGACGACGCGGAGCTCGGCGCGCGGGCGCTCCCGCAGCAGCTTGGCGAAGGCGTCGAGCAGATCGTGCACGCCCTTCTCCGGAGAGATGCGCCCCACGAAGAGCACCGTGCCCCCCTCCGGGTCCGGTGGCGGCTTGGGCTGGCTCTGCCCGAATGACGCCAAATCGACGCCGTTGTGCACCACCCCACAGCGAGCGGACAACTGTGGAAAGCGGGTGGCGACGCGGTCGCGCACGTACTCACTGCAACCGAGCACTCGATCGACCCGGCTCAGGCGAGCCTCCGCCGACCGACGGCCTATCTGGGACAGCCACTCGCAGTGCATGTGGAGCACGAGAGCCGAGCGGGGCAGCAACCGCCGGAGCACGGGCGCGTACTGAGACAGGTTGTGCACGTGCACCACGTCGTAGTCCGACTCCGCGAGCTCGCAGGCGAGCTGGAGCACGTACCCGATGCCGTAGAAGCTGGACGCTGACCCCACGGGCCGGACCTTGGCGCGTTGGACGAGCTTCTGCACCGCCGCCAGCGGCTGCTCGATGTCGACTCGCTCATAGCGAACGCCATCGCGCTCTTCCGCGCGGGGCTGCCCCGGAAACCACCGGCCGTAGACGACCACCTCGTGCCGCTCGGCCAACCTGCGCGCCACCTCGTAGGTCCAGATCGCGACTGAGTCCGCCTTTTGGATGGGGACGGTCATCCGGCTCCATGGTTGATTCAGGAGCGCGATTCTCATCGCCGCCGAGGAACGGACGAGCGCGGCGCGGCGCGCAGGAGAATTGGCGGCTACGCTGGCCGGGCCCCCGAGGGCCGACCAGCCCCCTTCCGCTTCTGGCTCTCTCCGCCCGATGCGCGGTCCGCGGTAAGCCCGCGTAACAGGGCCGCTCCAATGGGTTCCTCCCGCATCCAGCTCGCCATCGCGGGCACCCAGCGCTTCTCCCAGCCGACGTCGAGACGCAGGCGCACGAAGCTGGCGAAGAGCTCGTCCAGCGTGCGGTGGAGCGTGTCCAGGAGGGTCATTCGCTCGAGGAAGGCTTCGTCCGAGTCCCGCGACAGGACCGCCGGGACGCTGGCCCCCGACACCCCGAGAGTCGCGGCGTCGAGCACCAGGGCGAACTCGTGGCTCTCCGTGCGGAGGACGAGCCGCGCGCGGGTCGGCAGTTTGTTCTGTCGAAGCGCCTCCTTGGCCTCCGCGGTCGCGCTCGGGTGGATCCCCCGCAACGCGATCCGTTCGCCCGGCTGAAGCTGCGACTCCAAGCTGAGGGGGCTGTCCAGCCAGAGCTCCAAGGGGCCCGCGTCGAGCACGAACTTCCCGTCGAAGGTCTCACTACAGAACCACAACCAGACGAGGAACTCGGCCCCCAGAAACCGCGTCGTCTCGATCCGCTCGATCAGATCCATCAGGCGCCTCCCCTCTCACCAGCCGCCAGCCGACGGATCCCATCGCCGGACCCCTCTCCGCCCGAGCCCCGCGAGAACAACGTGAGCTCGCTCGCTCCGAGCACCTCGAGCTGGGCGTCGGAGAGCCCGGCCCGGAGGGCGACGGCGTAGGGGCTGTCCTCGACGAGCTCCAGCCGGAAGGTCTTCTCGAAGAGGGCAGCGAAGTCGTCTTTGACGCGCCGCGCGTGACTCCAGAAGCGCACCACGCCCGCCTCGAGGTCCCAGCACACGTCGATCGACTTCGAGACGGGCAACACCTTCGTCCGGAGCCGCGCGACGAGCCGCTGCTTGAGCTCGCTCTTCTCCTTGCGGCTCAGCTTCTCGCGTCCCGTCCGCGCCAGCAGCTTCTCCTCCTCTTCCGCCATGCGCGCGTTCAGCAGGGACGTCGGCACGCGCCAGCGGTCCACCCGGAAGCCGAGGAGCAGATACGGCTCCCGGTACATCTTCTCGTGATCCAACTCGAGGTCGAAGACCTTCTCGATGACGCACCAGCCGCTCGCCTGATCGGCCTCGTCCTCGGGACGCAGAGGCACGAACGCGCGCAGGCGCGCTGCCTCCACGTACTTGTTGCGAAACCCCTTGGGTGGGGTCCCCTGCACGAAGAATCTGGAAAAACTGAGGGTTCCGCGGCGTGCTCCCAAGGCGACTTCCTGCTTCCGGTTCGAAGGGGCTGCCGCATATCCGTTCGACACGGCCCCGTCAACGCGGAGCGGAGCGGAGCGCCACGCGCCGCTTCCCTCCTCTCCCCGCCGCGCCCCGAGTCCCTGCGCACCTTCCCATCGGAATCAGGATCAGCGTGACGCCGCCCACGCCATCCACTCGGAGGCGTGGGCGGTGGTGCGCCCGTGGGAGACCGGTGCTTACCAGACGAAGCCGCTCGCCGGGAACTGCGTCACGACGGGCAGGTTGAACGCGGCGTTCTTCATGTACGCCTTGTAACCCATGTAGTACATGTACAGCGCGTAGTTGTCGTTGTTGCGCAGAGCCCGCTTCCGGTGGCCCACACGGCGCCGCTGCTGGTCGATCTTCGTACCCGCCGTGCCGCCGTCGTAGTTGGCGAGATGCGCGGCGTCCTTGGCCCCGTAGCCCTTGTCCGTGACGCACTTGGCGGCTCCGTGACAATGCACGTGCGTGTCTCCGACGACCGTGCCGTTCTTCGTCCCGAGCCAATGCATCAGCTCGTGCAACACCAGGCGAGCCCCGGAGAAGTAGCTAGTGCTATTGAACGCGTTGTTGCAGAAGTTGATCGTCCCGTACACGATGTGGTTGGCGGCCGGGGGCCGCTTCGTCCCCGGGTTCTTGCGGAAGCAAGGGTGCGAGCCCTTGTTGGTGTCGTTGGTGCGACACTTCACCGTGAAGGTCTTGCCGCGGAGGCGCTTCGTCCAGAGCGTGTCGATGGCGTCCTTGGCGATGTCGAAGTGGTCCTTGCTGTACGCCCCGAACCAGCCGCGGGGCGCGTAGTTGACCCAGTCGTTCGCCTTCACGGGTTCCCGGAAGTTGTGGTTCCACGCCTTCTCCCGGTACTTGGCGTTCTTCTCCATCCAATCCATCGTCTGATCGGCGACCCACGCCATGTAGTGCGCCATCGCCCAGGACTGCTGGATGTACTTCTTCTCGGAGGCGCTGCAGTCGTTGTAACCGACGGGGTAGCGGATCGCCGGCATCGATCGGGGGAACTTCAAGCCCGACGTCGGATCGACCGTGTCGTTCGCCGGGATCTGGAGCGCCGGCGAGTCGTTCGCATCGGAGGGCTTCGGCGTGTTCGAGGGCACGCTGGCGCACATGGCCGGCTTGACGATGTACGCGTCGCTGAAGGTCTTCGTGCGGCCACACTCCTTGTCACCGCTGGTCGAGCCGCTCAGGGAGACGACCACGTCGCCGCCCTGCACCCACCCCAGGGAGCACGCGGCGTTCTCCACCGCGGCCTTGATGTCCGGCAAGCCGTATCCCGTGATACCGCTGGACGAGCACTCCGCAGGCTTCTTGCGATCGAAGCGCGTCTCCCAGTGCTTCGACATGCAGGCATGGGCCGCGTCGCGCGCGCGGCTGCGGCAGCGATTGGGGACCGTTTTACCACAACCGGCTCGCGCCTCGAACTCGTCCAGCACCGCCGTGGCGCCGGTGGTCTTGTTGGTGAGGGTCCA
The DNA here is from genome assembly GCA_012514535.1 of Myxococcales bacterium. GTDB lineage: Bacteria > Myxococcota_A > Polyangia > Polyangiales > Polyangiaceae > NIC37A-2. Next base: position 359 of record JAAZAA010000075.1, on the reverse strand, counting down.
GCGGGCCTGACAGCTCCGCTCGATGTCCGCAGCCGCCGCCAACTCGGGCCTACCGAGGAGCAGCAAGACCGCCACACAGAGGCCCAGCAAGAAGGGGAAGCGTGACGCCCCCATTGGAAGGTACTTCATTGTCATTGTCACTCTCACTATCGACCTTCAATCCTGGAAGGTGCGACACGCTACACGAACTCGTGTATCGGAAAAGATCGAATCGTCGCGCTGCGAAAATTGGCTGCGCGCCAGCGCTCGGCCAGAGAGCCGAGCCCGAACTCACGCTCAGCTCACGACTCCCAAGGTGCTCATCGATCCCTGGGGCCGGCCCCCCGGGGGACTGGTCCTGGGGGGACTGGTCCTGGGGG
>JAAZAA010000074.1 GCA_012514535.1 Myxococcales bacterium | reverse complement strand
CGAAGCGACGGTTTCCGAACTTGGACTGGTACTGGTAACCCTCGGGGAGCATGGTCAGGGCCTTTCGTGCGGCGGCGCCGAGGTGGGCGTCGATCAGATCGAAGTATAGCACACGGGTCTCCTCGTCCGGGACGTGGCGCAGGGCCTGCAGGGTAGCCTCGGCGATGCGCGCGGCCAGAACCGGCTCCCCGCGGCCATGGGCCATGACCGAGAGCACCCCGAGCTCCGGGTGGCGTTCCATCTTCCGAGGGTCCGTCAGGAGCGGGACGTCCTCCGGGCCGAGCACCAGGGGCGACCAATGGTTGTCGCCCCCCAGGGAGATGGGGCGCCGGGCCCAGCGAGCGGTGTGTCCTTTGGGCGCGACCACGAGCACCACCACGTCGCACTCGTACTTCGCCCGCGCGGACGCTTGATAGTAGGGCCACGTGAAGCGCTTGCGCTCATCCGGCGCGAGCTGCACCTCAGCGACGATCCCGAGCACGGGACGGTCTCGCTGGCGCAACAGCACCAGGAGGTCCGCGCGGTATTCGGCAGGCACGACCTCGGACAGGTCCGTGGATTCGATGTGGGCCGAGGAGAAGCGCGGCAGAGGGAGGAGCTCCGTCATGCCGAGGAGCTCGGGCACGACGGTGGCCCGATTGCGCAGCAGCAGCAGGAGAGCTTCGTGGAGGAACGACGGCATGACGCGCTCGGGAAATCCCGATGGCGTAAAAGGCGAAAAGCGTGCCGCATGGAAAATCAGCTCCGTCGGGCGCGCTCGGAGGGTGGCGGCCAGGGACGGGTGCCTGGCCGCCAGGGGGCTTTGAAGCCGTTCATCGGCACGCGGCGCGGAGGTGTGGGCATCCGCGGGGCGGGCGCGGGAACGGGCACTCTTGCCAGCCGCGGAGGAAGCACCCAGAGTCCAAAGCCATGACCCTCCCCGGGAAGCACCGCTTGTTCGTGTACGGGTCCCTGCTCTCCGGTGAGGCGGATCACGCTCTCCTCGAAGGGGCGGAGTTCGTGGGGCCCGCGCGGACTGCGGCCGCGTATCACCTCGTCGATCTGCGGGTTTATCCCGCATTGGTCGAAGAGGGCGACACGGAGGTGGTCGGTGAGCTCTACCTCGTGGACTCGAAGACGCGCATGCACACGGACGTGCGCAAGGAGTGCCCCATCCTCTTCGAGCGTCGTCCGGTGTGCCTCGCGAACGGCGAAGAGGCGGACGCCTACCTCATGTCGCCGCGGAAAGTGGGCGGCAAGCGTCGCATCTGGAACGGTGACTGGAAGAACCGCTTCGCGACGAAGCCCCGGGAGAGCGCGAGCCCCTTCGCCGCCTGGGCGAGGAGTCGCTTCGACCGGCGCTGAGCAGATGCCCCCCGAGGCGATCCAGTCGTCCGCCGCGCTGGCGGTGCCCGTCCCGCTGTCGCGTCGCGCCCCACACCTGGTGGCCCTGGGGCTGGCGCTCCTTGGCTCCTGGGCTCTCTACGCGCTCGTGGTCCGTCCCTGGCTGCCCTCGGGGGCTCCCGGGGTCGACGTGCTCACCAATGTCGGCGCGCGCGCCGTGTTCTGGGGCGTGCCCTGCGCCGTGTACCTCTGGCGCGTGCAGGGGGCGCGTTGGTGGGAGCCCCTCGGCCTCGGCTTTCCCTACGGACGACGGCAGGTCGTGAGCACCCTGATCGTGCCCGTCATCGTGGCGGCCTTGTCGATCGGCGCGACCGCGCGTCAGCTCGATGTGCCGGTCGACGAGCTCCTCGGAGCGCTCCTGGCGCAGGCGCGCCCCCGTTTCACGGCGCCCCTGTTCGAGGAGCTCGTCTTCCGCGGCGTCGTCGTCTCGGAGGCGCTCAGCATCGCCCGGGAGAGCGCCCCCAACGTGACGAGCTGGCGCTGGCGGTATTGGGGGGCGCAGCTCGCTGCTGCGGGCTTGTTCACCCTGGTGCACTGGCCCTGGTGGCTCATGGTTCGCGGGCTCGAAGGCACGCTGGCCGCGAGCCTGCCCGTGTTCGCGACCGGCCTCATCCTGGGGGTGGTCTTCGGTCAGACGCGGAGCCTGTGGCCCTGCATCCTCTTGCACTGGATCAACAACGAGCTGAGCGTCGTGACCCTCTGAGGCGGCGGGCGCGGGCCAGGTTCTCCCGGCGCCCGGCCCGGTCGCGGACCTGATGCCCGGGCCAGGGGTGGCCCGGGGGTGGGCCAGCGCGCGGCGGGGGGCTATGTTCCCGCCCCCGATGACGTCCCCTGGTCACATCCTCGATGAGCTGAAATGGCGTGGCCTCGTGCATCAGAGCACGAACCCCGAAGGCCTGTACGAGCACCTGCGAGCCCCCAGGAAGGTCTACGCCGGCTTCGATCCCACGAAAGACTCCCTCACCATCGGTAACCTGGTGGCGATCGTGCTGCTGCGGCGGTTCCAGCTCGCGGGGCATCGCCCGGTCGTGCTCATGGGAGGAGGCACGGGCCTCATCGGTGATCCGTCGGGTAAGGACAGCGAACGGCAGCTCCTCGACGACGCTCAGGTCGAGGCCAACGTGCGCGGGCAGCGGACCATCTTCGAGCGGGTCATCGACTTCGACGGGCCGAACGGCGCCGTGCTCGTGAACAACGGCGACTGGATCCGGAAGCTGAGCTACGTCGACGTGCTGCGGGACGTCGGCAAACACTTCTCCGTGAACGCGATGATCCAGCGGGACTCGGTGCGGACACGCCTCGACAACCGGGAGCAGGGCATCAGCTACACGGAGTTCAGCTACATGATCCTGCAGGCGTACGACTTCCGTCACCTGTACCGGGAGCAGGGGGTCACCGTGCAGGTCGGCGGCTCCGACCAATGGGGGAACATCGTCGCTGGAGTGGACCTGACCCGGCGCACCGAGCGGGTGGAGGTGTACGGCTTGACCGCACCGCTGCTCACCAAGGCGGACGGCGGCAAGTTCGGCAAGACCGAGAGCGGCGCCGTCTGGCTCACCAGCAAGTACACGAGCCCCTACGCGTTCTATCAGTTCTGGATCAACGCCGCCGACGCGGACGTCGAGCGCTTCCTCCACGTGTTTTCGCTGCGTTCTCGAGAGGAGCTCACGGAGATCCTGACGGAGCACGCTCGCGAACCGGCGCGCCGCTTGGGCCAGAAGGCCCTCGCTGAGGAGCTGACGAGGCTCCTGCACGGCGACGAGGGGCTACGAGAGGCGTTGGCCGCGACGGAGGCGCTCTTCTCGGGAGACGTCTCGGGGTTGTCGCTGCGAGCCATCGAGGAGGCCTTCGGAGGCGCTCCGTCGAGCCAACACGCCCTGGCGACTCTGGGCGACGAGGGCAAGGACATCCTCGAGCTCCTGGTGGAGTCGGGGGTGGTGAAGAGTAAGCGGGAGGCCCGCGAACACGTGGGGAATGGTGCGGTGTCGGTGAATGGACGACGCATCGACGCGAATTACCGTCTGACCAAAGCGGATCTCCTTCATGGGAAAATTGCGCTGATTAGAAGGGGCAAGAAGACGTGGCATGTGTCGCGATGGGAGTAAGATGGCAAGCTGAATGAGCTACGCCGTCCTCGCCCCTCGCCTACGTGCTGGTCGTCCTTTGGTGGTCGACGCGGACCCCGGAGCCTCCCTCAGGGCGCAGGGGATGACCCTGGGAAGTCCAGGCGCGCTCGGTGCTCTCCTGCGCCACCAGCCCGAGAGCGTGAGCGCGCACCACGCCAGTGAGACGGCGCGTCGGGTGGACGTGCTGTCGGCCCTGACCGCGGACACCACACCACGAGCCCTGGCCGAGGTCGGTATGGAGCACCGTTCGGCGATGCTCACCGGGCAAGCGGTGGACCTCGCCTACGAAATCGCTCACGCCTCCGAGAGGCCCGTCGCGGTGGCGGCGGTGCTCGGTTCCGATCTCGTGACGTCCCTCGATCGAAGGCGCTTCGAGGCGGAGACCCGCGAACACGCCCTGCGGATCTCGGTGGCGGGCCCGGAGCTGGTGATCGTGCGGGGCATGGGCAGCGCCGCGGAGCTCGGCTTCGCGGTCCAGGCGACCAGCGACTTGGGCTTGCCCTCCTGGGCCGTGGTCGATCTGGAGCTCTCGGGGGAGCACCTGGAGGATCTGCTCGAGACCCTGACGGAGGCGGGCGCCGAAGCGGTGCTGTTCGAGACTCCGACCATCGAGCTGGCCCTCGATCGCCTCGCGCGAGTCGCGCAGTGGGAGATGCGCATCGCTCCCGGCGTGCTGCTCGCGGCGGGAGACGACGCGGTGCGCGGCTTTCCCGCGGAGCTGGAGCCTGGTTGGGTGGAGCGTGCCCTCGAGCTGGTGGATGCGGGGGCGCGCATCGTCGGCGGTGGGGCGGGCACGACCGCGGCTCATTCCCAGGCGCTGGCGGCGGCGTTGCGGCAGCTCCATCCTTCGATCGCGCCCCTGACGGGGACGGCGAGCGTCGGCTGAAGGCCGCCTGCCCCTTGCCAAGGGGCGCGGGTGGCTCCAAAAGGCAGGGGCGCCGCTGCCCCCGAGCGGACGGGCGCGTCGGGATCGCGGGGGGACCCTGGAACGCCGCTTCGATAAGCCACCATGACTACGTCACGACCTGCGCCGGCCGCCGATCGAGAGCTCCGCTCCCTGGATGATTTGATCGCGGTGCTCGCCGCCCCCGAGCGCCCCCGCGACGAGTGGCGCATCGGCGCGGAGAGCGAGAAATTCGGGGTGCACGAGGCGACCGGGGCGCCCCTGCAGTACGAGGGGGAGTTCGGGGTGCTGCGCATCTTCGAGTGGCTGATGGAGCGGCAGGGCTGGGCGCCCGTCTCCGAGTCGCCCGGCGGCCCCGTGATCGCCCTGTCCAAGGGCGGCGCCAACATCACCCTGGAGCCCGGGGCGCAGTTCGAGCTCAGCGGGGCCCCCCTGCGCACGGTCCACGAGGTGGTCGGCGAGCACGGGCGGCATCTGCAGGAGATCGGGGCGATCGCCCGGGAGATGGGCGTCGCGTGGCTCATGACGGGGTTCCATCCTTTGGCCCGGCAAGAGCAGCTACCCTGGGTGCCGAAGCAGCGCTACTCGATCATGCGGGAGTACTTACCCCAGCAAGGAGACGGCGCGCTGGACATGATGCGCCGTACCGCCACGGTCCAGGGCAACTTCGACTGGTCGAGCGAGGCCGATGGGATGGCCAAGCTCCGCCTGGCGCTGAAAATCTCACCTCTGCTTCACGCCTGGTTCGCCAACGCGCCTTTCCGCGAGGGCGCCCCGAGCGGTTGGGTGAGCCTCCGGGGGGACGTGTGGCTCCGCATGGACCCGCGGCGCAGCGGCCTCGTCGCGCGAGTCCTGGACAACCCATCCCCGAGCTACGTCGACTACGTCGAGTGGGCCCTCGACGCGGGGATGTTTCTGATCAAGCGGGGGGACCAGATCCTGCACAACACGGGCCAACCCTTTCGCGACTTCCTCGAGCACGGCTTCGAGGGGCAGCGCGCCACGGTGGCGGACTGGAAGCTCCACCTGAACACGCTGTTTCCGGAGGCGCGCCTCAAGGGCACCCTCGAGGTGCGCAGCGCCGACTGCCTCCCGCCGGACCTCGCCGGTTCGCTCCTCGCCCTGTGGACGGGCGTCCTCTACGACGCGCAGGCGCTCGAGCGGGCGGCCGCGTTGACCGAGACGTGGACGGCGCGTGAGCTGGAGGCGGCGCGAGGAGAGCTCGTGCGACGGGGGCTGGAGGCGCAGCTGTGTGGGCGCTCCGGGTGGGAGTGGGCAGAGCAGCTGGTCGAGATCGCCGCGGAGGGGCTCGAGCGTCGCGGACAGCTGGATCCGCAGGGGCGCTCGGAGGCGGTCTTGCTCGCGCCGGCTCGCGCGCTCCTGAGCGAACGTCGCTGCCCGGCCGAGCGCAGCCTCGCGCGCTTCGAGGCCCTGTGCCCCACGGCCCCGCGCTCCACGGACTCCGACGCCGTGGGGCCCGCCTCCACGATGACGACGGAGCGCGCCATCATCGAGAGCACACGTCTCTCCGCGCAGTGAGCGGTCAGCGCCCCCGCCGTCTTCAAGCGGAGGGGAGGGGCTCCACCGCGGGCAGCCAGAAAGAGAAGGTGCTGCCCTGCCCCTCGACGCTGGTGGCGCCGACGTCCCCCCCGTGGGCTCGCACGGTCTCCCGCACGATCATGAGCCCGAGACCCGAGCCGATCACCTCGTGCTCGCGATCGACGGCGCGGCTGTAGCGCTGAAAGACGTGGGGGAGGCGCTCCGGAGCGATGCCCCGCCCCGTGTCCTCCACCTCGACGACGACTCGATCGCCGGTCTCGAGCACGCGCACCTCGACCCGTCCGCCCTCCGGGGTGAACTTGATGGCGTTCCCCAGCAGATTGCTCAGGGCGAGCTTGAGGCGCCGTGGATCGCCCCGGACGTAGCCCTCGCACGCCTTCTGCTCTCCGAGGCCGAGGCGGAGCTTGCGCGAATCGGCGAGGGGGAGAAACTCGTCCACCGCGTCCTCGGCGATCTGACGCAGGCTGACGCGATCGTCGCTCATCACGTACATGCCCCCCTCGAACCGCGCGATCTCGAGGAAGTCGTTCACCATGCCGACGAGCTCGCGGAGGTTGCGTTGCAACTTGCCGAGGGCCTCGGCGAACGTGGGCGCCGGGGGGCCCAGGGGGCTCCTGAGCAGCGCCTCGATGCGCAACACGGCGGCGCTGAGGGGCGTGCGCAGGTCGTGGGCGATGATCGCGTAAAGATCGAGGCGCCGCTGCGCCGTCTCCCGCTCGAGCGTGACGTCGCGGAGGGTGACCACGTAGGCGCCGCGCCCGTCGGGTTTGGTGCCGCGGATGAGGGGGGAGTAGGTGCGTCCGCCGATCTCGATGTCCCCCTGCCGCCGGGGGAGGCCGCTCTTGGCGCGGCTCCAGTCCCAGGCCAGTTCGGGCAGCAGCTCGGGGAGACGCGCTCCCTCCAGCCTCCTCGAGGAGCGGCCGAGCACGCGCTCCGCCTCCGGGTTGACGTAGACGATGCGCCCCTCCGCGTCGACGCCCACCAGCGCGTCGGGGCTACTCGCGAGGAGGTGGAGGAGCGTCGCCTCCGCTCGCTCGGCGCGCTCGATGAGCTCGCGTCCCCGCACGAGCGCCCCCACGCGGGCGAGCAGCTCTTCCTGGGCGTAGGGTTTCGAGAGGAAATCGTCGGCCCCCGCCGCGAGCCCTTCGGCGACCTGCCCGGAGCGCTGATGGACCGTGAGCAGCAGCACCGCGATGGACGCCATGTGCTCGTCCGGCAAGTTGCGCAGGTACTGGCAGACGTCGATCCCGCTGACGCCCGGCATCAACCAATCGAGCACCAGCACCCGCGGTAGCTCGTCTTGCTCCCCATTCGCTAGCGCTTCGAGGACGCTCCCCCCGTCTTCGAAGACCCGCACCTCGTAGCGCGACGAGAGCGCGCGCTCAGCACGCTGAGCGTCCAAGGGGCTGTCGTCGACGATCCAGACTCTCGGTCGTGTTGGGCGCACATCGAACATTCAGATCCCCCTTCGCCCGCCCGTAGGAAAAATGAGTAGCACCTCCCCGGGCGGGCACGCAGGATCTCGAGGGGGGAGGACGATTGGGGAGCGCATCGGTGGGGGACGGATTGACGAAGGTACTCGTGGTCGACGACAGCGCGGTGATGCGTGAGATGGTCGTGGCGTGTCTGCGCGGTCTGCCGGAGGCCGACTTCGAGCACGCCGCGAGCGGCCTCGAAGCGATCGAGCGGCTCAGTCTCTCTCCTTACGACTTGGTCGTCCTCGATCTGAACATGCCGGACATCGGCGGTTACGAGGTGCTCGAGTTCGTGCGCGGGCAGGACCAGCTTCGGGAGCTCCCGATCCTCGTGGTGACCACCCGGGGCGACGAGGCGTCGCGTGAGCGCGCCCTGGAGGCGGGCGCGTCGCGCTTCATGACCAAGCCCTTCTCTCCCGAGCAGATCCAGGAGGAGGCCCGGTCCCTGCTCGGGGGCTCCGAGGACCCCGTGGCGTCCGCGGGCGAGGCGGGGACGGGCGGGGGGAGCGGGCCGTGAGCGACGACACCGTCGATCTCCGCGAGTTCCTCAGCGGTTTCGTGGCCGAAGCGGACGACCACCTCAGGAGCTGCCGGAGTGCCCTGGTGGCTCTGGACCGGGTGGCCGGGCGGCCGGAGCCCAACGCCGTGCGACAGATGTACCGGAGCCTGCACACCGTCAAAGGGCTCGCGGCCATGGTGGGCGTGCAGGCTGTGGTCGACCTGGCGCACCGCTTGGAGACCGTCGTGCGGACCGCGGACCAGGTCGGCGGAGCGCTGGCGCCCGAGGCCATCGACCCGCTGATGCGCGGCCTGAGCGGGTTGGAGCTGCGGGTGCAGGCGGTGGCTCGCGGCGAGGAGGTCCCGGAGGCGCCGGCGCGGCTGATGTCCGAGCTCGAGCACCTGGAGCCGAGCGTGGGGCCTCGCGAGGTGCAGCAGGACCTGCGCCTGTTCTTGCCGCCGGAGCTTGCCCGTAAGCTGACGGGCGCCGAGCGCGCGCAGATCGCGGAGGCGGCGCGCACGGGCCGTCGCGTCCTGCGCGTCGACTTCGTGCCCACGCCCGCGCGGGCGGCGGCGGGGGTGAACATCACGGCGGTCCGGGAGGCGTTGGCGCGCGTGGGGGAGCTGGTGCGGGTCTTGCCCCGTTCCGTGCCGGCGTCCGAGGACGCGCCGGGCGGTTTGTCCTTCGCGCTCCTCTTCGTGACGGACCTGTCGGACGAGGAGATCGCGCGGCGGACGAGCTTCGGATCCGACGCGGTCATCGAGCCGCTGGTGGAGCTCGACGCGCCCGTGGGCTCCCGCGCGGCCGAGCCGGAGGCGCGCGCGGACGAGGGGGACATGGGACGCGGCGTCGTGCGGGTCGACGTGGAGCGGCTCAACGCGGCCATGCAGAGCTTGTCGAGCCTGGTCGTGACCCGCTTCAAGCTGTCTCGGGCGATCGCGGCCTTGGAGGCGAGCGGTGTCGACGTGCGCGAGCTGCGCGTGGTGAACGACGAGCACACGCGGCAGCTCCGCGCCATGCGAGAGTCGATCCTGCACCTGCGCATGGTCCCCGTCGCCGAGCTCTTGGAGCGCATCCCGCTGATCGTGAGGGCGCTGCGCTCGGCGACCGGGAAGGCGGTCCAGGTGCACGTGGAGGGTGCGCGAGCGGAGCTGGACAAGTCCGTGGCGGAGAAGGTGTTCCCGGCTCTCGTGCATTTGGTGCGGAACGCGGTCGACCATGGGATCGAGCCGCCCGAGGTGCGGCGCGCGCTCGGCAAACCTCCCGAGGGGGCCCTGCGCATCACGGTGGCCGAGCCCGCGGGGGATCGGCTGAGCATCGGCGTGAGCGATGACGGCGCCGGGATCGACGCGTCGGCCGTGGCGCGTCGCACGGGTCGCCCGGTCCCGGCGGATGACCGCGGCCTGCTCGAGCTCCTGGCGCTGCCGGGGTTGTCGACTCGAGACGAGGCGACCCACACCAGCGGTCGCGGCATGGGGCTCGACATCGTGCAGCGGATCGTCACGCGGGAGCTCGGTGGGGAGCTCTCCCTGCGGAACGAGCCCGGTGCGGGGACGTCGTTCACGATGTCCATCCCGCTGACCGTGAGCATCGTGGACTCGCTCTCCTTCGAGTGCGGGGAGCAAGTGCTCGTGGCCCCGCTGGGGAACATCGAGGAGGTCGTCGACGCGAGCGAGCTGCGCGTCGCCGAAACCCCGGGCAGCTCGCGCATGAAGGGCCAGCGCATCATCGAGCGGCGGGGCGAGGTGGCGCCGTTCTTCTCTCTCGGTGAGGTGCTCGGCTTCGACGCGCGCGACGAGGGAAAGGCCGTCCTGGTCCGTCGTGACGGCACTTCGTACGCCTTCGCCGTGGACCGCGTCCTCGGTCGGCAGGAGGTGGTGGTCCGCCCGCTGCTCGATCCCCTGGTGCAGGTCGTCGGGCTGACGGGCTCGACGGACCTGGGGGACGGACGGCCGACGTTGGTCTTGGACCTCGCGGCCCTTGGGGACGACCTGGAGCGGTCATGGCCATCTCTCCGACCGTGAACGACCTCCACGTGCTGTTTCGGGTGGGGGAAGGCGAGTACGCCCTCCCCGCGGCGGAGGTGTTGGTGATGGAGTCCTATGCGGGGGCGACCCGGGTCCCCGGCGTGGAGCCGTGGGTCGTCGGGATCGTGCAAATCCGCGGCGAGGTGGTGCCGGTGGTCGATCTGCGGCGCCGCTTCGGGCTGGACGGCGCCGAGCTCGACGGAGACCGGCGCGTGCTGGTGGTGCGCCAGGGCGAGCGCTCCGTGGGGCTGCTCGTGGATCGGGCGCGGGAGGTGCTGAGCATCGGTCCCGATCACTTGCGGGAGCCGCCGGAGGCGGTCGCCCAGGGGACGGAGCGGATGATCCGGTCGGTGGCGACGGTGGGAGATCGTTTGTTGATGCTCATCGATACGGCCCGGGTGATCGGGGCCGTGGAACGGCGAGACGCCGGGGAAATGGGGAGAGGGGTAGATGGCGATTGACGAGACCGCGCGCCTCGAAGGCACGCTGCAGCGCGCGCAGCGGGCCATCGAGTCCCTGCGGGAGACCGCAGCGGAGGCGGAGGACATGCACCGGACCGCTTCCCGACTCGACGGAGGCTCCGCGAGGGAGCTCGTGGAGCGGCTGCGAGTCGCCGTGGACCTGGTCGCGACGGGGCTCGAGCGGATCGACGGCGTCGCCCGATCGGCGCTGGGAGCCGTCGGAGCGCCCGAGCGGCGCCGGCTGGCGGACGGCGCGGCGTTGGTGGCGTCGGAGGTCGCCGAGCTGGATGCCTCGCGCGAGGAGATGGCGGAGGGGATGCGCAGCCTGTCGGAGGCGATCGACGCGAGCGCCGTCGGGGTCGAGCAGACGGCTCGTTCCGCTCAGGCGGTGAGCGGCAACGCGGCGGAGCTCGCGACGGCGGCGGAGGAGCTCGCGGCGACGTCGACGGAGCTCGGCGCCACCACGGAGACCCTCGTCCGATCCGGGGAGAGCAACGCCGCGTCCATCGAAGAGGTGGCCGCCACCATCGAGGAGATGTCCAAGGGGATCGCCCGGCTCGAGCAGGATGCGCGGGTGATGGAGGAGTCGGTGGTCACCACGGTGCGTTCCGTCGGTGAGATCACCACGGGGCTCGAGCGCGTCGCGGCGGATGCGACGGACATGGCGTCGAACGTGGAGCAGACCTCCGCGACCGTCGAAGAGATGGCGCGGTCCGTCCGCGGCGTGGCCGAGCAGGTCGAGCGCGTGGAGGCGACGATGGCCTCCACGGCGTCGGGGATCGCCGAGGTGGCGGCCTCGACCGAGCAGACGGCGTCGACCAGTCGGCGCACGGGTGAGCTCGTCGATGGGACGACGTCGGCGATCGAGCAGCTGGCCCGAGCCTCCCAGACGAGCGCCGAGGCGGCGGAGCGCATCGCGCGCCTGGCGGAGGAGACGGCGGAGGGCACCCGGGAGCTGGTCGCGTCCACGGAGCGCGTCGTGGCGGTGTCCCGGGAGGCGCGGGAGACCTCGGAGCACTTGACCGCGGTCGCGAGGGACGGCGGGGGTACGGTGAAGCGATCCATCGGGGGGTTCTCCGGGATCCGCGCGGCGATGGGGGAGTCGGTCAAGGTCATCGACGAGATGGGGAAGCGCGCGGAGGAGATCGGCGACATCGTGCAGACCATCAACTTCCTGGCGGATCGGACGAACCTCCTGTCCCTCAACGCCAGCATCGAGGCGGCCCGTGCGGGCGAACACGGGCGCGGGTTCGCGGTGGTCGCGGAGGAGATCCGGGCTCTCTCGGATCGCGCCGCCGCGTCCAGCCAAGACATCGGGCGGATCGTGCGCGGTCTGCAAGGCACCGCGCGGGAGGCCGTCTCGACGACGCGCCAGGGCGTGCAGGCGGTGGAGGAGGGGGCGCGACTCGCCGCGGAGGCGGACGTCGCCCTCGAGCGGATCCTGGAGGCGGTGCGAGGGATCGGCGGAGCCGTCGAGCAAGCAGCGGCCGCGGGAGCCCAGCAGGTCGAGCAGGTGCAAGGCATCCGTCGGGCCACCCAGCGGGTGCGGGAGGAGGCGAGCAGCAGCTCCGCGGCGGCGGCCGAGCAGAGGGCGGCGGCGCAGTCCCTGGCTCGATCGGCTGCGGAGATGCGGCAGCAGGTCCGGCAGAGCAACGAGGCGATCGCCGAACAGGCGCGCACCTTGAAGGTCCTGTCCCGGGAGAACGAGCAGGTGGTCGCCAACGCGCGGGTGATCGCGCGCGCGATGGCCGAGCAATCCAGCGGTGCCGCCGACGCGGCCCAGGCGGCGGCTCAACTCCGCAAGCTGGTCGCCGCGACGAGCCAGGCGATGGCGGTTCAGGTACGCAGCTTGAGCCAGCTCGCGGAGCTGGGCGCACAGAGCACCCAGGGCGTGCGGCGGACCCTCGGCGCCCTGACGGAGCAGGCGCGAGGCGCCGCCGAGGTGGCGCGCGCCATGGACGAAGCGCGGCGCCAGACCGTGCAGACGGCGCGGGCTCTCTCGGAGCAGTCCCGGGCCGTCAAGGAGACCGCCCAGGCGGCGCAGGACGTGCGGAGGCTGTCCAGCGACGTGGCGCGCGCGATGGAGGAGCAGTCCCAGAGCGCCAGCGCTCTCGGCAAGAGCACCGAGGAGGTGCGACGGATCGCCAAGCGCACCCTCCAGACGATGGACGAGCAGGGGCGCAGCGGGCGCGCCATGGCGCAGGCGGCGCAGGAGCAGCAGGAGCTGGCCGAGGCGGTCGCCGCTGGCCTCGGACGACAGGCGGACGTCCTGGACGCGCTGCGTGGAGCCGTGGCGGAGACCCAGGAGCACCTGCGCGGCGTGGTGGAGCTCGCGGCGGATCTCGTCGATCGACGAGGGAACGGGGAGGCGAAGCAGCTGGCGGATCATCTGCGGCACCTCCGCGAGGTGACCCTCGCGGACGCCTCCGTGATCGAGGACCTCACCGCCTGCGTCGCGCAGGTGAGCGGCGGAAAGGGCCGACGGGAAGACGCATGACCACCATGACGTTCGGCTCGGAGCCGCGCCCCCGCTTCACCTCCGGACCCGACCGGGAGGCGCTCGATCGGGTGCGGGAGAGGGCGGCTCGAGGAGCCGAAGGGATCGGAGAGCTGATCGACTCCCTCGGGCAGCCGAGCTGGGCGCTGCGGCGGGAGGTGGTGCGGGCGCTCGCGGAGCTGGGCGACGTCGCGGTGGATCCGCTGGTGCGGGCGCTGGTGAGCCGCCGCGACGACGAGACGACGGTCGCCGCGCTGGTCGATGCCCTCGCGGCGAGTCGCGGTCGAGCGGCGGAGCGAGCGGCCGTGGAGCTCGCGGAGCACCCCAACCCGGCGGTGGTGGTGGACGCGGCTGTCATCCTCGGGCGACGCCGCGCGCGGTCGGGCATCGACACCCTCGTGCGGCTGAGCCGCCACGGGGACGACAACGTGGCCGTCGCGGCCTTGGAGGCCCTGGGGCACGTGGGAGGCCGCGCGGTGATCGACCCGCTGATCGAGGCGGTGCGGACGCGCAGCTTCTTCCGTACCTTCCCCGCCATCGACGTGCTGGGACGGACGGGCGATCCCCGCGCCGTGGAGCCGCTGGCCGAGCTGCTGGACGACTCGAGCTACGTCTTCGAAGCCGCGCGCGGGCTCGGGCGGACGGGCGATCCGGGGGCTGTCGCGCCCCTGGCGCGACTCCTGGCGCGCGGGAGCGACACGGTCGTGCGTGTCGCTTGCGCGGCGCTGGGCGAACTCCACACGCGCCACGTGCAACGCTTCGGTGACACCGGGGCCGTGGAGGAGCAGCTGCGCGAGCACGCTGGAGAAGCGGCGATCCGGCGCATCGGCGAGGCCCTCCACGGCGCCGGCTCGGCGGAGCAGGAGACCGCGTGCTGGCTCCTGGGCGTCCTGGAAGGGGAGGCCGCCGTCCCGACCCTCACGGCCTTGCTCGAAGGGCCCCCGCGGGTGGCGCGCGCGGCGGCGGTCGCATTGCAGCGCATCGGGCGCGCCGCCGCGCAGGCGATGATGACGACCCTGGCCGAGGGCGGCAGCGAGGTGAGGAAGGCGCTGTTGCCCGCGGTCCCCGAGCGCCTCCAGGGCATCGACGCGGTCGCAGCGTGCCTCGACGATCCGGACGCCAGCGTGCGCGCGGCGGCCTGCGAGACCCTGGCAAGGCTCAGCAACCCCGCCGCCGTGCGCCCGCTGTTTCGGGTCTTGGGGGATCCGGATCCGCGGGTTGCGCAGCGAGCGACCGCGGCGATCCAGTCGCTGGGGAGCGCCGAGACGGAGCGGCTGGCTCTGCGCGCCGCGCGCTCGGGAGACGCGCGGCTGCGACGGGCGGCGTTCCGGGTGTTGGGCTACTTCGGGTACTCGTCGGCCCTCGATCTCTTCCTGGAGGCCCTCGACGACGACGACCAGCGCACCGCCGACGCGGCCATCCAGGGCCTGGCGTTCATCGATGATCCCCGCGCGGTGGAGTGCCTCTTCACCACCTCGAAGCACCCGGAGCCGCGGATGCGGGCCGCGGCGATGCGCGCGCTCGGCTCCGGCCGCGGAGACCTCCGGGTGAGCTCACACCTGCTCCGCGGGCTGGGCGACGAGGACGGATGGGTTCGTTATTACGCCTGTCAGTCCCTCGGCAAGTTGGGGTTCGCTCCTGCCGCGGAGGCGATCGCGGGGCTCCTGGACGACCCGGCGGGCCAGGTGCGCGTCGCCGCGGTGGAGGCCCTGGCGCAGCTGTCGGGAGCCGGAGCTCGCGAACACCTGGAGCGCGCCGCCCGCTCCGCGGAGCCGGACGTCCAGCGCGCCGCGCTCCTCGGGCTCGGCTTGTCACGGCGCCCGGAGCACCTCGGGGTCCTGACGGCGGCAGCGCGCGGCCCCGACGCGGCCACCCGCTTGGTCGCCGTCTCGGCGCTCTCGGGCTTTTCGGCCCCCGAGGTGCTCGATGCCCTGGACCGCGCCGCCCACGACGAGGACGAGAACGTCCGCAACGCCGCCGTCGCCTTCCTCGCCGCGCGGCCCGACACGGAGGCCACGGCGCGGTTGGTCCGCCTTGCGATGGAGCCCCACCAGGACGACTCGGGGGCCATCTGTGACGCGCTGGCGAAATACTCCCCCGAGCGCGTGCGCGGCCTGCTGCAGGCCCTGCGCTGGGCGGACGACGAGCAGGCCCCGGTGATCACGAACGCCCTGGCACGCATGCATCGTCCCGAGTCGCGCCAGGCGCTCCTCGAGGCGCTGCGCACCGCGCCGGTCGCGGGGCGGAAGGCGGTCGTGGCGAGCCTGGCGAGCCTCCGGGGTCACGACGTGGACGAGGCCTTGGCGATCGCTGCCGAGACGGACCCGGATCCCGAGGTGCGCCGGGTCTGCGCGGCGGTGAGCAGACGGTAGCGCACATGTCCCTCGAGCTGTCGCCCGAGGTGTTCGTCATCTTCGCCGCGCTGGTGGAGGAGGCGGCGGGCATCCACTATCGGCTCGAAGATCGCGAGCTGCTGCAGGGCAAGCTGGCGGCGCGGGCGGTCGAGGCGGGGTTCGACTCGTTGCTCGACTACTACTACTACCTTCGTTACGACCCTGACTCGGCGGAGGAGCGACAGGAGCTGATCGACTCCCTCGTCGTCAACGAGTCGTACCTCTTTCGGGAGCAACGCCAGCTGCGTTACATCGCGAGCGAGATTTTGGCGCCCGCGGTCGACGCCGGACGGACGCCGCGGGTCTGGTCGGCGGCGTGCGCCGCAGGCGAGGAGCCGCTGGGGCTGGCGATGATGCTGGCCGAGCGCGGGATCCTCGGGCGGGTGGAGCTCGTGGCCTCCGACATCAGCAGGCGGGCGCTCGCGCGGGCGCGCCGCGGTGAACTGTCGCGGCGCGCCCTCCGCGACGTGGCGGAGCCCGGGCTGGTCACGCGTTGGGTGGAGCGGAGCGATCGAGGGGGGATCGTGCGTCCGTCGCTCCTGGGCCACGTCGATTTTCGGCAGGTGAACCTCACCGACGCGGAGGCCGTGCGACGGCTGGGCACCTTCGACGTGATCCTGTGCCGCAACGTGCTCATTTATTTCTCCGACGAGCTGCAGCGACGGGTGGTGCAGCTCCTCCTCGAGCGGCTCGAGCCGGAGGGCACCCTGTGGGTGGGGATCTCCGAGTCCCTGATGCGCCTCGAGCCGTACGTCACCTGTGAGGAGCGCCAGGGGTTGCTCTTCTACCGGGCAGGGGTGCGATGAGCGCCGCTCCGAGGGTCCTCGTGGTCGACGACTCCGCCTTCGTGCGCAAGGTGGTCCGTGAGGTGCTGAGCGGGGCCGGGATGGACGTGGTGGGTCACGCCCGTGACGGCCTCGAGGCCCTCGAGAAGATCGAAGCGCTGGCGCCGGACGTGGTCACCCTCGATCTGATGATGCCAGAGCTCGATGGTCTGGCCGTGCTCGAGGCGCTCGCGACGCAAGAGGCTCCCCCGGCGGTCGTGGTGGTCACCAACGCGGGCGCCGGGAGCGAGTCGGGGGTGCGGGCTCTGCAGCTCGGCGCGATCGCCCTCGTGGAGAAACCCACGGCCCTGGCTTCGAGTCGCCTCTACCTCCTCGGCGAGGAGCTCGCGCGGGAGGTGCGTCTGGCGGCCGAGGCCCGGGGGACCCTCGCGATCCCCGCAGAGCACCCCGTTGCCCTCGTCCCTCCGCCGCCGCCGCGAGGCAACCCGCGCGTCGACGTCATCGTCGTCGGCACGTCGACGGGAGGGCCCCAGGCGCTGACGAAGCTCCTGGGGGCGCTCCCCGCGGATCTGGAGGTCCCCCTGGTCATCGCCCTCCACATCCCGCCGGGCTACACGGAGGCCCTCGCCGCCCGGCTGGATCGATCGTCGGCGCTCCAGGTGTGCGAGGCACGCGGGGGCATGCGGCTCGAGCCCGGCAAGGCCGTCATCGCGCGGGCGGGGATGCACGCCAGGCTCGAACGGCGGGACGGCGGGCTCGTGGTGGCGCTCGGCTTCGAACCCGCCGAGGCCCTCCACCGCCCCTCCGTGGACGTCTTGTTCGAGAGCGCGGCTCGGACCTGCGGGAGCCGGGCGCTGGGCGTCGTGCTCACGGGGATGGGGAGCGACGGGGTCGAGGGAGCGCGGGCGCTCTGGGAGTGCGGCGCCACCGTCTTCACGGAGTCGGAGGCGAGCTGCGTCGTGTGGGGGATGCCCCGCGCGGTGTGGCGGGCGGGGTTGTCCCACGAACAGCGGCCCCTCGAGCAGCTGCCCGCGGCGCTCCTACGCCACCTCCGCGGTTAGCTCCGGGGTCACTCCGCCGCCGCGAGGCGTTCCCGGGTGGCGCTCGGTGTGGCCGCTCGAGCGCGCTCCCGGCCGCGCTCCACGAGCAGGTACACGCAAGGCACGAGCAGGAGCGTGACCAGGGTGGACGTCGTGAGGCCTCCGATGACCACGCGCGCCAGGGGCGTCTGCATCTCGCTGCCTTCCCCGATGCCCAGGGCCAGGGGCACGAGCCCCAGCAGCGTGGTCAACGTCGTCATCAGGATCGGGCGGAGGCGCCGCGAACCGGCGCTGACCAGGGCCTCCACGAGGGGCATGCCGTCGCGGCGACGCAGCAGGTTCGTGTAGTCGACGAGCACGATCGCGTTGTTTACGACGATGCCGACGAGCACGATGGCGCCCAGGAACGAGTTCATGTTGAAGGTCGTCCCCGTCAGCACGAGCGCCCCCACCACGCCGATGAAGGCGAAGGGCACCGAGCCCATCACGACCAACGGGTGCCGCACGGACTCGAACTGCACCGCCATCACCGCATAGACGAGGAAGAGGGCGAGCAGGATGCCCAGCACGAGGGACGAGAACGTCTTGCCCTGCTCCTCCAGCTCGCCGGCGAGGCGCACCTCGAGCCCCTCGGGGACGGACAGGTCCGCGAGCTTCGGCTGGATCTCGGCGATGATCTCGCTCAGAGGGCGGTCGCCGATGCCGGCGTTGATGCGGAGCACGCGTTCCTGGTCGATCCGCTTGATGGAGGAGGGCGCCTTGCGGTCCTCCACCCGCACCAGGGAGCCCAGGGGCACCTGCGCACGCGGGCTCGAGAGGTTCTGGAGGCCCAGGGTCGCGGCGTTCGGGCCGGCGAGGACCGGCAAGTTCTGTAGCTGGTCCAGGCGGTCCCGCTGGTCGGGGCGCAGCTGCACGCGGACGTCGTACTCGTCGCCGTGCTCGCGGTAGGTGGTCGCGACCCGGCCGAGGACGTAGAGCTCCACGGCAGAGGCCACCTCCGAGCTCCCGAGGCCCGCCTCCGCGGCGCGCTCCCGATCGACGTGCAGGACCCGCTCGAGCCGGCCGAGCTCGCGGTCGGGGCGCGCGAAGATGACGCCCGGAGTCTTCTGGAGCAGCGCCGTGATCTCGGCGCCCAGGGCGTCCGATGCGGCCAGGTCGTGCCCGCGCACCTCGACGCTCAAGCGGTCGTCCCCGCGCCGGATGATGCGGTTGAGGACGTTCGAGCTCGTCTGCCGCACCTGGACCTTGGCGCCGGGCAGATCCGCCAGCGCGCGGTGCACCTCCTGCTCGATCTCCGTGCTGGAGCGCGCGCGCGCCGTCAGCGGGACGAGGACGAGCTCGATCTTCCCCTCGTGGCCCCCTCCAGGGCGCCACCAGGACTCCGGCCCTGCGTTGGTGATGACGTGCTGGAGCTCTTCGGGGGCCACCCGCTCGCGGACGCGCTCCTCCGCGAGCAGCATGATCTGCTTCGTCCGCGACAGAGGCGTGCCGAGGGGGAGCTCCACGGAGACGGAGAGGCGCCCCTCGTCCGAAGGCGGCATGAGCTCCATGCCCACCCGAGAGACGAGCAAGAAGCTCGAGGCGAGCAACACGAGCGCGCCCACCACGATCGCCCAGGGGGCGGTCAGCGCCGCGCGGATGGTGCGCCCGTACCAGGCGTCGACGGCGTCGAGGGCGCGCTGCAGTCCGCTGGAGGCGGAGCGTAGGAGCGCGACCCGGGGGGGGCTTTGGTCGCCCAGGAGGCGCGCCGCGAGCATCGGCACCAGGGTGAGCGAGACCGCGAGAGAGCACATCAAGGCGAAGGTGACGACGAGCGCCATCTCCCCGAACAACACACCGGCCAGATCCCCCACGAAGACCACCGGCACGAACACGGCGACGGTGGTGAGCGTGCCCGCGACGACGGCCCCGGCGACCTCGTGGGCGCCTTGGATGGCGGCCTGCTCCTTGTCGAGACCTCGCTCGCGCTTGCGATAGATGCTCTCCAGGATCACCACCGCGCCGTCCACGAGGATGCCGATGCCCAGGGCGAGCCCCCCGAAGGAGATGAGGTTCAAGGTCATCCCCTGCCAGAACATCAGGGCGAAGGTGGCGATGACGCTCAGCGGGATCGCCAAGGACACCACGAGGGTGGCCCGCGCGCTGCGAAGGAACAGGAGCAAGATGGCCGAGGCGAGGCCCGCTCCCCACACGGCGCTCGACTGGACGTTCGAGACGGCCGCTTCGATGAACTCGGAGGCGTCCGAGAGCATGGTGAGCCGGACGCGTCCCTCGTAGATGACGTTGAGCCGGTCGATCTCCTTGCGCACGGCCTTGGCCACGGCGACGGTGTTGGCCCCCGACTGCTTGTAGACCCGCAGGCGCACGCCCGGCTCTTCGTCGATCCAGAGCTCGTTTCGGGCTTTGACGATCGAGTCGACGACGACTCCGAGATCGCGCACGAGGACCGGTTTGCCGTCGGGCCCCGAGGAGCGCACCACCACCGAGCGGATCTGGTCGATGCTCGTGAACTCGCCCGCCGTGCGGATGACGACCTCGTGGCCGCCGTCGAGCATCTCCCCCGCGGAGACCGTGCGGTTCTCCTTGGCGAGGGCCTGCGCCACCTGATCGCCCGTCACGCCCAGCGCCGTCAGGCGAGCGCTGTCGAGCTCGAGCCGGATCTCTCGATCCCGGCCGCCCTGCACGTCCACGGAGGCCACCCCGGGCAGCCGCTCGATGGCCCGGGTCAGGTTGTCCTTGGCGAGCTGTTTGACGCGCCGCGGATCTCCCGTCCCCGTCACGCCCAGGTAGGCCACGGGCACGGAGGCGAGATCGAACTTGAAGACGCTCGGCGGATCGGCGCCGTCCGGCAGGCGAGCGCGCACGCGATCGATGGCCACGCGCACGTCGTCGATGGCCTCGCCGACGTCCTTGCCCCAGGTGAACTGGAGCTGCACCCGACTGATCCCCTCTGCCGAGGTGGCCTCGATCCGCTCCACGCCCTCCACGGTCGACACTGCCTGCTCGATGGGGCGCGTGAGGAGCGTCTCGATCTCTTCCGGGGCCACGCCCTCGTAGCTGGTCGTGATGGAGATCCAGGGGACGTCCACGCTCGGCAGCAGGTCGATGGCGAGCTTCTGCAGCGAGACGTACCCGAAGAGGGCGATCGCCAGATAAATGATGGTCAGCCCGATGGGTCTGACCACTGATGTCCGGATGAGTCCGATCAAGGGAGCTTCTCTTCGACGACGCGGACGGGTCCCCCGTCGCGGACAGCTTCGTGCCCGAAGCTGACGACCACCGCCCCGACGGGCATCCCCTCCACGGCGGAGCGATCACCGTGCTGGGCCACCACGGTGACGGGTCTGAGGTGGGCCTTGCCGTCTTCGATCACGAAGACGGAGGTCTCGGGCGTGCTGGAGTCCACGATGCGCTCGAACACGGCGGAGCTCGGCACGAGCGTCGCGTCATCGAGCGTCCCGAAGGTGAGCTTGACGTGAGCGTACATCCCCGGCCGCAGCACGTCGTGCTCCTCCGCGAGCAGGCCCTCGGCGGCGACGGTCCGATCGGTCCGTGACACCTCGGCGGAGACGCGCTCGAGCTTGCCGGGGAACTCCAGGGTCGAGGTCGCTTGGGTCGTGACGTGGAGCTCGCTGCCCACCCGCAGATGACGCAGATCCCGCTCGGGCACCCGGAACCGCGCGCGCAGCGGGCCGCGCCGCACGAGGCGCAGGATCGGGGTGTTCGGCTGCACGTTGGAGCCCGGATCCAGGTACCGCTCGGCGATGGCGCCATCGAAGGGCGCGATCAGCCGCGCGTCGGCGATCTGTTCACGAAAGAGCTTCACCCGCGCCTGGGCCGAGGCCTTCTGGGCCTGTGCGGCGCCGGTCTCCGCCTCGAGCACCCGCACCTGCGAGGCGAGGGCGGTGAGCTCCTGCTCGGACATGAGGGACTCCGCGCGCAGGCGTTGTCCGCGCTCGAGTTCGATGCGCGCCGCGGCGAGCTGCGCGTCGACGCGCTGGAGCGCCGCCTCCGCGGCTTGGAGCTGTGCGGAGGCCTCTGCGAGCTGTCGCTGGGGCTCGAGAGCGTCGATGCGGGCGAGGAGATCCCCCTTCGAGAAGGTGTCGCCGATCTTGCCGTTGACCAGCAGCAGGCGCCCGCTGCTCCGCGCCGCGAGCTCGGCGACCTCGGCGATGAGCTCGCCGCGGTACTCGCCGATCAAGGGGATGGAGCCCGCGGTGGCCGTGCCCGTCTGCACGACGGGGACCCTCAGCTGCGGTTGGGAAGCTTCCGGCGGCGGAGCGCTGCGCAAGGTGGCGAGCCCGGCTCCTCCCAAGGCCAGGAGAGAGAGCGCCGCCACGACGGCCCACACCCGCCGACCGGTCGTCTTGGTGGAGCGCGCGCGGGGCTCCGCGTCGGAGGGGGCGGAGACGGGTTCCGGCGCTCCGGCCGCGGGGGTGGCGTCGGTGTGCATCACGGCTCCGCTCCTGGGCGAAGCAGGGCTCGGGCACCGCGGATCGGGACGAGGGATGGGCCAGTCGATTGGGTCACGGGGCTCGCGGGCGGGGCTCGGGGGTTACGCTTCGCCTGCTATAACCCGGCGCGACCGGGTGAGCACGCGCGCCCGAGCCCGGCGCTATGTGAGCCAGGACCAACGCCGGAAGCGAGGCCCCGCGGGCGATCGCCTCGAGGCCCGGCTCCAGATCGAAGGGCGTCGATCGATGAGAGTCAGTGCAGGGTGCCCTTGGAGGCGACGGGCAGGAGCCCCCGCTCGATGAGCGCGTCGGCCGCTGCCGGGGAGCCGGTGCGCATCCAGCGCTCGTAGAGGCGCAGGGTCCCCGCGGGGGTCGACGCCGCCGACGTGGCCGCCACCGTGTCGCTCACGGCGCCGAGCAGGCGCGCGTAGTTATCGAAGCGGTCGGCGAGCTCCTGGAAGAGATCGCGCGCCCCCGTCAGCGTCCCGGCCGCCAAACCGTAAGCACGCGCTCCGAGGCCGCGCACGTAGGGCAGGGAGACGCCCCGGGCGGAGAGGTGCTCGGCGAAGAAGCCGCTCGCGTAGAGGACCGCGTCCCCGACGGAGCGCAGCCGCTCGAAGCGCTCGGCGCCGCTGGCCCCCACCGCGCGGTGCAGGGCCAAGGTGAGTGATTCCCCGAGGAGCGCGCGATCCTCGGAGCTCAGGCGCACGTAGCTGGCGAGCAGCGACGTCACGTAGGCCAGGCCCAAATCAGTCGATTCGACGCTCTCCTGCTCCGCTGCCGACTCGACGATCTCGCGGAAGAAGCCGTCGACGTTCGCGCCAACATGGAATGCACTCGTCATCTGTCTTCGTCTCCTGTGCGGACGCTCCGCCGCCGCGCTCCCCGGAGGGTGCCGGGCCTCGGGTCGCACCGAGCCGGTTCGCGGTCACCGCTGGCGAGGGGAGGGGACGGGGACGCACGCAAACAACTGTCCACCCTAAGAAATTACCCCGATTTCGTCTCGACGGCGATGCGGCGAGGTTTCCGAAAGAGCACGAATTTCGCTGGAAGCGCTTTCCTGACGGCGAAGACTTGCTGGAAGCAGCGGAGAGCGGTTCGGGATGGCTGGGGTGGTGCCCACCTGGGTAGGGGTACCCACATGGGTACCCCGGCCGGCTGGTTGACCTGGGTTGGCTCGGCTCGCTACAAAGCGGGACTTATGAGGGCCGAAAAGTTCCGCTCGCCCAGGGATGGGCTCCCCATGTTCGGTGCTGCCTTGGTGCTGATTGCCTCCATGTTGGGCGCAGCCTGCGGTGAGGATTCCGTGGATGATCCTGGCGGCACAGGCGGCACTGGAGGCACTGGAGGCGGCGCCAGCGGCGCCGGCGGGGAGGGCGGAGCAGGCCCGGAGCCCTGCGCGGAGACGACGGAGCTCACGAACTCGGAGTTCGTCGGCGGGACGACGCTCGAGGCGGGGAGCTGCTACGTCGTCAATCAGAACCTCACCCTGGACGATGGCACGGTGACCATCGAGGAGG
>JAAZAA010000442.1 GCA_012514535.1 Myxococcales bacterium | reverse complement strand
TCGGCGTCGGGCGGAGGAAAAGTCGGTGGAAGTGGGAGGCGCCCCCTGGGCGGCGCTCACCCCGCGGCGGTGCGGTGCTCGGGATCGGCCTCGCCGCCAATGGGTGTGGGGACAGGGAGACGGGGATCTGGTTCGCTCCGACCCAGCTCGGGGGCGCCGTAGGGATGCGTGATTGACAGAGGAGATCCGCCCATGTAACCGTCGCAGCGCGTGATCTCCGATCATTCGTCGTCGCTGGGCGCTGCGGCGGCCCCTTGGAGTTCTGCGGTACATTTACAAACTGAGGCTGGGCCTCAGCGGACTTGTGGGAGAGTGCTGCGGTGAAGTCGTCGGTTGAGGCTCGTGGAGTCAGCGGCCTCGGGCGCTGGGGTCGGCTCGGAGCGCGGCGTGGTCGGGCAGCGCTCCTCGGTTTGGGTGGGCTGTTGCTGAGCGGCGCCGTTCAGGCGCAGGAGACGGAGCGGGTGCCGGGCTCCAACGGCGACGGCATGGACACCCATCTGTTCCGCCCGGCGGTGGACTCGAAGGGGTTCTTTTACGTCAATGGCACGGACATCTTGGGTGCCAACGACGTGAGCTTCGGCTTGGTGCTCGACTGGGGGCACCGGCTGATGCGCACCCGCGTGGACGACGAGGCCATCGATCCCGACACCGGTGAGCCCTGCGCGACCCCCACCTGTCAGCCTGCCGGCATGACCGGCACGGATGCGCTCATCCAGAACTCCTTCCAGGGGACGCTGGGCTTCAGCTACGGCATCGCGAACATGGCGACCGTCGGCATCAGCGTGCCGGTGGTGATCATGGCCGGCGAGCGCGCCTACCAAATCGGTGACGACTCGCAGGGGCTCTACAACTCGGGCCAGCTCGACGCCCAAAAGATCGCGACGATCGTCCCGCATTTGAAGCTGCGCCTGACGCGCGTGCAGCAGACCGTCGGCGTCGCCCTCGTGGCTCAGGCAGGGTTTCCGGTCGCGGGAGCTCCGCGGGACCTCGCGGCGGATCCCGGCTTCTGGTACTGGCCCCGCCTGGTGGTCGAGAACCGCTTCGGTTCGACGGGGCGCTTCCGTGTCGCCGTCGACGCCGGCTATCGCGGCCACACGGGGAACAACCCGCGCTTCGGGCTCGACAACACCGGCCAGCCGCAGCTCGCGGAGGGAGTGCTCACCTACGGCAACCTCGCCACCTACGGCGTGGGCCTGTCCTACCGAGTGACCCCCACCCTCGACGTCGTGGCGGAGAGCTACGGGAGCTACCTGCTCTCGGACGACACGGCGCGCGAGCAGAAGTTCAGCAACGAGCTCCTCGGGGGGCTCAAGCTCTTCGTGGAGCGGAACAGCTACCTGATGCTCGGCGCTGGCGGGCGCGCGTTCTCGACGGGCTTCGAGGCGGCGGACACGCGGGTCGTGCTCGGGTTCGTGTTCGAGCCCTCGGTGGGCGATCGGGACGGCGACGGCATCCCGGACGACAAGGACGCCTGCCCGGACGATCCGGAGGATTTCGACGGCTTCGAGGACTCCGACGGTTGCCCGGATCCCGACAACGATGGGGACGGCATCCCCGACGTCGACGATCGTTGCCCGAACGTCCCCGAGGACTTCGACGGCGACGAAGATCACGACGGCTGCCCCGAGGGCGACAAGAAGAAGGATCGGGACGGCGACGGCATCCCCGACGATCTGGACAAGTGCCCGGACGAGCCCGAGGACTTCGACGGCTTCGAGGACGAGGACGGGTGCCCGGATCCGGACAACGACGGGGACGGCATCCTCGACGTCGACGACGCGTGCCCCGATCAGCCCGAGGACTTCGACGGCTTCGAGGACGAGGACGGGTGCCCGGATCCGGACAACGATCGGGACGGCATCCCCGACACCGAGGACCAGTGCCCGAACGATCCGGAGACCTACAACGGCTTCGAGGACGAGGACGGCTGTCCCGACAAGGGTCGGGTCGTCATCGAGGGGAACGACATCGTGATCCTCGACAAGATCCAGTTCGCCACGGGCAGCGCCGAGATCCTTCCGGCGTCGGTGCCGATCGTCGAGGCGGTCGCGGCGACCCTGAAGGGCCACCCGGAGTTCGAGGCGGTGGAGATCGCGGGGCACGCGGACGAACGCGGCGCCGACGCGATGAACCTGCGGCTCACCCAGGCGCGCGCTGCGTCCGTGCGCAACGCCCTCGTGGCCCGGGGCATCGACGGCAGGCGGCTCGTGTCCCAGGGGTACGGCGAGTACTGCCCCCTCGACCCGGCCTCGAACCCCAACGCGTGGGAGAAGAACCGACGCGTGGAGTTCAAGGTGGTCAAGACCTCCGACGGCCCGACCAACGTGCCGCGGGGTTGCGAGGCCGCGAGCGCTCAGGGCGTGCTGCCGCCGAAGGTCGACTGAAGCCCGATCCGTCGAGGCGACGTCGGTGCGCTACTGCCGCTGGCAGTTGCGCATCGGCGGCTCCGCCGTGAGCTCGAGGCTCGCGATGTCCTCGTTCACCGTCCAGAAGCGCCCCCAGCGAGAGCTGTAGCGCCCGGTGCCCTCCTCCAGATCGAGCCAGTACTCCCGATCGCCGCGCTCGATCAGGGCGGCGTTGCCCTCGTTCTTGAACTCCACGGTGAACTCTTCACCGGTCGCGCACCGAAAGCGGTGACGCTTTTCCAGGCCGACCTTCTCCGCCGCGTCCCGAGCCGCTTCTCCCGTGGTCTGAGCGGCGTCGTCGAGGGCGCCGCCGACCTCGGCGCCGACCTCCGCCCCCGTGCTGGGGGGTTGAGACGAGGGCGTGCGGGGCTCCGGATCGCGGCTGCAGGCCGACACGCAGAGCCCGAGCGCCAGCACCTCCATCCAGCCGGTGTGTTTCATTCGTCTTCCTCCTCCGGGTGCACCTGCGGCCAGGGAGGAGGGTTGCTGGAGGGACGTGTCCGCTCGTCTCGAGGCGAGGCCGGTCGTCAGCTCCGAGCGGCTGCCCCATCGGGGTCGGTGGGGCCGGCGACGCCGAGAGGACCCTCGACTCGGAGTGAACGGAGCAGGAGGAGGGCCGCGATGGTCGCCCCGCAGGCGACGAGGGCGGCCCCACCAAAGACTCCCTCTCCGCCGCTCGACGCGTAGATGGGACCCCACACGGACATGCCCAAGGTGGACCCCGTGGCCATGCTGGCCGAGAACAACCCCTGCGCGGTGGCCAGGCCGCTGCCGGCGGCGCGCTCCTTGAGCACCGCCAGCGCGCTCACCCACAGCAGCCCGAAGGACAGGGCGTGGAGCGGCTGCAGCAGCATCAGCAGGGGCAAGGAGGTCACGCTGGCGAGCAGAGTCCAGCGCAGGACGCCCGCGGCCGTCGCCAGCACGACGAGGCGCGCCGCGCCGAGACGCTGGATGTGGGGGGCGAGCGTCGCCATGAGCACGATCTCTGCGGCGGTGCCCAGCGCCCACGCGGTGCCGATGAAACCTCCCGATGCGCCGAGCGCCTGGAAGCGTAGGGTGACGCAGAGGTCGTAGGCGCTGTGGGCGCCGATGGCGAGGAAGATGACGAGGAGCAGCCAGCGATAGCTCCGCTCGGTGAGCAGGCGCCGCGCCTCGGCGGGGGCGGGGCGCGGAGGCAAAGCGGAGCTCTTGGGGAGCAGGCGCGCCACGAAGAAGGAGACGGCGAGGCCACCGGCGACGCACGCGGGGAGCAGCACCGGATCCCGCGGATCGACGAGGTGACCTCCCAGCCACGCGGAGCCGAGGAACCCTACGGAGCCCCAGAGGCGCAAGCGCCCGTAGTGGCGGGCGTTCTCGAGGGCGATGACGTCCGCGAGCCCGCTCATGGCGGCGCGGAACGCGGCGAACAGGGCGAAGCAACAGAAGGTGACGGCGAAGGGGAGGGGCGACAGGTGCCCCGCGGCGAGCGCCAACACCCCGAACGCCAGCGCCGCTCCACCGCAGGCGACGCGCAGCAACCCGCTGCGGAGGCCGAGGGCGTCGGCGATCATCCCGAACACTGGCGGCATCACGATCGCCATCGCGGGCAGGAGCATGGCCAGCGCGCTCATGGCGGGGCCGACGAAGCCCCGCGCCTCGAGCCAGGCCGGCATGTACGGCAGATAGAAGCCGAACGCGGCGAAGCTCGCGACGTAGTACAGACCCAAGGGGACGGCGATCGAGCGAGGCATGGTGGATGGTGGTGCCTGAAACGGCCGGTCGACTCTCTACTCCAGGTCTGCGGGTGCCGGGTACTCCGCCGCGAACTTCGCGGGTGCTCCAGGTCTGCGGGCGCCGGGAGTCGGTCTCGTCCAGAGGGCCGGAGCCGCGGCGTGGTGGGCAGCTTTCGTGGTAGAATTCAAGGATGGGTCGAGGGATCGCCTTCGGGCGGACGGACGCAGGGAGTGTGCCCTGATGGCCGTTGCTGTGTTCCCCGGAGGAACTCGGCTACCTTGTCAAGAGCGCCATGACCCTGCACCTGTTGGAAAACGTCCTGCAGCCGTACGCCTGGGGCTCCCGTGACGCACTCACGGACCTCCTCGGCGTGCCGAACCCGATGGACGAGCCCCAAGCCGAGCTCTGGATGGGGGCCCACCCCAAGGGGTCGTCTCGGCTCGTGGGGGAGGACGCCAGCCTGCTCGAGCGGATCGGGGCGGAGCCCGCGCGGTACCTGGGCGCCGATGTGGCAGCCCGCTTCGGGGGACACTTGCCGTACCTGTTCAAGGTGCTCGCCGCCGACCGCCCCCTCAGCCTCCAGGCGCATCCGTCCCGGGAGCAGGCGCGTCAGGGCTACGCGCGGGAGCAGGAGGCGGGCCTCGCGGTGGACGATCCGCGACGCAACTACCACGACGACAACCACAAGCCCGAGCTCCTCTGCGCGCTGACCCGGTTCTGGGCGCTCTGCGGCTTTCGGGATCCCGCCGAGACCCTGCGGCTCGTGCGCGCCCTCGGCCTGGACGAGTCGACGGGACCGCTGGTGGCGCTGCGGGACGCCAACGGCGCGGACTGTCTGGCTCGGACCTTCCGTGCCCTCTTCGAGATCCCCGTGGAGGAGCGGCGCTCGGCCATCTTCGATCTCGTGCGGGGGGCCCAGGCGGTGCTCCAGCGGACGCCCCGGGAGATCGCCTCGCCGGACGACTCTCAGGTGTACTGGGCGGCGCGTTGGACGCTGCGCCTGGCGGACCTGTACCCGGAAGATCCGGGCGTCATCGCCGCGCTGCTGCTGAACATCGTCGAGCTGTCTCCCGGGGAGTCCATCTATCTCCCCGCCCGTGAGCTCCACGCCTATCTCGGGGGCGTCGGGCTCGAGATCATGGCGAGCAGCGACAACGTGCTGCGGGGAGGGCTCACTTCGAAGCGCGTCGATCTCGCGGAGCTGATGCGTGTGCTCAGCTTCGAGCCACGCGCGCCGCGGATCTCCTCGGGGCAGGAGACGGAGTGGGCCGGCGGGCGCGAGATCGTGTATCCCACTCCGGCGTCGGAGTTCTGCTTGTCGCGGATCGAGCTCACGGAGAGGGGCACGAGCTCGGGAGGGTGTGGCCCGGAGATCCTGTTGTGCCTCGAGGGACGCCCCGAGGTGCGGCGCGACGGGGAGCGCCTCGCCCTGGAGCGGGGGAGCTCCGTCTTCTGCGAGGCGAGTGACGTTCCCTTCGAGATCCTGGGCCCGGGTCGTCTGGCGCGGGCCCGCGTGGGAGAAGCGCCTTAGCGGAGCGTCGAGGACGCGCGACGCGCGGGAGCGCGCCCGCGGCTCACGTCGCCTTCGTGGGGAAGCCGCAGCGGCTAGCGCCCGTCGCGGGCGAAGGCGACGGCGATCCAGCCGACGCACAAGCTCAGTCCGCCGAGGGGCGTCACCGCGCCGAGCCACCGGGGCGCGCCCAGGGTCATCGCGTAGAGGGATCCGCAGAACACGATCAGGCCGACGCTCAGGGCGATCCCGGCGACGGAGCGCGGGCGACTCGTGGGCAGCCCCGCGAGGGCCAGCAGGGCGGGAGCGGTGGCCAGCTGGAGCGCGGCGCCGATCGCCCACCACCGGAGCCCTCCCTCCACCGCGTGGGCTTCGAGCCCGTGGGCTCCCCACGCGGCGCAGAGGACGCCGGTGGCCCCGAAGAAAGCGGCGAGGCGTGTGGGCGACACGGGTGGGTTCCGGAGGAGAGGGCCCGGAGGATCACTCCCCGGCGGGGGGAGCGGGCGGAGGTGGCGTGGGTGCCGCGGTGGGCGGGGCGGCGGGAGCCGGAGCGGCCGTCGGAGCGGGAGCCGTCGGAGCGGGAGCCATCGGGGCGGGAGCCGGTGCAGCCGTCGGAGCGGGCGCGGCCGTCGGAGCGGGCGCGGCGGGCTTCGGCGCGGCCGTCGGAGCGGGCGCGGCGGAAGGAGCCGGCGCGCTGGAGGGACGGGGCGCGGGCGGCTGGGCGGTGGAAGCCGGGGTCGTCTGGGCCTTGGGTTCCGGTGCCGGCGCGACGCGTGGGGTGCTCGTCGGGGCCGCGGCGGGGGGCGGAGTGGCTGGAGCGGTCGCCGGTGCGGCGCTCGGCGGCGGCGTCCCGGGCGCCGCGGATCCGGCGGTGGGAGCGTCGGCGGCGGGCTCCGGGTCGGCGGGCGCGCCCTCCTCCAGGTCCTCGAGCAGCTGGGCTGCGGCCTCCTCGGCGGCGGCGACGACGGCGGCGTCCTCGTCCTCGGCCGGGGCGGCGTCTCCGGGCGCGGCGTGTGCGTGCGCGGTCCCGTGGGTGGTGTCCTCGGCCGTCGGCTCCCCAGCGCCCCGCTCGTCGGACTCGGCGACGTGAGCGGTCGATGAGTGAGCGTCGTGACGCCCGTGAGCGTCCGCCTCCTGGCCGCTCAGGGCGAAGAACGCGGCGCCAGCGAGGATGGCGAGCCCGAGCAGCGGTCCCGTGGTCTCGTTGGTCTCCTTGCTGTTCGCCTCGTGTGCGTCGTGCGTCTGCGCCATGGGTGGGGGACGATAGCCAGCGATGGCCCCGGAGCCAAACCCCTCGGGGGCATTTTCGGGCTGCACCGTTCGGGCTGCTGCCCGTCGTGCGCGGGTGCGTCAGTCCGCGGAGTGGGTCGCTCCGGGAGCGTCGCTCGACGTCGCGGGCGCGGCGATCCAGCGCAGCGGGCCCTGCGCCCAGCTCTCGCCGTCCGCGGCGCGGGTCGGCGCGAGGAGGCGCCCGTCGTCGCTCACGGCGAGAGGCGGAGTGTCGTGACGCAAGACGGCGCGCGCCTCGGCGAGATCGACGAGCACGGGCTCGACGTACACGTAGCGCCCCTGTCCTCGGATCTCCGGGAAGGCCTCGATCGAGCCTTCGATCGGGAGCTCCCGATCCCGCTCGGCGTCGTAGACGAAGAGCCCACGCCCCCGGCGTACGAGCGCGCGCGGCCCGTAGGTGCTCACGATCCTGTCGTCCGAGCGCAGATCGATGGCGCGGCGGCGATCCATGTCGACGAGGACGCTCCGCGCGCCCGGGCGGAGCGGGACGAGGCGGGGGCTCCCTTTCGGAGGTCGATCGAGGCGGGTGGCGGCGACGTCCGCCTGGAGATCGCCGACGAACCCCGGAGCGACCAGGTACAGCTCGAAGCGGTACTTCGGCGGCGCCTTCTTCCGTCCCTCCGTCTTCGGCGGATCGAGCGCGTAGTGCTCACAGGAGATCAGGAACAGCTCGCGCGTCGGATCACCGTGGAGCACCCGCGCGCCGCAGCGTTCGCTGGCCACCTGCTTCTGGGTGCTCCCTCGCACGAGCATCAACCTGCCGTTGCGTTCGCGGCGCAGCCAGCCGTCGCCGACGGGCATCACGAAGCCCGGAGTGGGGCGGGGGTTCGGATCGCGCGTTGACGCGAGCAGCGCCGTGATTTGGCCGCCTCGCTGAGCCCAGGCGCCGGCGTGCTTGAAGGCGCCGTGGCAGCGTCGCAGCGGCTCGGTGCGCGGCGGGGCGGGCCACTGGAGGTTCGTGGGTCGATCGGCGTGCTTCAGGAGCGCGTGCAGGACGAGCCAGGAGCCGTCGGGGGCGAGCTCCGCGCGCCACACCTCCCCCGGCGGGAGCTGAATCTTCCGCGCTTTCGTCAAGTCCAGGCGCGCGTCACTGCGCGAAGGGAGCGTCAGGAGGTGCGCCTCGTACCGATGCTTGCCCGGGTGACTGAGCACGAGCAGACGCGTGCCCTGGGCGTCGAAGGCGAAGGATCGGTGCGCCAGCTCGAACAGCTCGTCGCTGCGCAGATCGGGAGCGAGCGGCGAGAGATCCGTCCGCTCGCCGCTCCGGGAGTCGATGAGCCAGGGTTTGTCGTCGTCGCGGATCACCAGCCAACGGCCGGAGTCGTCGTGCCCCAGGAGCTCGTCGATGCGGGTGACCTCGCCTCCGAGGGAGAGATGGACGTCGGGGAGATCGCCCACCAAGGCGCCCCGCGCGTCCGTGCTCACGGCGAGCTCGCCGTCGCCGTTGGTGTCCGTGGTCGGCTGGCAGTAGGCGACCCAGCGACCGTCCGGAGCCATCGCCTCGAGGCCGATCGCGCCCGCCGTCCCCAGGGGAGGGGCGCCGTTGGTGTCCGTGGACGCTGCAGGGGAGGAGACGTCCGGAGAGGTCGTCGGTGGTGTGCCGTCCGGACGTGGGCCGTCCGGACGTGGGCCGTTCGTGGGGTCCGCTGCGGGGCCCACCGTCACGGAGTCCTTGGTCGTGGAGCCCGCAGCGCCTCGGGGTGTCCCGGAGCCTGGATTCGTGTCCTTGCCGGGGGAGTTCGCGGCTCCGTCCGCCGCGCGCGGGGATTTCCGTGCGGGGGCGCCGCAGGCCAGACAAGCGAGCGCGACGAGGGCGCTGCCCCACGCGACCTGGTGGAGACGCCAGCGTCGGGAGCTGGCGCGGCGCGGCGCCGGGGCGCGAAGGGCTGCGGAGAACACCACCGAGAAATAGCGCGTCGACCGCTGCTGTGAAGGAGATTCGCGGCGCAGCGCGTCGCGCGCTCCCCCGAAAGGGCTGGGGCTACCGGGCAGGTTCGCTATAAGCCACCCGATGTCCGCATCGCTCGCTGCGCCGGAAGATGCCGTGACGCGCCGCGCTCGCGAAATCGCCGAGCGCCTCGAGCGTGATCCTCGAGGCTTGCGGACGCGGCGGGACTGCCAGAGCGAGCTCTCGAAGCTCCGCGCGTTGTTTCGAAGCAACCCCGCGCTGTTCTCGTCCGATGCAGTGCGCATGCTGCAATCCCTGTCCTCCAGGCTCAAGACGCTCAGCGAAACCGGGGGGGCCGACGCCCACGCCGCGGCCCTCGCGGCGCTCCAGGAGAGCTTCGGCTACAGCTCCTTTCGCCCGGGCCAAGAGTCGATCATCACGTCGGTGCTCCACGGCAAGGACACCCTGGGCATCATGCCCACGGGCGCCGGGAAGTCGCTCACCTATCAGATCCCGGCGCGCCTGCTCGGGGGGACCACCCTCGTGGTCTCGCCGCTCATCGCCCTCATGAAAGATCAGGTGGACGCGCTCACGGAGGTGGGGATCCGCGCGACTTACCTGAACTCCACCCTGAGCCCGGCGGAGCGGACGGAGCGGCTGCGCGGTCTGGCAGCGGGTGAGTACGAGCTCCTCTACGCGGCTCCCGAAGGGCTCGAGGCGAGCGTCGGTCAGGTGCTCTCGAACCTCGAGCCCACCCTGATCGCCGTGGACGAGGCACACTGCATCAGCCAGTGGGGGCATGACTTCCGGCCCGCCTACCGCAAGCTGCGAGGATTGAAGAAGCGGTTTCATGCGCCGGTGCTCGCGCTCACCGCGACCGCGACCGCGGAGGTGATGCGGGACATCGTGGCGCAGCTCGCCATGCACGAGCCTGCGATCTTCCGGGGGAGCTTCTTCCGCAAGAACCTCCGGCTCTTCGCCTACCAGAAGGGGGACGCGCTCGGGATCTCCGTGCGCCAGGCGGTGCTGCGGCTGGTCCGCGAGCGCGTGGGGCAGAGCGGCATCGTCTACTGTCTGTCGAGGAAGAAGACGGAGGAGCTCTCGTCGTTCCTCTCCGAGCACGGCCTGCGAGCGGAGGCCTATCACGCCGGGATGGATCCGGAGGATCGCAGCCGGGTCCAGGACGCGTTCCGCAAAGACGACATCGACGTGGTGGTGGCGACGATCGCCTTCGGCATGGGCATCGACAAGTCGAACGTCCGCTACGTGATCCACGCGGACATGCCGCGCTCGGTGGAGGGGTATTACCAGGAGGTGGGGCGCGCGGGGCGCGACGGTCTGCCCAGCGACTGCGTGCTCTTCTATTCCTGGAGCGAGGTGAAGACCTACGATCGCTTCGCCGAGAGCTCGGAGGACGAGGACGCCGCCGAGCGGCTCCGTCAGCAGGCGCGGGAGATGTTCCAGTTCGCCCAGGCGGAGGCGTGCCGACACCAGACGCTCGTGGGCTACTTCGGCGAGGAGCTCGAGCCCTGCGCGTCGTCCTGCGATCGCTGCACGGGGGCGGATCCGGTGCGGGAGGCCGCGGGGGCGCGGGGCGCGAAGGGGACGTCGCGCGGGACGCGCAGCCAGCCGCCGCGGGAGCGGAACCTCGGCGCCGTGGGGATCGAGACGGCGGTGTTCGAGCGCCTCAAGTCGTTGCGTCGTGATCTCGCCGCGGAGCGCGGGGTGCCGGCGTACGTCGTCTTCAGCGACGCGACGTTGCTCGAGATGGCCGCCTACAAGCCGCGCACCCTGGGGCAGCTCGCGGCGATCTCCGGGGTGGGGCCGACGAAGCTGGCTCGCTACGGCGACGCCTTCTTGGCGGCGTTGAACGAATCCGTGTGAAGCGCGTAGATCGCCCGGAGGCGCTCCCAGCTCAGGAGTGATCCGCGCGTCACGAGCTGGAGCCGCCCGTAGAGCTCGCGGAGCCGGGGATCTTCGAGCCGGTTCTCCCCCGTCTCGAGGGTCTCGCGATAGCCCGCGGGGAGCGGGCGGCTCATGTGCCCGATGCGCCAGTCGCGCCGGTAGGGAGGCGGCAGCCGCGCCAGGAGCGGATCCGTGAGCCCGGCCGTGTCCACGAGGTGACGCGTCGGCCCTGCCGCGTAGGCGGTGAGGCCGGCGTTGTCGTGGACGACGACGCGCCGATCTCCCTGGCGAAAGGCGACGCCATCCCGCCAGAAACCGTGGGAGCGGTACGCGCGGACGCGCAGGTTGGGGAGGAGCCCGAGCTCCGGTCGATAGTAGTCGCGCTCGCTGACGATCCCCGTCGGCGGGATCGTGCGCGGTCCCCCGGGGCCGAAGGGATCGTAGGGAGAGGCCAGGATCACGAGCGCAGCGACGGTCGCGCACACCGCGGTCCCCGAGACGAGGGCAGAGCCACGGGGGAGCGCTTCTCCGAGTCCGTGCAGGAGCAGGGTCACCGCGGCCAAAAAGGGCACGGTGAAGAAGCGGCCCGCCATGAAATCTCCGCCCACCGCGATCACGTAGGCGAGGTGGAGCAGCACCCCCAAGGCGATGGGGCGCGTCGCGGCCGTGCGCCAACCGAAGGCGGCACCCATCACGAGGACGAGCGGGGTGAGCGGATCGCGCTCCACGGACGTGAGGAGGTAGACGACGCCCTGTCCGAGGAGCTGGTGGCGAGGGACGTCGACCCCGAGCTTCGCGATCGCGGTGTTCGGGACGAAGGAGCCGTAATACACGAGGGCGAAGAGCTCCCACGCGAGGAAGGGGCTCAGCCCGAGGGCGGCGGCCCCCGCGACGCGCAGGGCGGCTCGGGAGCGGGAGGCTGCCCTGCGCGCTGGCGCGCTGGAGGGGACGACGGCGCTCGGTGACGGAGAGGGGGCGCGGAGCGCGCGCAGCCGAGCCCGGTGCTGCGCCAGCGCGAGGACGACGAGACCGCAGGAGAGCAGCACCCCGTTGTCGAGGCGCGTCGAGAGCGCCAGCCCGGCGCACAGCCACGGCGCCCAGGGGTGGCGGTGCCAGCGCTCCGGGCGCAAGAGGAACAGGAGCGTGGAGAGGACGAGCAGGTGGCTCAGGGGGTTCTCGAGGCCGCTCGTCGAGAAGTCTCCGTAGGCCTCGGACATCGTGAGCAAGGCGAGCCCGAGGGCCCCGAGGAGGGGCGTGGGAGCGGCGAGCCAGCCGAGCACCCAGGCGGCGGCGAGGGAGATCAGGAGACCGGTCACCAGGAGCACCGCGTAGGGCTCACGCAGCAGCGCGTGAGGTCCAGTCAGCAGGAGCACCCACAGGGGATTCGTGAAGCTCTGTACACGCTCGCCGACGTTGAAGACCAGCCCATGGCCCTGGAGCAGATGTTCGACGCTGCGCAGGCTGATGAAGGCGTCGTCGCAGAGCCAACCCCGGCGCAGGATCACCAGGGCGAACCCGAAGAACGCCCCGAGGCGCAGCGCCCCCGCGAGGGAACCGGGCACGTCCTCGGCGCGTGGTACGGAGCGCGAGGCTCGCGGCAGGGCGCGGGGCGATGGGCGCGGGGCCGGGGAGCCGTCCGGGAACGTCTCGACGATCTCTTCCGCGTCCTGCGCCGCGCCGCCCATCGCCCGGACTTACGGCAGAAGGGCCGGTGGGTTCAGCGGCGCCATGCGGTAGCGCCGTGCGGTGACGCCATGCGGTAGCGCCGTGCGGTGGCGCCGTGCGGTCTCTCAGCCGCGGATGCGGGCGATGGCCGCGCTGACGTCCTGGCTCTCGATCTCCGCGCCCGTGGACTTCAGGTGCTTCATCGCGATGCCCATCGCCGGCCCGGGCCCAGGGGCGGCCCGCAGGGCGGCGGCGACCGGCTCGAGGGCGGCCACGATCTCGTCGACGCCGAGCGCACGGGGCAGCAACGACTGCAGCACGTCGAGCTCTTCTTGCAGCTCCGCTCGGGCCTCGGGGGTCTCGGCGGCGCTCAGGGCTTCGCGGTTCGACTTCACGAGCTTGCGCAGCACCCCCTGCACGTCGTCGTCGCTGAGGGGACCCTCGGCGCGCCCCTCCGCCGTCGTGATCTCACCGAGGCAGACCCGGAGGATCTCCTTCTCCACCGTCTTGCCCGCCTTCATGGCGGCGAACATGCGCTTCTTGATGTCGTCGACGAGCATTGCCGTTCCCCGAGGGGCCGCCTCGAGCGGGCGGCGCTATGGACCGATCGCGGCGCAAATCCCCGCCGCCCCTGCGCTCTAGTACAAACGACGCGGCGAGGCGATCTCTGCTCCCCCGCGGAGCCCTCTGCTACGCTTTCCGCGTGAACTCGTCACGGCGCTCGTCCACCGAATCCGAGGCCGAAGCACTCGCTGCCGCCCGACCGTCCGCGCTGCGGTCGCAGGGCCTCTCCTCGGCCGACGCGGGCGGAGGCGCGGCGGACTACACCTCCGAGGGGGAGGTGCCCGCGGGCACCCCCGCCGAGTACGCCGCGCTCCGGGCGGCGGTGGAGCGCTGGCGTGCCGGGCCCGTGCGCGAGAGCTTCGAGCGCGTGCCGCCGCGGAGCGCCTCCTTCGAGACCTGGAGCGGCCTGCCGGTGCCCGATCTTCTGACGCCCGCGGACGTCCCCGTGGATTACGAGCGGGATCTAGGGCTGCCGGGTGAGTACCCCTACACGCGCGGCGTGCAGCCGACGATGTATCGCGGCCGCCTGTGGACGATGCGGATGTTCGCGGGGTTCGGGACCCCCGAGCAGACGAACCAGCGGTTCCGCTATTTGCTCGAGCAGGGGCAGACGGGGCTCTCGACGGCCTTCGATTTCCCCACCTTGATGGGCTACGACTCGGACTCGCCGCGCGCCCTGGGGGAGGTGGGCATGTGCGGCGTCGCCGTCGACACCCTGCGGGACATGGAGGTGCTCTTCGACGGCATCGATCTCGCTCGGGTGACCACCTCGATGACGATCAACGGGCCGGCCATCGTGCTGCTGGCCTTCTACATCGCCCTGGGGGACCTGCGGGGCGTGCCCAGGAGCAGCCTGGGCGGCACGGTGCAGAACGACTGCCTCAAGGAGTTCATCGCCCAGCACGCCTGGCTCGTGCCGCCTCGTCCTGCCATGCGGCTCGTCACCGACAGCGTCGAGTTTTGCGCCCGCGAGGTGCCGCGCTTCAACTCGATCTCCATCAGCGGGTACCACATCCGCGAGGCGGGCTCGACGGCCGCCCAGGAGCTGGCGTTTACCCTGGCGGATGGGCTCGAGTACGTGCGCTGGGGCGTGGAGCGCGGGCTCGACGTCGACTCCTTCGCGCCGCGGCTCAGCTTCTTCTTCGACGTCCACAACGACTTCTTCGAAGAGGTGGCGAAGTTCCGCGCGGCGCGGCGCATGTGGGCGCGCTTCATGAAAGAGCGCTTCGGGGCCCGTCACCCCGCGAGCATGAAGCTGCGCACGCACGCGCAGACGGCCGGCGTGTCCCTCACCGCCCAGCAGCCCTACAACAACGTGGCGCGGGTCGCGCTGCAGGCGCTCGCGGCGGTGCTCGGCGGTACCCAATCCCTCCACACGAACTCCCTCGACGAGACCTACGCGCTGCCCACGGAGGAGGCCGTGACCATCGCGCTGCGCACGCAGCAGATCATCGCCCACGAGTCCGGCGTCGCGAACCTGATCGATCCGCTGGCGGGCAGCTACCACGTGGAGTGGCTCACGAACCGCCTCGAGGAAGAGGCCCTCGCCTACATCCGGCGCATCGACGAGATGGGCGGGATGGTGGAGGCGGTCGAGCAGGGCTACCCGCAGCGGGAGATCGCCAAGAGCGCTTACGATTTCGAGCGCGCCCTGAACGCCGGGGAGCGGATCGTGGTCGGCGTGAACCGCTTCCGGACCCAAGACGAGTCGCGCATCCCGACCTTGAAGATCGACGAGTCCGTCCAGCGGCGTCAGGTGGAGAACCTGGCGCGCGTCAAGGCGGAGCGGAGCGCCGGGGACGTCGCGCGGGCCCTGGAGGAGGTGCGGCGCGTGGCGCAGGGAGACGGCAACCTGATGCCAGCGCTCATCGCCGCGGCGCGGGTCTACTGCACCGAGCAGGAGCTGTGCGACGTGCTGCGCTCCGTCTTCGGCTCCCACTCGGATCGCGGCGAGTTCTGAGGGAGCGGGCCTGCCCGCGACGGCCGCAGGGCTCGACGGGCGGGAGCGCTCAGGGGCCGCAGGGCGGACGCACGAGATCGGAGGTGCGGGAGAGCCCGTGGGGATCCTCGAGGGCGACCTCCAGGCCCCAGTCCGTCAGGGTGGCCAAGGTCCCGTCCGTCGTCATGTCGAGGGCGCCCGGGCAGGTCGAGTTGGGCACACCTCCCCAGGACCAGGCGAACCAGCCAACGCCCAGGCGCGCCGTCGCCTCCAGAAAGGGGGAGGAGTCGAAGCGGAACGTCGGGCACTCCCGAATGGAATAGGCGGAGAACTCCGCGACGAACACCGGCAGGCGCGCGGCCGCGAAGGCCTCGAGATCCTCGACGATCGCCGGGACCGTGCCCGTCCACGCCGTGAACGCCAGGAGCACGTTGCCCGCGGGATCGGCGTCGAGGATGGCGCGGCCGGACTCGAGCAGGCGCGCCCGATCGTTGCCGAAGCCCGGCGCGTGCACGACGAGGGGCGCGCGGATCCCCGCCGCGCGCAGGCTCTGCAGGGCGGCGCGGTAGCCTTCTTCCCACGCGGAGCGCTCCACGACGTCGCCGAGCCCGCCCCCGATCTCCACCAGCAGGCTGCGCTCGTGACGCACGACGACCGCCACGGTCTCGGGGCGCGTCCAGAACTCCACGAGCCGCGGCAGCGCCTCGAAGTCCCCCTGCCCGTCGTGGAGCTCCGCCACCGCGACGAGCCCCGCCGCGCTCGCGGCCTCGAGGGCGCGCCCGAGGCGGGCGGGGGCCTCGGTGCTCACCCAGACGAGCCGCGCCGCGTTCGCGCCCGTCTTGGCGATCTCGGCGAGCGCCGAGAACCCGTCGTCGTCGCTCCACGCCACCATCTCGTTGACGCCCCGGAGCACGACCTCGGCGCCGCAGCGGTCCCGGAGGGTCGCTCCCTCGACGTAGAACGTCGGGGAGGTCGCCTGGGGGTCGTCGCTGGGCGCGGGGTGGTCGGGGGGATCCGACGGGTCCGTCTCCGTCGGCAGGCGCTCGGACGCATGGAGCGACGTCTCGCCGCACCCTCCGAGGCCCAGCGGCAGCGCGATGCCGACCAGCCGCACGCAGAGTTGCACGCGAAGCCAGGCCAGGGGGCGCATGGGCTGGTCGTACCAGACTTTCCCTGAGCCTCCAGGTACGCTCCCGGCAACTGTGAGTGTGATGCCCGCCCCTGCCGCCCGTCCCGCGGACGCCGTGGTTCATCCATTCCCCTACGAGCGGATGAGCGATCGGGATCTGGTGCGTCACGTGGCGCGGGGCGACGAGGAGGCGCTGCGGGCCGTGTGGTACCGCTACTCCGAGCAGGTGCGCCGCACCCTGCTCGGGTGCCTGGGCTCCGATCACGTGGTGGACGATCTGCTCCAGGAGGTATTCCTGTCCTTCTCGCAGGCAGCGGCGCGGATCACGGAGCCGGAGCGGCTCCGGGGCTATCTGGTCGGGGCGGCGCTGCGTCAGGCGCGGCACGTGCTGCGCACCCGGCGCCGGCGACGCTACTGGCTGGCAATCTGGTCCTGGTCGCGGCCCACGGACACCCTCGCTCCCGTGCAGCCGCGGGACGCCCTCCGGGCCCTCGACGGCATCCTGGATCTGCTGCCCACGCGGCTGCGTGAGGCCTTCGTGCTGCGCTACGTGGAGGGGCTCTCGCCCCCGGAGGTCGCGCAGATCCGCTCCGTGTCCCTGGCGACGGCGAAGCGGGACATCGCGCGGGCGCGGGCGCGGGTTCTGCTCCACGCGGGGCGCGAGCCCGCCCTCGCACGATACCTGGGAACCACCGTGGGGAGCTCCGATGACGGGCGAGGCTGACGAAGAGGCCGCGCGGGCCCTGGGGCGGCTGCTCGGCTCCGAGACGGGCCCGCAGGCGGAGGCCGGAGGCGGGGCAGCCTGGCAGCGACTCGGGGAGCGTCGTTTGCTGCAAGCCGCGCGGAGCGCGCCCCGCCGGAGCTCGTTCCCCCGCGCCCAGTGGGTGGCGGGCGTCGCCACGGCGGCCTGCGCGGTGTTGGCGGCGTCGCTGTTGTGGTCCTGGCAACCGGAGGAGCGCGCGCTGGACTTCGTCGTGCGGGGTGAGCAGGCGCCTTCCGCGAGCGTGCCCCCGTCGGCGCGCATCGAGGGCGCGCGGGATCGCTCCACCTGGGTCGACTTCTCCGACGGATCGCAGCTGGAGGTCCACGCGGGCTCGAGCGCGCGCCTGCAGGACGTGCGGAGCCGGGGCGCCACCGTGGTCCTGGAGCGCGGGGGCCTGATGTTGGAGGCGGTCCCGGCGCCGGGGGCGAGCTGGAGCGTGCTCGCCGGGCCCTACGAGGTGCGGGTGGTGGGCACGCGCTTCACGACCCTGTGGGAGCCTCGGGAGCAGACGCTCTCGGTCCGCCTGGAGCGCGGCTCCGTGCGCATCCTGGGTACGGACATCCAGGAGGCCGTGGAGCTGCGACCGGGTCAGCGCTTCGACGTGCGAGGCGGAGGGGGGTGGTCGGTCACGGCCCTCGACACGGACGCGCCGGAGGCTCCGGCGGGACACCCTTCTGCCCCGGAGGTCTCGCCCGCTCCCGAGCCCCGCGTCGCGCACCTCGCTTCCGAGCGGCAGCCCACCCAAGAGCCCACCCAGCAGGGCGCGACCCGGGCCCAAGAGGAGGCGCGCCAGCAGGGCGCGACCCGGGCCCAAGAGGAGGCGCAGCACGAAGCAACCCCGGGGAGAGGCGCGCAAGCAGGGCCATCGCAGGGACCAGTCCAGCAGGGACGGCGAGGAGGACGGGGGGAGGAGCACGGACCTGCTCCGGGGCACGTCCACTGGACCGAGCTCGTCAACAGCGGGCAGTCCGAGCGCGTCGTGGAGCTGGCGGAGCAGCGCGGGGTGAACGCTTGCCTCGACTCCTGCTCCACCGAGGAGCTGCGGGCGCTGGCCGACGCCGCCCGCTACACGGGGCGCATCACGACGGCCCGCGCCGCGCTCCTGGCGCTGCGCGCGCGGGGCCCGGAGGAGGCGAGCCGCGCCGCCTATTTCCTGGGCTCTCTCGCGGAGTCCCGGGGACAAGCGGCGGGGGCGCTGGAGTGGTATACTAAAAGTTTGGGCGAAGCTCCGGCGGGGCCCTTCAGCGCCGAAGCCCGCGCCGGCCGGATGCGCGCGCTGCTGGCCCTCGGTCGGAGGGAGGAGGCCAGACGGCAGGCCCGGGAGTACCTGAGGTTGCACCCGACCGGGGTCGCCGCGGAGCGGGCCCAGCAGCTCTCGAGTGGTCCGTGAGTCTGCGCGCCTGGCTCGTCGGGCAACGCCCGTGGCTCGCCGCGTTCCTGGCGTCGTTCTGGGGAGCGTCTCTGGGCGTCTCCTCCGCCAGCGCCGCTCCCCGGGACGAGACCGTCCTCTTGATCCGCCCCGCGCCGGGAGCGCGCCCGACTCTCCTGGAGGCGTTCAATCGCTTGCAGGGCGAGCTCCGCATGCACGGCTTCGAGATGCGGGTGGTGGAGGCGCCCCGACCGCCGAGCAGCGCGACGCTCGAGCGTTTCGCGGATCAGGGGCGGGCGGTCGCCGCGGTCGCCTTCGTCGAGCAGGGGGAGACCACTCGCGTCGACATCTGGATCAGCGATCGTGTCACCGGGAAGACCACCAAACGCACCATCGAGCCAGGCGCGGACCGCCACGCGGGAGCCGTCCTCGCGGTGCGCGCTCTGGAGCTTCTGCGCGCCAGCCTGCGGGAGTACGCGGAGCTGGAGCCGGGGGCGGAGGAGCTCCCGGGGGCGCACCCGGAGCGCGCGGACGCCGCCGTGCGTGCTTTGGGTCAGGTGACGGCCCCCGAGCACCGTTGGGGGGTCGGCGTCGGCGTCGCTGGCGCCGGCTCGCTGCCGCAGGGAGGGCTCTCCTTCGGGCCGGAGCTGTCCGCGGAGTATCGCGCCGCCCCGTGGGGGCTGCGGGTCACGAGCCTGGGGCCCGCCTGGGGCGGGCGCTACGAGGCGTCCTCCGGGAGCTTCGACCACCGCTGGTTCGGTGTCGTCCTCGAGCCCCGCTGGCGCCTGACCGGTGAACGCCTCGAGCTCGGGGTGTTCCCTTCCTTGGGCGCGATCCGCTGGGACGTCGCCGGGACGGCGACGGAGCCCTTCCGGGGACGGGCGGACGCGGCCTGGACCGCGCTGGTGGGCGCTGGAGCGGAGCTCGGCGCGTCCC
This sequence comes from Myxococcales bacterium, assembly GCA_012514535.1. Lineage (GTDB taxonomy): Bacteria > Myxococcota_A > Polyangia > Polyangiales > Polyangiaceae > NIC37A-2. The sequence continues at coordinate 10,589 of JAAZAA010000442.1, read as the reverse complement.
TGCGGCCCCTCTCGGAGACCGCGTGGGCTTACGTCTCCGTGCGCGGTCTGGCCGCCAGCCCCGCGCCCTGGGTGCACCTCGGTGAGGAGCGGGTGCGGCTCGGCTCGCCCCTCGTCGTGGTGGGCGTCGGGCTCCGGGCTCTGTTCTGAGTTGCCGCCGAGCCGCTCTAGTGGACGTCTCCAGCGAGCGTCTCCAGCGAACGCTGCGAAATTCGTGAGCCTTCCGCGCCGCTACCGGCAACCCCCTGGCGTTGCCGTTCTACGGAGGTCTGCATGAAGTTTTACGATGTCTCGGTTCGTTCGCTCTTGGGTTCCGTCGCGCTGCTGCTCGCCGCGGGCTGTGGTGATGACGCTGGCGGCGGGGGGGCCGGGCCGGGGGGAGGCGCGCACACCGGGGGCGCCACCTCCGGGGGCGACACGTCCAGCGGCGGGGCAGCTCCCTCGACGGGAGGGAGCGGCGACGTGGTCGGGACCGGTGGAGGCGGCGGGGGGGCGCCCGGGGGCGGCTCCACCTTCCGTGTCGAGGGCCGTCACCTCCATGACCGCTGTGGCGAGCGGGTGGTGCTGCGCGGCGTCAACGAGATGATCGTCTGGTCTGCGGGGAAGGACGGCGTGCCGGAGTTCGCCGAGATCGCGAAGACGGGGGCGAACTCCGTACGCATCGTGTGGAACGAGGAGGGCAGCGCCGCGGAGCTCGACGCGGCGATCGGCAACGCCGTCGCCGCGGAGCTGATCCCGATGATCGAACACCACAGCGCGACGGGAGACCTCTCGCTCCTCCCGGAGGTGGTGGACTACTGGGTCGATCCCGCGGTCGTCGAGGTGCTCCAGAAGCACGAGCGCTACCTGCTGCTCAACATCGCCAACGAGGCGGGGGACGGCTCCGTGACGGCGGACGAGTTCCGCAGCGCCTACGCGACGGCCATCGATCGGATCCGCGCGACGGGGCTGACGTTGCCCCTGATCATCGACGCGCCCCAGTGGGGGCAGGACATCGACACGCTCCAGGCGGTGGGACACGACCTGATCGACCACGATCCGGAGAAGAACCTGCTCTTCAGCGTGCACATGTGGTGGCACGACGCGGACGGCACGCGGGTCCGCAACGAGATCGCGGAGTCCGTCGAGATGGGGCTCCCCCTCATCGTGGGCGAGTTCTCCCAGCACGCGGTCTACCAGTGCGATCAGGCGCCGTTCGCGTATCGGGTGCTCCTGGAGGAGGCCGAGGCCCACGGCGTCGGCTGGCTGGCGTGGTCCTGGGGCGCGGTGCCGAACAACGACTGCAAGGACGAGGGCGGCTTCGACATGACGACGGACGGGACCTTCGGCAACTGGAACGAGTGGGCGGAGGTCGTCGCCGTGACGGATCCGAACAGCATCCAGAACACCTCCGTGCGCCCTGCGTCGATCGTCTCCGATCAGTGCGAGTGAGGACTTCGTGAGCGCTCCGTGAGCCCCCGGCCCGCTCCTGGAGGCGGGTCGAGGGCCAGGGGCCGCTCGCGGGTGTGCTCGTGGGTGGTGGCGCCTGCGTCGCGCGTGGTGTGGTCGTCGTCGCGCGTGGGGTAGCCGTGACCCCTCCCTCGGGGACGGAGCGGTCGGCGTGAGCGGAACGCGTCAGGGGTTCAGCGCGCTCGCGATCAGGGTGGCCTCGGGCTCGATGACGGCGGCGACGAGGACGCCCTCGGGGTGGACCCAGGCTTGGCCACGGCTCGGCGGCGCGAAGGTGAGGGCGAAGTCCACGCCGCGCGTCGCTTTCCGGGCGCGACGAAGCCACCCCTGGACCAGCTCGGCGACGCGCTCCGTCGCCACGGGGGTGTCGCTCCGGATCCCCGCGAGCGAGCGCGCCAGCTCCCGAGCGAGATCCCCGCCGGGGCCCGCGTCGGGGTCCTCCGCCCGCGCGTCCGTCAGGGAAATCTGACCCGTGGTCGGATCGAAGGAGGGCAGCGCGCTCAGCCAGACGTCGCCGCAGGAGGCGCCCCTGAGCCCGAGGCGTACGGCGAGGCGGGCTCCATGGGCGGTGACCTCGAGCCCGGCGAGCTCCGTGCCCTCGGGGAGGACCAGCTGCTCGTCGATGGCCTCGGCGATGGTGTGGAAGTGGACCTGGCGCGGCAGGTTCACCTCGGATTTCACCGGCGCGTCGGGATCGCGGCGGGTGCGCCCCGCAGCGGCGCCCTGGGCCGAGTTCTTCAGGGGAGGCAGCGGGACGGGAGTCGTCCGTGAGCCGCAGGCGCCCACCTGGAGATCACCGGAGAGCCCCAGCTCGAGCTCGAGGTGATCCCGGGACAAACGGGCGGGGGTGTGGGTCAGCGCCTGGGGCACGAAGCGCAGACAGGTGTCCTCGCCGAGCCGCTCCTCCGCCTGGACGGCGCGCCACAGCTGGCTCGCCTCCTGCTCGAGATCCGGGAGGGAGCGCTCGAGGGTGCGCTCGACGTTGCGGATCTCCTTGCGCGCCTCCTCGAGGATGCGCGGGGTCACGTCGATGCCGATGACACAGCGGCGGGTCGCCTCGAGGGATCCGCGGGGAGGCGCGAGGCGATAACGTTCATCCAGGGCGTCCGCGACGCGGAAGGTGGCGAGGAACGCCGGGCGGCAGCCGCCGTAGCGGATGCAGGTGGAGCCGAAGGGCTTGCAGACGTCGACGTCCGCCTCGATGGGCACCTGCACCTCGAGGGCGCCGCTCTTGGCGACGAGGCGCGGTGTCCCGCGGCGCACCGAGTACGTGGCGCGCCCGGCGGCGCCGAGCCCGCGCCGTTGATTGGTCACGAGGCGCTCCGGCACCTGCTTCGAGAGCTCGTCCACCACGGCAGAGACGGGGACGCGCGCCGTGAGGGAGAGGTGAGAGGTGGGCCAGGTCAGGGGCGGGGCGGGCTCGAGGGGCGGCGGCGGCGCCTGCCAGGTGTCGCGGCACAGGAGATCCCCCGCGGCGCCCGGAGACGCGGGGCCGGGCGCCACGGCGTCGGGGCCCGGCTTGCTGCAGCTCCCGCCGAGCAGGGCCAGGACGAAGAGCGCCAGCCGCGCCGACCTCCGACGTCGCGGCGCCGGAGGGGGGCTCGAGGGGCGTCGCCGGCGCTCCGTCATGGGTCAGGCTTGCTCGAGGGCGTGGAGCACGTCGGCGAGGACGTCCTCCGTGTCTTCGATGCCGACGGCCAGGCGGATCAGGCTCGGCTGGATGCCGATGCGCCCGAGCTGCTCCTCGTCGAGCTCGAAGTAGCTCATGATCGACGGCTGCTCGATCAGCGACTCCACGCCGCCGAGGGACGGCGCGATGCGGGCGATGCGCGACGCGTCCACGACCCGCGAAGCGGCCGCCTTGCCTCCTCGGACGATGAAGCTGATCACGCCGCCGTAGCCGTTCATCTGGCGTCGGGCGATCTCGTGCGACGGGTGGGAGGGGAGCCCTGGATAGAAGACCTGTTCGACCCGAGGGTGCTTGGCCAGGGCCTCGGCCAGGGCCTGGGTGGTGTGGTTCTGCTGCCGCACGCGCAGGGCCAGCGTCTTGAGCCCGCGGGCGATCAGGAACGCGGCGTGGGGATCGAGGGTGGCGCCCATCACGTCGCGCGCCTCCCGCAGGAGCGAGACGAGGTGGGACGGCCCCGCCACGACGCCTCCGAGCACGTCGTTGTGCCCGCTGAAGTACTTCGTGGCGCTGTGCACCACGACGTCGATGCCGAACTCGTGGGGACGACAGTTGATCGGAGTCGCGAAGGTGGAGTCCACCACCGTGCGGATGCGTCCCCGCGCCTTGACGCGCTTGACGAGCTCCGCGAGGTCGACGCAGTAGAGGAACGGGTTCGTCGGCGCCTCGGTGACGACCAGGCGCGTGTTGGGGCGCAGGGCCGCCTCGAGGGCGTCGAGATCACCCGGCGGGACCACGCTGTGCTCGACGCCGAAGCGGCTGAGCCACGTGGTCACGAACTGTCGCGTGCGGCGGTAGCAGTCGCGGAAGAGCACCACGTGATCGCCCTGCTTCAGCAAGGCGAACAAGGTGGTCGTCATGGCGGCCATGCCGCTGGAGAAGGCGATGGCGTCGTCGCAGGCCTCGAGGGCCGCCACGCGGTTCTCCAGCTCCCGCACCGTGGGGTTGCCGTAGCGGCCGTACTCCTCGCGGTTGGGGTTGTCGTCCTCCCCGCGCATGTACTGCTCGAGGTCCGCCGTGCTCTCGAAGGTGTAGGTCGCCGTCTGCGCGACCTCGAGGGCGAGGGCGTGGTGGGGGCGGTGTCGAGGGGTGCCTGCGTGGACGGCGTCGGTGGAGCCGGCAAATCGGTTCTTCGAGTCGCTCATGGAAGTCTCGCTCAGGGTGAACCCGCGTTCGCGCGCGGTCCAGTCAGCGCCCGGAGCTCCGCGACGACGACGCGCGTCGCGTCTGCCAGCGGCACGGCCTGGGCGTTCTTCGGGTTGGGCTCCGTGCGCGGCTTGAGCTCCACGTTGCCGTCCTTGAGACCGCGCTCACCCACGGTGATGCGGAGGGGAAGGCCGATGAGGTCCGCGTCCTTGAATTTGACGCCGGGGCGCTCGTCCCGGTCGTCGACGAGGGGCTCCAGGCCGGCGGCGGTGAGCTCCTGCTCGAGGCGCGCCACCGCGTCGACCACCTCCTGAGAGGTGCCGAGCTGGACGATGTGTACGGGGTACGGCGCCACCGCGGCGGGCCAGCGGATGCCGTTGTCGTCGTTGTGCTGCTCGACGATCGCCGCCACGAGCCGGGAGATGCCGATGCCGTAGCAACCCATGACGATGGGGCGCTCGTTGCCCTGCTCGTCGAGGTACATCGCGTTCATCTGGGCGGTGTAGTGGGTGCCGAGCACGAAGATGTGCCCGCCCTCGATGCCGCGGTAGATGGCGAGCGCCGCGCCGCAGCTGGGGCACGGATCGCCCGCCATCACCATGCGCACGGGCTGCACCTCCGCCTGGAAATCCCGGCCGAAGCGCACGTGCCGGAGGTGGTAGTCCGTCTCGTTGGCCCCGGTGATGCCGTCGTCGACGGCCGCCGCGTCCGGATCGATGACGACGCGCCCCGAGAAGCCGACCGGACCCGCGAACCCGACCTGGGCGCCCGTCGCCTGCACGACGTCGGCGGCGCTCGCCAGGAACACCTCGTCCACGCCGAGCGCGCGCGCCAGCTTCAGCTCGTTGACGTCGTGATCGCCGCGCACGATTACGAGCACCAGCTCCTTGCCCGCCAGATAGACCAGGCTCTTCAGGAACTGGCGGGGGCTCGCGCCGAGGAACCCGGCGACGGCCTCGATGCTCCCGTGCCCGGGGGTGTGGACCTTCTCGGGCGCGGGCAGGTCTGCCGCCGGGCTGCCGGGCGCGGGCGCCGGGGGCGACGCGACCTCGAGGTTGGCGGCGAACTCGCAGCTCGGACAGGCAGCGATGAAATCCTCGCCGCTCTGCACCAGCACCTGGAACTCGGCGCTCTTGCTGCCGCCCATCGCGCCGGAGTCGGCGCTCACCAGGCGGTAATCGAGCCCCATGCGATCGAAGATGCGCACGTAGGCCTGGCGCATCGCCTCGTAGCTCTCGAAGGCGCGCGTCTCGTCCACGTCGAAGGAGTAGGCGTCCTTCATGATGAACTCACGCCCGCGCAGCAGGCCGCCGCGCGGCCTCGGCTCGTCGCGGAACTTCGCCTGCACCTGGTAGAGGTTCTTCGGCAGATCGCGGTAGCTCCGGATCTCCCGGCGGGCGAGATCAGTGATGATCTCTTCGTGAGTGGGGCCGAGGTGGTAGTCACCCCCTTTGCGATCCTTCAGCCGCAGCAGGGTGTCCCCGAACAAATCCCAGCGGCCCGTCTCCTTGAAGTACTCGGACGGGAGCAGCGCGGGGAGCAGCACCTCCTGCGCGCCGGCCCGATCCATCTCCTCCCGGACGATGCGCTCGATGTTGCGCAGGGTCCGGAGCCCGAGGGGGAGGAAGCTGTAGATGCCGGCGCCCACGCGCCGGACGTACCCGGCACGGGTCAACAAGACGTGGCTGGCGCTGGTGGCGTCGGAAGGGGCCTCCTTCAGGGTGGGGAGCAGGGCGCGGTGGTAACGCATGGAGGCGGGTGGTTACCACGGGCTTCGCACGCGAAAAAGGCGGCGGCCCGGGCGGTGGATTCCGAAAAGGCGGCGCGGGACTGGCCAACTCGCCCGGAAGGTGCGAGAGGATTCCGCGATGAGCGAGCCCCGGGCGTCAGCAGGCCCGAAGCCAGCAGTGGCGAGAGCGGAGTCTCCCGAGTCGCGACCGTCGGAGTCGAAGACCCGGGTCGCCGCGCAGCGCGCGGCCGCGGCGCGCCCCCGTGGGCGCCCCGATGCCATGCACCGGGCCCAGCTCCTGGCCTGGGCCCCCGTCCTCTTCCAGGCGGCCTGGGTGCTGCGGGAGCGCGGGCTCTTGCGCGAGCTGATCGCCCGGGTAGCCCAGGGAGCCTCCGTGGACGAGCTCGCCACGGCCACGGACACTAGCCCCTACGGCGTGACCGTGCTCCTCGAAGCGGGGTTGGCCACGGATCTGGTCGTTCAGCAGGAGGGGCGCTTTCGGCCGACGGCGCTGGCGTACCTGGTGGAGCGTGACCCGATGACGCGGGCCAACATGAACTTCGTCCAGGACGTGTGTTACCGCGCGATGGGGCACCTGGGCGAGGCGATCGCCTCCGGGAAGCCGGCGGGGCTCGCGGAGCTCGGGCCCTGGTCCACGGTGTACGCGGGGCTCGCGGAGCTCGGAGAGCCGGCGCGGACGAGCTGGCTCGAGTTCGACCATTTCTATTCGGACGACTCGTTTCCCCTCGTCTTGCCCCAGGTGTTCTCGTCGCGACCGGCGCGCGTCCTCGACGTGGGAGGCAACACGGGCAAGTTCGCGCTGGCCTGTCTCGGCTACGATCCCGACGTTCGGATCACCGTGGCCGATCTCCCGGGGCAGCTGGAGAGCTGTCGGCGGGAGGTGGAGCAGGCGGGGGACGGTCGGCGCGTGTCCTATCACCCCGTGGATCTGCTCGCCCTCGACGCGGCCCTGCCCGCGGGGCACGACGTCATCTGGATGAGCCAGTTCTTGTGCTGCTTCTCCGAGGTGGAGGTCGTGCACATCCTGCGGCTCGCGCGGTCGGTGATGGGGCCTGCGACGCGGCTCCTCATCATGGACAATTTCTGGGACCGGCAGCAGACGCGCGCGGCGGAGGTCGTGCTGCAGGCAGCCTCCCTGTACTTCACCTGCGTGGCGAACGGGAACAGCCGGCTCTACGACAGCGGCACCCTGCGCCGCTGCGTCGAGCGCGCCGGCCTGGAGATCGTCGACGAGCGACACGGCGTCGGCCTCGGGCATTCCTTGCTCGAGTGCCGGGGCGCTCCCGGGGCGGCAACAGGGGCAGCCCCGGGCGGCCGTTGATCGGCGCCGAGGGATGGAGGCGCTGGGATCGGGGGGCGCACCTTGGGGGGAGTACTGAGGGATCTCCGCGGGAGTCTGGTACGATGGGCCCCCGCGACCGGCCGGTCCCCTCGGGCCAGGCCCCCTCGACGGCGCGCTGGCCGTCCAGGGGCTCCTTGGGGGTGGGGCGGGCGTCCCGGGGCGGCTCAGAGGCGCCTCGACGGGCCCCTGGCCACTCGCGAGGCAATTGTCGCACTTGTCTCACCGGGAATAGGGGGTATACATCGGGTCCCCGCCCTGGGTCCGGAAAGCGTTCGCTCCGCCAGGGGAACCGCGCGCCGCTCGCCGCAGCGCTCGGCGCGGGTAGAGGAGCCTAGCCATGACCGCCCCCAGCACCTGGAAAGAGAAGCTCGACCCGACGATTCGTGAGGACTGGCGCAAGGAGCTCGAAGTCTTCGAGACCCAGATCCAGCTGAAGAAGCAGGGTCGGCTCGAAGACAAGATCTTCGCCGAGACCCGCCTGCGCCGTGGCACCTACGGGCAACGCTACGACAACGGGCAGCGCCACGACGGCGTCGAGACGCGGAAGCTCCAGTTCCCGTCGGATCTGACGAAGGGCCCTGACACCCTGTGGGACGCCCCCGGGATGCAGCGCATCAAGATCCCCTTCGGGAAGCTCACCGCACAGCAGCTCGAGGTGCTCTGCGATCTGGCGGAGGAGTACTCCGATCAGATCCTGCACGTGACCACGCGTCAGGACATCCAGCTGCACTTCGTGCACATCGAGGACACGCCGGACCTGATGCGACGCCTGGCGGCCGTGGGGATCACGACCCGTGAGGCCTGCGGGAACTCCGTGCGCAACATCACGGCTTGCCCCTACGCCGGCGTGTGCCGGGGCGAGACCTTCGACGTGACGCCCTACGCCAACGCGATCATGTTCTTCCTGCTGGGGCACGACGACACCCAGGACTTCGGGCGCAAGTTCAAGATCGCTTTCAGCGGCTGCAAGGAGAGCGCCTGCGGTCTGACCAACTTCCATGACGTGGGCTGCATCGCCCGGGTGAAGGACGGTCGGCGAGGCTTCCAGTACTACGTCGGCGGTGGTCTCGGCGCGGTGCCCCAGGCGGCGTTCCTGCTCGAGGAGTTCGTCCCCGAGGAGGAGCTGTTCCCGCTCACCCAGGCCGTGTGCCGCGTCTTCGGCAAGCTCGGTGAGAAGCAGAACCGCTCGCGCGCTCGCCTCAAGTTCCTCGTCAAGAAGCTGGGCATCGAGGAGTTCCGGCGCCTCGTCCTCGAGGAGCGCGAGAACCTGCGCCCCGATCCGCGCTGGACGGCCTTCCTCGACGACCTGCACGCGACCGACGAGAAGCCCCTGAAGCCCGGCAGCGCCCTGCCCACCGGTCCCTTGCCCGAGGGGTACGAGGCCTGGGCTCAGCACAACGTGAAGCCGCAGAAGCAGGAAGGCTACTCGAGCATCATCGTCAAGATGCCGCTCGGAGACTTCACGCCCAAGCAGGGGCGCGGCCTGGCGGACATCGCCCGGGAGTTCACCGGCGACTCCATTCGCCTGACCGCCGATCAGAACGCCGTCATCCGCTGGGTGAGCAGCTCCGATCTCCCGGCTGTCTATGAGCGCTTGGTGAGCCTGGAGTTGGCGGAGCCCGGCGCCGGGACGCTCAGCGACATCACCTCGTGCCCCGGCACCGACACCTGCAAGCTCGGCATCTCGTCGTCGCGCGGGCTAGCCATGGAGCTGCGGCGTCGGCTCGCGGTGGTCGGCAACGCCGCGGACGATCTCCACGTGAAGTGCTCCGGGTGCTTCAACAGCTGCGGTCAGCATCACGTGGCCGACATCGGCTTCCTCGGCGTGAGCCGCGTGGTCGGTGGCCGACGCGTGCCGCACTTCCAGCTCGTGGTGGGCGGAGAGTGGACGAACAACGCGGGCGCCTACGGGCTCGCCATCGGCGCGGTGCCCTCGAAGAAGGTGCCGGAGGTCGTGAACGCGCTGACGGAGGCGTACACCGCCGGCCGTCAGGGCGACGAGAAGTTCCGCGAGTGGGTCGAGCGCATCGGCAAGCGGCAGGTGAAGGCGCTCATCGATCCGTTCACCGCCGTGCCCCCCTACGACGTGGATCCGAGCTACTACACGGACTGGGGTGACCCGCGCGAGTACACCATCGGCGACATCGGCGTCGGTGAGTGCGCGGGCGAGGTCATCAGCTTCGTCGAGTTCGGGCTCTCCGCCGCGGAGCGGGAGCTCTTCGAGGCGCAGCTGCTCCTCGACGAGAACGAAGCCGCCAAGGCCGCGCAGCGCGCCTACGACGCCATGTTGAAGGCCGCCCGCGCCCTGGCTCGGGAGCTGAACCCGAACCTCTCGGAGGATCCCGACGAGATCGTGAGCGACTTCAAGAAGAACCTCGTCGATCCGCAGATCTTCCACGACAAGTACATGGGCGCGAAGTTCGCCCACTACCTCCTGCGCGCCCACGCCGACGGCCTCGGGGACGGCAGCAAGGAGAGCGCCCGCCAGCTCCTCGAGGAGGCGCAGCTCTTCGTGGACGCGGCACACGCCTGCCATCAGAAGATGGCGTCGAAGGCCGCGGCGGCGGAATGAAGACCAGCGCGTGAAGCGCCGCGCGGGCAGGTCGACGCAGGGTCGGCCGCCCGCGCCGCCGCAGCGCGCCCGCACTTACCCTTGCGAGACGAACGTCCCATGAAAGCCACCAAGCTGCAGGTCAAGATCTTCGCCGACAACCTCCGCCTCGAGGACATCGAGAGCTTCGTGCCCGTGTTCCACCGCTGGATCCGGGACAACGTGCTCGACGAGATGGTGATCGACGTCGCCGATTACACTCACGTGCCCGGAGGCCCCGGCGTGGTGCTCGTGGGGCACGGCTCCGACTACTACGTCGACGTGGCCGACGACCGCCCGGGACTGCTCTACAGCCGCAAGCGGGCGCTCCCCGAGGGCGCGGAGCTCGTCGACGACGCCCTGCGCCGCGCCCTGAAGGCGACGGAGCTGCTCGCCGCGGCTGCGGAGCTGCCGGTGAAGCCGGTGTTCTCCACGCAGGAGATCCTGATCCGCGTCCCCGATCGCCTCCACATCCAGAACGACGAGGCGAGCTTCGACGGCGTGCGGGGCGAGCTGACCGCGGCTCTGGGGCGCGTGTTCCCGGGGAAGACCTTCGAGCTGCAGCGCGAAGGGGAGCCGCGCGAGCCGCTGACCATCCGGGCACGCGCGCAGGCCTAGCGCTGCGG
>JAAZAA010000441.1 GCA_012514535.1 Myxococcales bacterium | reverse complement strand
GCGTCGGCGCGTGCGTCGTCCCCCGCCGCGTCTCCAGCTCCGTCGGCGCCGCCTTCGGATTTCTGCGGAGGGAGGTCCGGGTCGTCCGCGGGGGCGTCGCCTCGTCCGCTCGGGGGAGAGTCCTCGGTGGGGAGCGCTGACTGGACGCCGCCGACGGACTCCTCCTCTTCGCTACAGCCTCCGACGGCGCAGGCGAGAGCGCACAGGAGGATCGCCGCAGCGGGCCCCGCCGAAACGACGCCCGCGGGATCTCGAACGAATGCAGCACGACGGGAATCATCCGCGTGGACCTCGTCCACCGCGGCCGCGATGGACCCCACGGGAAGAAATTCAACGCCGCGGGATCCACGGGGAGGGCGACGGCGTACGCCGCGGCTGACACCACGAGGGGGCTCCGACACGGGGCGAACTTAGCCGGTTCGGGCGCTCTGGCCAAAAAGGGACGACAGGCGCGCGGTACGTTCCGCGGGAGGGCGCCCTCGCGCTCGGGATCCGCCGCGCTCGGGATCCGCCGCGCTCTGGATCGTGCCGCCCCTGTCGCTCCGATCGGCGGCTGTGGTATCGTAGCCCCACTTGGGAATCCCTCGTTCGACCAGGGGGAAGAGGACGGCGCGCAGGGATTCGATCCGAGGGCGGACCGAGTTCTGCCATCAGTAGGAGAAGAGTGACCCGGGCACAGGACCTCCAGAGCTTCCACGGTGGAGCCGGGAGCGCACGTGCGAGGGTGGGAGTCCTCGTCGAAGACTTGGGGGACGCCTACACCGCGCGGGTGGTGCACGCGATGCATCGCGAGGGCGTCGCGAGGGACGTGTCCGTGGCGTTCTTCGTGGGGGGCCAGCTCGAGGTGGATCGCCTGCGCAACGACGCCTTCGCGGTCGTCTCCCCCGAGTCCGTGGACGCGCTCCTGGTCCTCTCCATCGCGCGGGGGTACGGCCCCGATCGCATGGCGGAGCTGCTCCGGCGCTTCCACCCCCTGCCCACGTGCACCATCGGCTTTCGCTGCCCGGGCTTTCCCTGCGTGCAGGTGGACAACGAGCCCGCCATGCGCGCGGCCCTGGAGCACCTGGTGCGCCACCATGGGCGGCGCAGGATTCTGTTTTTGCGTGGGCCCAAGAGCAACACGGAGGCGAACACGCGCTTCGCCATCTACCGGGATGTGTTGCGACGTCAGGAGATCCGTTGGGATCCGGCGCTGGTGGTGCAGGGGGACTTCGACGAGCACAGCGCCGAACGTGCGATGACGGACTACGTGCGGACCCGCGGGACGGATTTCGACGCGGTGATGGCCGGCAACGACTCCATGGCCCTCGGCGCCCTCCGCGCGTTGGAGCGCGCCGGCGCGCGGGTGCCCGAGAGCCTCTCCCTCATCGGCTTCGACGACGTGGAGGTGGCGTGGTCCGCTTCGCCGCCCCTGTCGACGGTGCGGCAGCCCTTCGGGGAGCTCGCGCGCGCCGCCTTCGACGTGGTGTTGTCGGAGCACGCGGTGAGCGCTTCGGAGCTCCACACGGTAACCGGCGAGCTGGTGCTGCGTCGCTCCTGCGGCTGCGTGTCGACGGCGATCGAGCGGGCAGGGGCGGCGCCGAGCGGCGGTCCCGCGCCTTCCTTGGAGGAGGCCGCCCGCGAGGCTGTGGCGGTCGCCGAGCAGTGGTTGGTGCGCGCGGGGGCGATGCCCCACCACGCGGGGGAGCTCGTCGCCGCGTTGCTGCACCCCTCGGCGGAGCGGCGCAACACGGTGTTCTCGCTCCTCGAGCGGATCGTCGCGGATCTGACGCGAGGGGGGACGCCCGTCCGCAACCTGCAGGAGCTCCTGACGGAGCTCAGCGCGTCGCTGCGCCCGGCGCTCGCCAACGCGCCGGAGGTGCGAGACAACGCCGAGCTGGCGCTCCACCAGGCCCGCATCCTCTGCGCGGAGGCGGCGGAGCGCGAGGCGGCTTCTCGCGCCCAAGAGGTGCAGACCCAGGCGGACGCGCTGATCACCGCGGCCCGCGCGCTGCTCACCACCTTCGACGTGGAGGCCCTGCGGCGGGCCGTCCGCTCGGAGCTCCCGCGCCTCGGCGTCCCCGCGTGCTCGCTGCTCCTCTACGACGAACCCGAAGCGAGCAGCAGCCCGCGGGGCAGCTCGCCCCCCGAGCCGCCCTGGGCGCTCGAGGTGCCTCTCCCCGAGCTGTCCCGGTGCTTGCTCGCCTACGAGCCGACCCTCGCCGGGAGCCTGACGCCCGGGGACGAGTGGGTGCCGACTCGTCGTCTGTGGCCGAGCCCTCGCACCGCGCGCACGACCCAGACGGTCCACGCCCTGTGCTTCGACGCGGAGCGCCTGGGCTTGTTGGCCCTCGACTACGTCCCCGGACACGGGGCGCTGCACCAGGCCGTGGCGGAGATGGTGAGCGCGGCGCTCCAGGGCGCGCGCTTGGCCCAGAGGCTCGCCGAGGAAGCCGCGCTCCGCGAGCGCGTGGAGCGGCAACGCCTGGAGCAGGAGCTGGAGATCGCCGCGCGCATCCAGAGCTCGATCCTCCCCCGGGACGTGAGCGTCGAGGGCCTCGAGGTCGTGGCCACGATGGAGCCCGCCGCGGAGGTCGGGGGGGACTACTACGACGTGCTGCCCTTCGAGGGCGGCGCTTGGATCGGCATCGGCGACGTGGCGGGGCACGGACTCCGCCCGGGGATCGTCATGGTCATGCTGCAGAGCGTGGTCGCCGCCGTGGCGGCGCTGGCCCCGCAGACGCGCCCGCGAGACCTCATCCACGTCGTGAACCAGGTCCTCTACGACAACGTTCGGAGGCGCCTCGAGCAGAACGAGCACGCCACGCTGTCCGTCATCCGGTATCGCAAGGACGGTAGCCTGAGCTTCGCTGGCGCGCACGAGGACCTGATCATCTGGCGCGCGGCGACGGGCAAGTGTGAGCTCATCCCCACCGACGGGACGTGGGTCGCCGCGACCCAAGACATCGACGCCGTCACCCACGACCACGAGGCGCGCCTCACGCCCGGCGACGTCCTGGTGCTGTACACGGACGGGGCCCTGGAGTCCCAGAACGCGGAGGGAGAGCGCTTCGGGATGGAGCGCCTCCTCGCCTTGGTCGAGCGCGCGGGGGAGCGCCCGGTGGCGGAGATCCGTGATCAGGTGCTGAGCGCGCTGCGAGACTTCGCCCCCGTGCGCGACGATGACGTGGCCTTGCTCGTGGCGCGGTACCGCCCCTGAGAGCGCGGGGGCGCGAGCAAGGGCGCCAGATACTTCCCGGTGAACGAGCTCGGGTGGGCGGCGATGTCCTCGGGGGTGCCTTCCGCCACCAACAGGCCGCCGTCGGGGCCTCCCTCCGGGCCCAGATCGATGACGTGGTCCGCCGTCTTGATCACGTCGAGGTTGTGCTCGATGACGACCACGGTGTTGCCCGCCTCGACGAGGCGCTCCAGGACGCCGAGCAGCTTGCGCACGTCCTCGAAGTGCAGGCCCGTCGTGGGCTCGTCGAGCAGGTAGAGGGTGTCGCCCGTGTCGCGCTTGGCGAGCTCGCGGGCGAGCTTGATGCGCTGGGCCTCGCCGCCCGAGAGGGTGGGGGAGGGCTGGCCGAGGTGCAGGTAGCCCACGCCGACCTCTTGCAGGAGCGCGAGGGGAGCGGCGATCGACGGGTGCGCCGCGAACAGCTCCACCGCCTCGTCTACGGTGAGCTCGAGCACGTCGGCGATGCTCTTGCCCTTGTACTTCACGTCGAGGGTCGCGTCGTTGAAGCGACGCCCGTCGCACTCCTCGCAGGTGACGAACACGTCGGCGAGGAAGTGCATCTCGATCTTGCGCACGCCGTCGCCCTCGCAGGTCTCGCAGCGGCCGCCCTTGACGTTGAAGGAGAAGCGCCCCGGTGAGTAGCCCCGGGCGCGCGCGTCGGGCAGCTCGGCGAACAGCTTGCGGATCTCGTCGAAGGCCTTGATGTACGTGGCGGGGTTGCTCCGCGGCGTGCGCCCGATGGGCTTCTGGTCGATGTCGATGATCTTGTCGATCGCGTCGATGCCCTCGATGCGCTCGTGCCGGCCGACGGGCGCCGACGCGTTGTGCAGGGCCTTGGCCAGCGCGGGGTAGAGGATGTCGTTGATCAGGGTGCTCTTGCCGGCCCCGGACACCCCGGTGACGGTCGTCAGCACGCCCAGGGGGATGGAGACGTCGATGCCGCGCAGGTTGTTCTCGGAGGCCCCGCGGATCACCAGGTGGCCCTTCGGGCTGCGCCGCCGCGTGGGCACCTCGATGCGCCGGCGGCCCGAGAGGTAGGCCCCCGTGAGCGACTCCTTCGAGCGCAGGAGGCTCTGGGGCGTCCCCGCGTGGACGACCCTGCCGCCGGCGGCGCCCGCACCAGGACCGAAATCGATGACGTAGTCCGCGGCGAGGATGGTGTCCTGATCGTGCTCGACCACCACCACGGTGTTGCCGATGTCGCGCATCTGCACGAGGGTGGCGATGAGCCGATCGTTGTCCCGCTGGTGGAGCCCGATGCTCGGCTCATCGAGCACGTAGATGACCCCCGTCAGCTCGGAGCCCACCTGGCTCGCCAGGCGAATGCGCTGCGCCTCCCCGCCGGAGAGGCTCGGGCCGGCCCGGTCGAGGGAGAGGTAACCCAGCCCGACGCGATCGAGGAAGCCCAGCCGGCTCTGCACCTCCTTGAGCACTTCCCCGGCGATGTGGCGAGCAGAGCCCTCGAGCTGGAGCCCCTCGAAGAACTCGCGGCAGTCGCGCACGGTGAGGCGCCCCAGCTCCGTCAGAGAGCGACCGGCGACCCGCACCGCCGCGCTCTCGCGGCGCAGACGCGTACCGCGGCAGGTGGGGCACTCGGCGTTGCCCACGAAGCCCTGATAGTACGTCTTCGCGCGCTCGGACTTGCTCTCCGAGAAGCGGCGCATCATGCGGGGGATGACGCCCTCCCAGCGCATGTTGAGGGTGCCCTGGCTGTTCTCCCCCTCCCAGCGCACCGCGTAGCGCTTCTCTCCGGTGCCCCAGAGCACGAGATCCCGTTGCTTCGCCGTGAGCTTGTTCCACGGCTTGTTCAGGGGGATGCCGAGCTGTTTCAGGATCTGCAGGCGCGTGCCGTTCTCCCAGCCAGTGTTCTTCTTCGAGATGCCCTCACCCCAGGGGACGATGGCGCCCTCGTCGATCGTCTTGCTGGTGTTCGGGACGATCCGCGCGGGATCCATCGCCACGCGGGTGCCGAGGCCGTTGCAATCCGGGCACATGCCCTGGGGGTTGTTGAAGGAGAACGCCTGGGGGGTCAGCTCGGGGTAGGAGCGGCCACAGCACGCCCGCTTGCTCGAGAAGATCCGGTCGCCGTCGTCGAGGGCGGCGATGAGCTCTCCGTCCCCGCGCTCGAGCGCCTTCTCGACGGACTCGGTGATGCGCGCCAGGGTGGCCTTGCCGATCACGATGCGGTCGAGCACCGCCTCGACGTTGTGTTTGCGGCGCTTGTCGAGGGCTTCGACCTCTTCGCTCGCGCGGATCTCGCCGTCGATGCGCAGGCGCACGATGCCGTCCCGCCGGGCCTCCGCCAGGAGCTCGCGGTGCTCCCCCTTGCGGTTCGCGAGCAGCGGCACGAGCAGGTGGACGCGGGTGCCGGGGTCGAGGGCGCCGAGGGTCTGCGCGATCTGCTGCGCGCTCTGACCGCTCACGGGCTGGCCGCACTCGAGGCAGTGCTGGACTCCCACGCGGGCGAAGAGCACCCGCAGGTAGTCGGCGATCTCCGTGATGGTGCCCACCGTCGAGCGCGGGTTGGAGCCCGCCGTCTTCTGCTCGATCGAGATCGTCGGCGAGAGGCCGCGGATCGAGTCGTAGCGGGGCTTGTCGAGGCGCCCGAGGAACTGCCGAGCGTAGGCGGAGAGGGACTCGACGTAGCGCCGCTGGCCCTCCGCGTAGAGGGTGTCGAAGGCGAGCGAAGACTTGCCCGAGCCGGAGACGCCCGAGAGCACGACGAGGCTCTTCTTCGGGATGCGTACGTCGACGGACTTGAGGTTGTGTTCCCGGGCCCCACGGATGCGGACGTGGTCGAGCTCCATGCGGCGCCTGCTCTACCGCCATTCTGGAGCGCCGCAAACCCGCTCGTGCGAGGCTGGGGTATGCCTGGGGATGCGTGGGTCGCGCCGCTACGGGGGTCGCGCCGCTACGGGGGTCGCGCCGCTACGGGGGGCCGCGCCGCTACGGAGCTCAGTGGGTGCTGGGAGGCTGCGCCCGGGCGGCGTCAGCGCCCGCCCCGTGGGCGTCTGCGGGCCGGGGGGGCCGCGTCGCGGTGCTCGGCTCGTGCCCTTGCGAGGGCTGCTCCTTCGGAGAGGCGCCCCCGTCCGGGGTCGGGCTCGCGTCCTCGTCGACGGGGGCCTCGTAGGGGGCTGCGTCCCCGAGGGCTTCGGCGACCTCCTCGGCCGCCTCCACCGGGGTGACCGCGGGCTCCCGCGCGCCTCCGCAGGCGGTCGCGGCCAGCAGCGGAAAGAGGGAGCACGGGAGAGTCCAACGCAGGAACGGGGAGGTCCGACGAGGCGAGCGGGCGCCGAGTCGTGGGTCCGAGAGAGCCGAGACGGTCATGGGTCCTCCCAAGCTCGCACATCCGCCGGGGCCGCTCTAGAGCCTCCTGCTAACCTGGGCGCAGCCGATGCCCTCCGAGCGCTCCCCCTCCGAACCGCCTCCCGAGCGGCCCCTCCTCCTCGAGCTGGCCCAGCTCACCCGGGCAGGCGAACATTTGCCACCTCCCCGCGGCGAGCAGGAGCTCACCGAGCGGGCCACGGCGCTCGCGGGGCGCCGCCTCGGTGAGGTGGCCGAAGCGCTGGACGTCCCGGTGCCCCCCGACCTGCGCCGCAACAAGGGCTGGGTCGGCCAGCTCCTCGAGCGGGCCCTCGGGGCCGACGCGAAATCGCGGGCGCAGCCCGACTTCACGGGACTCGGCATCGAGCTCAAGACGCTCCCCGTCGACGCGCGGGGTCGGCCCCTCGAGTCCACCTTCGTGTGCACGATCGAGCTCGCCGAGATCGGCCGCGGCGAGTGGGCCCACAGCCGGGTCCGGGACAAGCTGGCGCGGGTGCTCTGGGTCCCCGTCCAGGGGGAGCGTCACCTGCCCGTGGGGGAGCGCTGCATCGGGACCCCGCTCCTCTGGAGCCTCGAGGGCGAGCTCGAGGCGGCCCTGCGGAGCGACTGGGAGGAGCTCAGCGGGCTCATCGGTCGTGGCGAGGTGGAGACGCTCACCGGGCACCTGGGGCGCTACCTGCAGGTGCGCCCGAAGGCGGCGAGCTCCCGCTCGCGGCGCCTGGCGCGGGACGCGGACGGCGTGCCCTACGCGGAGCTGCCGCGGGGCTTCTACCTACGCGCTCGCTTCACGGCGCTCCTGTTGGAGCGACACTTCGCCTTGCCGGTCTCCGCGTCCCAGCGGCGCACCCGGCCAGGGTGAGGGCTGGGCGGGCGTTCTAGGAACCGCTCGGCGCTGGATCGTCCGCGATCGCCAGGTGGAAGTGATCGTGGTGGTCGCGGTCGTAGTCGGGGGTGAGCAGCTCGCGGAAGAGCTGGGTCGAGGACAGATCGCAGGCGACGCGGTTCAGCACCGGAGCGTCCGGCGCGCACGGAGTGTTGCGGGCGAAGTGCTGTTTGACGCTGAAGGTCGCGTCGACCGTCGCCAGATCGTGCACGTCGATGGCGAGCCCCCGCGCGTGGCGGCTCGGTCGACCGGAGCGGGTGGTGCGCAGCACGTAGGCTCCGGAGAAGCGCGCGCGAACCACCCCGTGCCCCCGGAGGATCGGCCCGATCTCGTGCAGGGCGACGGCGAGGCGACAGTCCAGGAGCAGCGGGCGCCGATCGCTCGCCCAGTACTCGACGCCTCCGAGCGGGCCGAGGACGACGATGGGGAGGTCCACGCCGCGGGTCGGTGCTGCCTCCTCGAAGGGCACCCCCGCGCGCCGCAGCGTCGTCAGGCACGCGTCCCCGCCGGGGAGGGGGCGGCCCGGGCCGATCGCGACGGGCCGCGCCGGCTCGGGAGCACCCCCGGAGGAACCGGCGGGCGGGGCAGAGCGCGCGCTGGGCGCGGACGAGGGCGGCGCCGGAGCGGCGGAGGTGCTCGCCGCGCTCGGGCGCGCAGGAAGCTCTCCGGCGGGCGGGGGCCAGCCGTATCCCGGGGTGTCCCAGTGGGCGCTGGCGGGCCACGGCTCGTCGGAGCCTTGGGGCGGCAGGCACCCCGTCGCGAGCAGAGCGACGCTCAGCGCGGCGATCGCGAGATCTCGAATCCGCGAGACCCCGGCACCAATGACGCCGGCCCCGAAAGCACGAGCGCCGAAAGCACGAGCGCCGAAACCCCGAGCGCCCCGATCCCCCCGCTCACGGGCACCCGACGCGCGAGCGCTCGGACCGCGAGCACTCGGATCCCGTTCACCCACGTCCCGAGGAGCAGACCCCCGAACGGCAAAATCCCGAACGGCAGAATCCCGAACGGCAGAATCTCGAACGGCAGAATCTCGAACGGCAGAATCTCGAACGGCAGAGACGGGCGAGACCCGACGAGCGACCCCACGGGTGCTGCGCCGACGGCGCCCCCTGAGGAAAGCGGCGGCCATGGCGGGAACTTGCGCCGACGAGCCGACGCCGGGAAAGAAAACGTCCGCTTCAGTAAGGCTCGAGCCAGGGGGCGCGGGTGAGCTCACGGACGAGCTGCGTGGCGTAGCTCCCCGCGGGGAGCACGAAGCTCAGGACCAGGAGCCCCGGCGCCGGTTCTTCCACCTCGAGCTCCTCGGGGTGCAGCGTCAGATCGCGGCGCGCTCCGGGAGCCGCTCGACCCAGCGTCGCCAGCTCCGCCTCCCCGAAGCCGAGCCCCTCGAGCACCCGGGCCTCGAGCTCCGCCGCCGCCGCGCGGGCCTGCAGGGTGCGGGGGCCCAGGAGCGGGCCCGTCCGATGGAGGTCTCCTTGCTCGTAGCGGGGGAGCTCCTGCGCCACGTCCTCCACGACGAAGTGTCGACCGGTGCCGTCGAGGCGGACGACCTCGCCCGTGAGGAGCGGCTCGGCGCAGCCGAGGCGGGCGGTGAGATAGCGATTGAAGATCTCCGACTGCACCGCGCTCGACAGGAGCTTGGTCTGAAAGTGCCGCCCGTGGCCCCCGCGCCGCCGCGCCCCGTCCTCGCTCGTATCCCGCCGCAGCCACTGGAGCGCCTGCGCGAGGGTCTTGCCGTGTCGTCCGAAACGTTGCGCGCCGTAGTAGTTGGGCAGGCCTGCCCGGGACAGCTCCGCGACGACGGCCCGCGCCCGCTCGAGGCCGCCCGCGGGCACGTCCACCAGCGTGATGCGGAAGCGGTTGGCGCGCAGATGCCCGGTGCGCAGCTTGTTTCGATGGCGCGATCTCTCGAGCAGGGTCGCGAACTCCGGGAGCTCCCAGTCCTCGGGGGGACGCGCCGTGGCGGGCAAGGACAACCACTGCCGGGTGATGGCGTGCTTGTCTTTCATGCCCGCGGCGCCCACGTCCTGCGGGCGCACGTTCGCGGTCCGCGCGACGGCCTGGATCAGGTCCTGGGTCGTGGCGCCGCGCTTCTCCAGGAAGACATAGAGGTGCTCGCCCTCCCCGGAGGCCTCGTAGAGCGGGAGCTCCTCGACGATGAAGTGTTCGAGCTCCGAGCCGATGCGCCCCCCTACGGCGGGGAGATGAGCCGTCGCCACGAGCGGCGTGTGAGCCTCGATTTTTTCGCCCTGGTTGGGAGCGGCTTGGGGATCGGTGCGATCGGGAGAAGGGTCGGTCACGGGGAGTTCATAGGCGGGCCGACGGGTTCGGTCACGGACGACGAGGAGCCCCGCGAAAGGCGCCCCCTGGGGAGCAGTCTCGGGAGATCCCGCGGAATGTCTCGCGGGGGATGTCCCAGGTACCCCCGCGCGATTTTCCACTTCACGGGCCTCGAAAATCCGGGCAATCTGAGAGATGCGCGGGAGTTCGTTCTCCGCGCCGCCCCTGACCCTCATGCGAAAAACCTTCAATCTTCTCACAACTTCCCCAAGCCCATGACGGTTCGTCGCGAGCGAACCGTTCGTTGCGACTGGGCAAGCGACGAGGGTGTCGATCGGAGCAGAGAGCCGGCCGTGCCGGCCGTCGTGCGAGTCGAGCGGCACTCGAGGAGCAACTCACCCCCCTCGAATCCCAAGGAGCGTCCGGATGGCACGTAGCGTCGAGCAACTCGTCAATCAACAGGTCCTGCGCTGGCTGATCGAACAGCAGGGTGCGAGCGATCGGCCTCCCGAGTCGAGGGTCGAGGTGCGTCAACGTCCGATGATCACCGTGTCGCGGGAGTTCGGCGCCTTCGGCGGCGAGATGGGGCGCGTGGTGGCGGAGCAGCTCGACATCGGGTTCTACGCTCAGGAGCTGGTGCACGAGGTCGCGCGTCGGGCGGACGTGCGCCGGCAGGTGGTCGAGGCGCTGGACGAGCGCACGCAGAGCCGCCTCGAGTCCTGGATCGACGATCTGATGATCGTGCGGCGCTTCAGCCAGAGTGACTATCTCCGCAACCTGTCGGAGACGCTCGTGGCGCTGGCTCGTCACCGCTCGGGGGTCGTCGTGGGGCGGGGCGGGCACCTCATCCTCGACGCGCATCGGACGCTGCGGGTCCGGTGCTACGCGCCGCTCGAGCGCCGCGTGGAGTACATCGCCGAGCGCGACGGGCTCACCAAGGCGGAGGCGCAGATCAAGGTGGCCCGCGTCGACGAGGAGCGCCGGACCTTCTACATGCGGCACTTCAAGAGCGACATCACGTCGCCCTTGAATTTCGACCTGCTGCTCAACACCGCGGAGATGTCCTTGGAGGAGTGCGCCACCACCGTGGCGCACCTGTTCCGAGTGCGGTTCGGCTGAGCCTGAGGGGCGTCAGGGGCGGCGCTCCGACGCGCGCTGGGGCCGCCCTCGCAGGGGCGAGTCGTCTCCCGACTCCAGCCAGCGCCACGCCTCTTCCTCTTCCTCGAGGGGGTAGGGGCGCACGTCCATGGGCGTGAGCACGTCTGCGGCGCGTGCCGCCCACTTGTACGAGGTCCTGTTCGTGACGAGCGCGTAGCGCTCGATGCGATCCGCGTGGTCACGGAAGAAGCGCAGGTTCTGGTTGAGGGCGGCGAGCTGCGCGTGCTCGGGCTCCTCGGGCAAGCGGACGAGCAAACACACGGTCTGCTCACGATCGATGACGGAGCTCAGCTGCGCGAGGATCTCCTTCGCCTCGTCCTCCGTGATGGTGCCCGAGAGCTGATACCCCAAGACGTGGTCGTGGTTCGTCTTCAGCTGCTGATACATGGTTCCCCCCCTTGATCCGTGCGCTCCCCGTGAGCGCACGTTCTCTGGGCAAGCTAGCGCCGAGGGGGGGCCGTGCAACCACGTTGCACCGACGAGACGGCGGGCTCGTCGGTGGCGGCGTCGTCGTTCCGCCGCACCGTCGTCGTTCCGCCGCACCGTCGTCGTTCCACCGCACCGTCGTCGTTCCGCCGCCGCTCCGAACCAACGACCGAGTGGGCGGAGAGCGGCGACGGCGACGGCGCCGCGCCGTCGCCGTGATGCGCGGTGACGGGGGCGCTGCGCCGTCGCAGTGACGGGGCGCGATTACAGGTGGCTCAGGACGGCGTCGCCGACCTGCCGAGTGGTCGCATCGCCGCCCAGATCCCGCGGCCGCACGCCGCTCGCCAGGGTCCGCTCCACCGCGTCCTCGACGGCCTTCGCCTCTGCTTCGAGGCGCAGGCTGTGACGTAGCAAGAGCGCCGCGCTCAGGATCGTCCCCAGGGGGTTGGCGATGCCCTGGCCCGCGATGTCCGGAGCCGAGCCGTGGATCGGCTCGTAGAGGCCGATCTTGCCCTCGCCCAGGGAGGCGCTGGGCAGCATCCCCAGAGAGCCCGTGAGGACGGCCGCCTCGTCCGAGAGGATGTCGCCGAACATGTTCTCGGTGACGATGACGTCGAAGCTCTTCGGGTTCGTCACGAGGCGCATGGCGCACGAGTCGACGAGCTGATGCTCGAGGGTGACGTCCGGGTAGTCCTGGGCCACGGCGTTGGCGGTGTCGCGCCACAGGCGCGAGGTCTCGATCACGTTTGCCTTGTCGACGGAGGTGACCAGCTTGCGGCGCCCGCGAGCGATGTCGCAGGCCAGCTTCACCACCCGCCGGATCTCCGGCGTCGTGTACTCGAGGGTGTCGACGGCGCGCTCCTCGCCCTGGTGGGGCTCACGGAACTGCGGGCGACCGAAGTAGAGGCCCCCCGTGAGCTCACGCACCACGAGGAGATCGACGCCCTCCACCCGCTCCGTCTTGAGGGGAGAGGCCTCGAGGAGCTCCTTGTAGCCGCGCACGGGCCGCAGGTTGGCGAACAACCCCAAGCTCTTGCGGATCTTGAGCAGACCCTGCTCCGGGCGGACCTTCGCCTTCGGATCGTCCCACTTGGGGCCGCCCACGGCGCCGAGCAGGACAGCGTCCGCTTCTTGCGCGGCCTTCAGGGTCTCGTCCGGCAGAGCCGTGCCCGTCTCGTCGATCGCGATGCCGCCGATGAGGTGCTCGCTGAACGTGAACTCATGGCCTCCCTTCTTGGCTACCGCTTCGAGGACGCGCTGGGCCTCGGCCGTGATTTCCGGACCAATCCCGTCTCCGGGCAGGACGACGATCTTCGCATTCATGACTTCTCTGCTCTCTTGCGTAGCCCGAACTCGATGGAGTCGAGCAGGGCGTCCATCGACGCCTCGATGATGTTGCTGGAGGCCCCGACGGTACTCCATTCGCCCTGGTCGTCGCGACTGTCGATGAGCACGCGCGTGATCGCCCCCGTCCCCGAGCCGCTGTCCAGGATACGGACCTTGTAGTCGGCCAGGTGGAGCTTCTCGATGGCCGGATAGAAGGGGATCAGGGCCTTGCGCAGGGCGGAGTCCAGGGCGCTCACGGGGCCGTTGCCGTCGCCGGCCGTGTGCACGATCTCGTCGCCCACGCGCAGCCGCACCGTGGCCTCGACGAACTCGAGGCCCTGTCTCTTGCCGACGATGGCCTGGTAGTCGAGCACCTCGAACAGGGGCGCGTAGCCCTCGCGGCGCCGCTGCAGGAGCAGGGACACGGAGGCCTCCGCTCCCTCGTAGGAGAGCCCCCGGGCTTCGGCGCGCTTGATCTCCTCGAGCGCCTCCGCTTCGGCGCCGTCGTCGAAGACGAGCCCCAGCTCCTCCGCCTTGCTGAGCACGTTGCCCTTGCCGCTGAGCTCGCTCACCACGACCCGCATCTCGTTGCCCACGAGTTCCGGCTCGATGTGCTGGTACGAGTTGGCGTGACGGCGCATGGCGGCCACGTGGACGCCGCCCTTGTGGGCGAAGGCCGCGCGCCCCACGTACGCCATGTTCTCGTTGGGGCTGAGGTTCGCCACCTCGGCGACGAAGCGAGACACCTCGCCCACCTCGCGCAGCTGGCCCGGGGGCAGCGCGCTCAGGCCCAGCTTGAGCTCGAGGTTCGGGATGATCACGCTCAGGTTGGCGTTGCCGCAGCGCTCACCGATGCCGTTGATGGTGCCCTGGACCTGCGTGGCGCCCCCGCGCACCGCCGCCAGGCTGTTGGCCACGCCGCAGCCCGTGTCGTCGTGCGCGTGGATCCCGACGGGGTGCTCGACGCGCGCGTGCACCTCGCGCACCACGTCTTCGATGCGCCAGGGCAGGTTGCCGCCGTTGGTGTCGCAGAGGACGAGGGTCTCGGCGCCGCCCCGGCGCGCCGCGAGCAGCGTCTCCACCGCGTAGGCGGGGTCCGCGGCGTAGCCGTCGAAGAAGTGTTCGGCGTCGTACATCACGCGCCGTCCCTGGCTGGCGAGGAAGCGCACGCTCTCCTCGATCATCTCCAGGTTCTTGTCGAGGGTGGTGCGGAGGACGTCGGTGACGTGCAGCGTCCAGCTCTTGCCGAAGATGGTGCACACCGGCGCGCCCGAGGCGATGAGCGCCTGCAGGTTCGGATCGTCTTCGGGGGTCTTGTTCGCGCGACGGGTGGAGCCGAACGCCGCGAGCAGCGAATGGCGCCACTCCCGGTCACGGGCGCGCTCGAAGAACTCGGCGTCCTTCGGGTTGGAGCCCGGCCAACCGCCCTCGATGAAGGTGACCCCGAACTGGTCCAGGCGCTCCGCGATCCGGAGCTTGTCCATCACCGTGTAGGAGACGCCTTCACCCTGGCTGCCGTCGCGCAGGGTGGTGTCGTAAATCGCGATCCGGCTCATGTTTCCATCACCCGCTTGCGGCACATTCTCCGCCTGCACCGCGTCATCCGCTCGC